>CAYGIN010000014.1:0-14359 GCA_964349995.1 uncultured Candidatus Saccharibacteria bacterium | reverse complement strand
AGCCGAGATATTCTTATACAGCAACAAATCTCGGCTAGTTTCCTTCTGGAGTACTTGTAGCATTAGTGTCTGGAGCATTCGGGTCGGAAACAATCACCGTCCTCGTAGCAGTCCCCGTGTTCCCCGCCTGATCTGTCGCACTAAAGAGAATGGTGTGTGTGCCAGATGCAGAAGTGTCGAGCTGGAGTTGTTCCAGAGGAGTACTGGTAGCGCTATCGAGCGAGACAGTGTATCCGATGTTTGGACTTCCTATATCTATAATAGTAGCGCCTGGGTCGCTGTATACAGATCCGACAGTAATGGTTGCTGGGTTATTACCAAGCAATATTATTTCAGGAGCGATACTGTCAGTTGAAGTTGCTGTTCCGCTTCCGTTATCTGTACTTGTAGCTGTACTACCACCATTGCCGCTGCCATTTGGAGTTGAGCTTGCGATGCCAGCAAGGAGCGAGTCGAGCTCCGACTTCGTGATACATGTTTCGCCATTTGAATCAGAGAGACAAAGTTGGTCGGTGTGAACTTCTTTTGCATACACTTTATTAAAGATACCGACCGTTGCTGAAACTATTCCGTTAAACATTTTTACAACCACTGAACCAAGATTTCCAACTGCAGCCTGGAGTGCCGAAGAGAATCCTTCAACTACTGGACTTGTTGAAGACGCGGTGAGATCAGATATGGTTGATGTCGACATAAGGTCACCGGTGCGTGCGTCAACTTTTAGATTGAGCTCTTTGAGACCTTGGAGCGCGAGTGCACCAAATTTGTCGTAGCGCACGCCCCATACCCCTGCTTGATTCACAGTTGTGGTCGAAAGTTCACCATCGCTCCCCTGGTCAACCACCTCGGGAAACGCGAGGGCGACTTCTTGTGCGATTACACCAATGTCATGTACACCGTTTGCTTTCCAATCAAAGGAGACTGAGCGAAAATCTTCGAGACGATCGAGCACACTATACGTTTCAATATTTTCCTTGAGGCGTTGATCCGAGTACCCTGTCCAACTCGTAGAATTCTGCGCAAGATATACGCCGTTTGAAGCGTCTCCATCCTGGAGGAAATATCCGTCTGAGATACCTGAGCCGTCAACAATAGTGTCCCACAATGTGGTGCCATTGCGTGTGTAGCGAATCATCTCAGCGTTGTCTGTACCTCCCGTATCTATCGAGATGCGGGTCGCGGTCCCTGTATTCGCAATTGAGAGCAGCGCCTGGGTCGGCGAGGAAGTACCGATACCAATTCTGCCGTTGCCTTGAATATTAAAGAGTGAGGTGCCGGTCGTTGAGGCGACGGAGAAAAGCGTGAGACTGCCACTTTGCTGTGAAGCGCTCGTGACCGAGAGATTTGCCCATGGGGTTGTTGTACCGATACCAAGTCTTGAAGTTGCTGTGTCGAGGAAGAGTGTTGAAGTTCCAGAGAGTGCTGTGCCGCTGGTTGCGAAAAATGCAAACTGGCCTTGAGTGCCAGAGTTGATAGTGCCTGTGCTTGAAATGTTGCTACTTGAGCCGTAGTACTCGTCGATGATGATGATGCCTGCGGCGCCGTTGCCACCAGCGTAGCCATCGGAGCCGGGCGACGCATTGCCTGCACCGCCGCTACCCACAGAATACGAATAGCTTGCGGATGGAGACACGTAGAGCTTCTGAACATATCCTCCCGCCGCACCTCCTGAGCCTGCAACATAGGTGCCTGTCGCACCACTCAAGCCGCCGCCGCCGCCGCCAGAGCCGGAATTGGCCGCCGCCGCAGTACCGATTTGATTGTATCCACCCGCACCGGCACCACCGAGCACAGAGCTGCCGCCGCTACCGCCCTCTCCTCCCAGTGCTCCTGCAGATGAGCCGCCGCCGCCTGTGCCAGCCATACCAGGGATGTTGATATCGCCGCCACTCGCTGTCCCTCCCGATGCGGGTGACGCATAGTCTGCAGGAGCCTGTCCACCACCTGCTGTGAGAGATCCGAACGTAGTATTTCCACCAGCGGATCCAACTGCTCCGTGGCCGCTTGAACCGCCGCTGCCGCCGCCGACGATCTGCACCTTTATATACGAAACCCCCGGCGGGACGGTGTACGTACCTGAGCTACTGGTAAAGCGTGTCTGTGTTGGGGCTTGTGACTGTCCGAGACTTAAAGAGCCGCCGCTCGCAGTGGTGTAAATCTTAATGATGACGCCGCCTGTACCGCCTGTACCGCCTGTACCGCCACCGGTTCCCGCACTTCCTCCCGTACCTCCTGCCCCGATTGTAAATTTATAACTACTGCTGAGCGCAGTGATGAGTTTACTCGAGTAACCACCTGAGCCGCCGCCAGAACCAACCCACAGACTGTCTTGGCCATTTATCGAACCGCCTGAGCCGCCGCCGCCGAATGGATTTCCGCTACTGCCGTTCGTGTTGTAAGCATTAGATGTACCCCCCGTACCACCTTGCGGTGCACTTCCGCCCGTGCCGCCGGTTGCGTAAAGAGAAGCTCCCACGGTAGCAAATTGCCCATCCCCCGGACCTCCCGAAAGATTTACATCGCCGCCTGTGCCAACACCTCCCGTGCCTCCACCACTATTGAATCCATACCCTCCTGTACCACCCGTCGCCTGCAAGGTCGGCGAGGAACATGCGGTAGCATTCGTCCCGAAACATGTAGTTCCACCAGTCGTACCAGCACCGCCGTTGCCAGCACCGCCGCCGCCGCCACCGGCGCCCCAGACCTCAACTGTTGCGTATGATGTGTTGCTTGGGAGAGTAAGTACTCCCGCAGAGAAACTCGGCGCACTATTGGCCGCACCTGTGAATTGCACGGTCGTTGTACCAACGGTAGAGGTAGCGTACACCGCAAGTGCTTGACCTACACCTGTAGAAAGACACGTGCCGTTGATTGCAAAACACCCACTCGAGATGTTAATACCTCCACTTGAGAAGAAGGTTGAGGTGGCTGTAGTGAAGTTTGCAAGACCACCGAGCGAGAGGAGTGAACCTGGGGTGGTGGTGCCGATGCCAACGTTGCCGCCAAAATATGCGTTACCAGTTGTTGTTGCACCGCCGTTGATAGTGAGGCCACCTGTCTGTGTGCCACTCCCAATGGTTGAAGAGGCTTGTGAAAGGAAGCCGTTTGCGAATGTGGCAAGACCAGTGAATGCAGTGGTTCCTGATACAGAAAATGTCTGTGCAGATAAGGTGCCGAGCGACGCAAGTTGCGAAAATAAGTTTGTGCTTGATGCTGTGGTGGAGAAGAAGTTTGTAGAGGTCGCATTTGCAAGCGTCGAATTACCTGTCACAGCAAGCGTACCAGCTCCAGCGATATTGCCAGCGGAATCGATCGTGGTTGTTGCGGTGCCACCGAAGTATGCAGTGCCAAAATTTGAGATGCGTGTTGTCGAGGCTTGAGTGAGAAGGAGACGATTGGTCGAGGTGGAGAAAGAAAAATTGGTTGCATCCTGGCCAAGTACCGTGCCATCGCCAATGAAGAGGACGGATCCCTGCGTACCATTCGTGACCTCACCACCAATCTCAGTCGAACCAACGTTTTTCCATGCAGAGCCGTTGTACACGTTGAGTTTGTTGAGATCACTGTCGTAGAGGATAAGACCAGACGACGGGCTCCCGATTGCATTCTTTTGGATTGTGGTGAGGCGCGGCGGCAGGAAGCCGCGTGAAGTGGAATCGAGTTGGAGGAGTGCGGAGGCGTTGGCGAGAGCGGCACCGAGTGAAACCTGTCCAGTTGAGATGATATTGAGGAGGTTGGAGCCGAAGGTGACGGGTCCGGCGAAGGTGGAGGTGGAGGTATTTGTGACCGAGAGGTTGTTGAGCGTCGTCGTACCTGTTGAAAACGTCCCGCCGAATATTGCATTCCCCGTCGTCGTGAAATTCCCTATCACAGTCGACGACGCCTGCGAGACGAAACCATTGCCAAGTGTCGCACCGTTGGCGTCTACGGAGAAGAGCGTAGTGCCGGTCGATGATGCAAGCTCGAAGAGGTTACCCGTCTGTCCCGAGACGCCTTGGAGACGAAGTGTGGGCTGAGTGGTGGAGCCGGACTGATTGGAAATATACGTTGCCTGGTTAAATTCAAATCGCTTCGCAACTGACTTCCATGAAATAAGTGCATTTGGCACCACGTTACCGCGGAAGAAAATAAAATCCATATCCTCTGCATCGGAAGAGACGTTGTCGGAGTTGATGGTAAACGTCGCGGATGCGGTGCCTGCGATGGTCGTTGAAGCAGCTGAAATATTATTTGCCACAATGTTACCCACATACACATTGCGCCAGTAGAAAGACGAGGAGCCGAGGTCATATTCGATATTTTGGTCCGGTATGATATTGGATTGTATCGACGAGTTAATGACTAATGTATTTGAAGAGCTGTTGCCGAGCGTTGTTGAATTCCCGCCAACAAACAAGTTGCCTCCAACGTAGGCGTTGCCGGATGTTTGCAACACTCCTACAGCAGAAGTTGCAACCCCAACCCCAAGCCCCCCTGCAAAATATGCATTTCCCGTTGTTGTTGCTCCGCCGTTTATCGTCAAACCTGTTGTTTGTGTGCCTGCACCGATGGTAGTGGATGCGAGCGAGAGGAAGCCATTGAAGAAACTTGCGAGGCCTGTGAAATTCGAAGTTCCACTTGCACTAAGGGATTGCGCCGTGAGTGATCCAAGCGACGCAAGTTGTGCAAACAAGTTGGTGCTCGATGCCGTGGCGGAGAAGAAGTTTGTAGAAGTTGCGTTTGCAAGCGTGGTGTTGCCAAGTACCAAGAGGGTTGAGGTTGCTGTAATTGCGTCACCGAAGAATGCCGTGCCACTCGTATACTGATTGCCCTGCACTGCAAATGTTTGTGCAGGCGACGTGGTGCCGATGCCAACACTGCCTCCGTAGGGATTCAGTAGCAAGTTAAAACCTTGTTTTGCAGCAACAAACAAATCGCCCAGCGACGAAGAAACTGCCCCTGCAAACGTCGAAGTCGACGTGTTGGTGACGGCAAGGTTGGTAACCGTTGTGGTGCCGGCAAACGCCGTACCGGGATTACTGTTGCTATTTAATACGCTCAGATTGCCCGCAATGACGGTATTGCCTCCTATGTTGACGTCAGTTCCGAAGTACGCGACACCCGTTGTTGTGGCATTGCCACTTACCGTAAGACTTGCAAGCGTAGTAGTACCTGCACTCAACGTGCCACCGACGACACTGTTGCCACTTAGGTTTGTATTGCCGGAGACATCAAGGCTACCCGCGATGACGGATGACGCAGTAATGCCATCTGCTCTTGTGGTGCCATTGAGCCGAACATCTGAAAGATTGTTGATGACTTGTGAGACAGCGAAGTTTTGGAGTGGGCTTTCACGACCTGGGTTTTGGAGGTTGGAAATCTGTACTGCAAGGCGGTTGTAGAGATCCTGCAAGCGACCTGTGAGATCTTCCTCTGACACGCCACCAACTGCAACACTGCGTTCAACGATGCGTTCGATGACAGGATAATTGTTAATCACAACTGGAGACGAAGCTGAAGCAGAAGCAGGTTTACCCGGAATGTAGGTAGGCGCGTCGTCTGCCGACCCCGACCGGCCGGACGTAGGAAAATCTGTAGCAACGGATTTTCCGCTTTCCGGGGAAGCTGGTTTCTGTGTAGTGTTCTGTGAAGTCTCTACAGCAACTTGTGTCTCGTTGCCGAAGAGCGTAGAGAAAACATTTGAGAGAAACTTGGTTGCACCTGCAAATGCATTGCCCGTGCTCGTTGGCAACACAACTGACGGCGCTCCCGTGCCGAAGAAGGGTGATTGGGTTTGAGAGATTGCAGCATATTGATTCTGCTGTGGCACATGCATACTGCTTGCAAATACGAGCGCTCCAAACAGCAAGGTTGCCCCCAGTCCCATTCGTATAGGAGCACCGATAGGCAGGGTCTGGAGGGTTGAACGTATTTTTTCAACCGCAGTGCCGTAATGTTTTTTGTAGAAGAGATTTTCTTGAACACGCTGGATTGCAAGTTCACGAGCTCGTACGGTCTTTGCAGCAGCGCGAATCTCCTCAAATCGCTCAATGGAAGCGCTGTCAACAAACCATGAACCCTCAACAAGCACCCCCTCTAGTTTGCCTTCACGGCATAATTTACTTACGTAGTCCGGAGCACATTTAAGGCGCCGAGCCACAATGTTTTTAGGAACCAGTGGGCCATTTTTATTTTGATACGTAAGGTTTTCTTCGCGACGCTGCTGAGCAAGGATCTGGGATCGCGCAATCTTGGCAGCTGAGCGAACTTTTTCAAAAACATCTATAGAGTCCCTGTCTACGAACCAGGCCCCATTAACGAGCGCGCCCTTCAGTTTTCCTTCACGGCAGAGCTTGGAGACATAGTCAGGCGCGCACTTCAGACGAAGAGCTGTTTTGCGTACCGAAAGCATCGGTTGACCATCATTTGAGATTATTTTTTTCGAAGATGTCATGAGGTCCGATATTACTTTTGTTTATGCAGTGATTTCGGAGAAGGCACTACATATATGTTACGAGAAAAGTATTAAATTCTTTAGAGAATTTTCAGCAAAAAATGTGGATAGAAAATAATATAAGACTTTTAAACAAAAGTTATTTTGGGAAACATAATTCTAGATATCAGCAAAATTTTACATGCAGTTTTTGATATAAAATTCTGAAGAATTATCGTTGTTGTTTTAATGCTGTTTTATTTATTGAAAAATAAAGGTTTATCGTCTTGCCTTGCCGAGATATCGGCTGCAAAAACTGCACTATGAAAGAAAATCACCCCGATCGGATTGCCGCCGGGGCCATTTTCTATGATATTTTCTTTATCTAATTTTTAAGTGAAAATTTTACTTTTGACCGTTTTGACAATTTCCAAAAATGAAGCAAAA
Source organism: uncultured Candidatus Saccharibacteria bacterium (assembly GCA_964349995.1). Taxonomy (GTDB): domain Bacteria; phylum Patescibacteriota; class Minisyncoccia; order Phycocordibacterales; family SBAW01; genus GWA1-54-10. The sequence continues at coordinate 7,500 of CAYGIN010000014.1, read as the reverse complement.
TGTTCCTTCTTGCGCAAAAGCGACGCTTGCCGGCTTCCCTTTCTCTACTAGTACGGTTGAATTGACACCTAATGATCCGAAGAAAGCGAAGCTAAAAAATACAGTCGCCACCGCAGCAACTCCTGCTACGGCATAACCTATATTCCATCCGCTTCTTTTAGGGCGTGAGATTGGCTGCACTGTGTGCACTGGTTTAACTATTTGAGCTACTATATACTCATCTTTTTTTATTTCTACTGGCTTTGTTCTTTTCTGTATTGCTGGAAACAAAGGGCTGTTGTCAGGAATGTATGTGAGCGATGTTTTAAACGGGACTTTCTTTTCTATAGCCTGAGGTGTTGTTTCTTTTGCAGTTTCAACAATTGTGACAGGATCTGCTTGCACAACCACGACGGGTGTAGATGCCGAAACAGGAACTTCTTGAGAAAAAGTCTGGCGCAAGGTTTCCGAAGGAAACCGAGGACCCCCGAGGACTTTTTCGAAAGAAGGTTCCTGTGTAGGTTCGGTCACAAGCTCAACCGCAGGCGACCTCAATGTTCCCCTCTCCTTACCGAGATACTCGGCGAAAGAAGCTTCATCTACATACCATGCGCGTCCAACTTTCGTACCAGAGATTCTTCCTGCTCGGATAAGTTGCCCGACATAGTCTGGATGATATCGGTTCTCCTTTGCGATACGCTTCGCCGAGAAGTATCGTTTCCCCGAGATTTCTAGTTCGTCCATTTGCACTTAGTATATACGCATAATAAAAACCCCGCTCATCGGGGATGTGCAAAAGCCAATTTTATCTTCTATTGGAGCGCTTTCTTAAACTCCTCAGCAAGTGCTGTAGGATTTGCAGAACCCTTACTTTCTTTCATTCCCTGCCCGACAAGGAATTGGAGCGAGGCTGCCTTCCCTGCCTTGTAGTCAGCGGCCACTGCCGGATGTGCATCAATAATTTTCTGCACAAGCGCTGGGAGCGCTGCGTTATCAATAGCGGCAACTATCGTGCCCGTGAGAATTGCCTGCTTTGCCTGCGGTGACGCCATCGTGCCTTCTGCATATTTTTTTACCACATCAGTAAGAAATGCTGCCGCTGGGATAGACCACTGCGGATCTTTCTTCAACTGTCCAGCAATATCATTGAGAATAAAGTTTGCGGCACTTTTAATTAGTTCAGGGCTTTTAAGAGTCGTCTCCATCTCGCCAAAGAGTGCGGCAAGCTTTTCATCCCCTACCAACTGCTCTATATCTTGGCTTTGCAAGAAACCTAGTGCTGCAAGACGTTCTCGCTTTTCAAAAGGAAGTTCAGGTAGTGATGCGCGGAGTGCGTCTGCTGAGAATTCCGATATCTCAGATAGACGAAGCTTGGGAAGATCTGGGTCTGGGAAGTATCGGTAGTCGTGGCTCGACTCCTTTTTGCGCTGAGAGAATGTACTCTGTGTGTTCTCGTTCCAGCCGCGTGTTTCCTGTACTAACGTGCCGCCCTTTTCAAGCACCTCTATATGGCGAGCGATTTCGTATGCAATGGCTCGTTCAACCGAGCGAAATGAGTTTAGGTTTTTGACCTCAACTTTTGTGCCAAGAGTGTCATCTTTGCTGACCGAGATGTTAGCTTCCACACGCATCTCGCCTTTCTCCATATTTGCCTCCCCTGCTCCTAAATAGCGGAGCAGTAGCTGAAGTTCACGCGCAAAATTACCCGCATCCTCTGCGGTATGAATCACAGGCTCTGTAACAAGTTCCATCAACGGAACACCTGCACGGTTATAGTCAATGAAACTTGTGTCTCCCTCGTGTTGCGAACGGGCTGTATCTTCTTCTAGGTGAATGCGAGTTATTTCAATGTTACGCAGTACACCTCCGCGTACAAGCGGATATGCGTATTGGCTTAACTGGTAACCCTTAGGGATGTCTGGGTAAAAATAACTCTTTCTATCAAATTCCGTGTAGTCTGCGAGCGTAGAATTGAGCGCCAACCCCATACGAAGCACGTGCTTAACCGCCTCTTTGTTTATCACAGGAAGCGTTCCAGGGTGCGCCATACATACAGGACAGACATTTACGTTCGGGCGCTTCTCATCAGCATCGTTGAGACACGCACAAAACATCTTGGTGCGCGTGTTCAATTCAGCATGGATTTCAAGCCCTATGGTGGGGCGGTATTCTGCCATAACCCTTATATACTACCGCAATGCGGCAATAAGTGTATCGCGAAGCTGTTTGACCAATTCATCATCTAACACGGAGACAACTACAGTCTTTTTTTCCTCTTTTGTAAACAAGTCCCGTATTTCCTGTATGTACGTGGGGTCTCGGGTATCCGACTTCGTCAGTACGATAATTTCAGCCTTCTGTGACAAAATACCACCTTCAAACGCGCTGAGTTCTTGGCGGATAAGAGTATAGTCCGCAAGTGGAGTGTCAGATTCGAGCGACACACAATGCATTAGAAAACGTGTGCGCGAGATATGGCGGAGGAAGCGAGAGCCGAGGCCCTTCCCTTCTGACGCACCTTCGATAATTCCTGGAATATCGGCAAGGACGAATCCATACAAAGCGCCTAGATTCGGGTCGAGAGTAGTGAATGCATATGAGCCAACTTTAGCTGATGCTCCTGTTAGGGCATTGAGAAGGGATGATTTTCCGGCGTTGGGTAAACCCACGAGCCCGGCATCAGCAATAAGCCGTAGCTCAATGTGCAGCTCGGCAACTTCTCCTCGTGCGCCCGGCGTGCACTCCATTGGACTTTGGTTAACAGATGATTTGAAGGCAGTGTTTCCTGCTCCGCCGCGGCCGCCCTTAAGTACAAGCATAGGCTTCTCTTCTTCTATAAGTTCAAATTCTTCTCCTGTATTTCCATTGCGGACGATAGAGCCTATAGGCAGGTCGAGTGTAAAATCTTTTCCACCACGGCCGCCTCTATTTTGATTTTCTCCATCCTTGCCATCTTCTGCCTGGAATTTTTTCTCACCTCGATACCGAGCGAGCAGGTTGATGTCTCGCACCCCACGTATATAGAAGTCGCCCCCGTTTCCACCATTGCCACCAGCCGGCCCAGAATATTCTTTGCCTTTTTCGTGCAACCAGCGCACGACACCATCCCCGCCATTGCCAGCGCGTGCGGCTATTGTCATTTCATCAATAAATGCCATTTAATTTTCGAAGCCGCGCTTTGGTTTTTTAAGCAACATATGGAGCACCAAAGATAGAACTGAAAGTATAAGTGTTGCTTCAAGCGCTGGTATAAAACCACGTACCATAAACCCCGGCACAAACATTGAAAGCAGCCAGAACAACAGTGCGTTGAGTATAAAGGAGAAGAGACCGAGCGTGAGGATCGTGATTGGCAGTGTCAGCAACCCAAGCAAAGGGCGAACAGTAACGCCAACAATACCCCAGAGCAGTGCGACCAAAAGCGCAGTACCAAAACCTGGTATGACGATACCTGGCACGTAGCGTGCGATAAGCAACAATGCTCCTGCGGTAATAAAGATATGAAGTAATACTCTCAACATAATTGCATCTTAGTGCATTAGAGGTAGTTCAGCAATCCGTCGATTTCAAATTGTGCAAAGAAACCCAAATATCCAAACAGCATACACAAGCCTAGTACAACAAGAATTACCCCTGCCATTTTTGAAATAAACTCGACACTGCCTTTCATGCGAGTAAACCATTTTCCTGCGCTACCAATAAGAAACGCTGTTCCCATAAATGGGATCGCGAGCCCGAGTGAAAATACGAAGAGAAGTAGTGCGCCTTGTGTAGCAGTTGCAGAGCTTGATGCAAAGAGCAGAACAGTGCCAAGGATAGGACCAACGCACGGTGTCCACGCGAGAGCAAATAGTACACCTATAAGGAAGGAGCTTTCAGGTCGACCGACGACAATAAAGTGAGGTGCTTTGATGCGATGCTCCGACATAAGAGCTGGAATGCGTATGAGCCCCAACATCGTGAGACCAAATATAATAATCAAAACTCCCGCACCACGGCTTATTAGCTCGCGCCACGGCCCTAGCACTGCCCCAATACTTGCGGCAAACAATCCCAACACTACAAACACAATAGAAAAACCGAGACAGAAAAAGATTGCATTTCGCATGACTCGGCGCTTTGCATCACGAGAGCCCGTTTTTGAAACTTCCCTTTCAGGCACTCCTGCAATAAACGCCAAATATCCTGGCACCAGAGGAAGAGTACACGGGGCAAGAAACATCAAGATGCCCGCGAGGAAGGCTGCGGGAACAAGCGTGAGCATGTCGGGCGTCATTGCTCTAGTATAGACCGAACTGAACCCAAAAACTCTTTATCTTTTGGATGTGTAAGCAGTTCATACGCTTCATCCAGCGTGACCCATCTGACCTCCGTGACTTCATCATCAGGATCGCGGTGCGGCAATTCAGATTGAGACGTAGTGAAGAAAAACAGGGTTTTCTTCTGCAATCCCCATTCTTTATTCTCCCCTAACCCATCCTTACTTATAGAATACCGCTCATACGAGCCAAGCTCCTGAATCAATACAAGATCAGTAATGCCGCTCTCTTCTTGTATTTCTCGGGTAGCTGCTTGGAGAGCCGTCTCCCCTTCTTCAACACCACCCTTAGGAAACGACCAGGAATTTCCGTGCTGTTGAACCAGCACAATGTGACCATCCGGACCTTTTATAATTCCTCCGGCAGATTCTCTCATAGTTATTCAACTATCTTCCACCCTTGTTTGAGCAAGGGTTCAGCTTTTTTGAATTTCATTTCTCGAGTTTCAGTGCCGTTGGTGATGGTTACCTTTTCATTACGACCGAGCGCTTCGCTATCGGGAGCTTGCAAGGTAATGGTAGGAATTGGTGCGGGTGGTTGTACAGATTGCGCAGTAAGGCCGCCAAGAATTTGAAATACGCGGTCAGCAAGCATATATTCGAGCTCCCTATACATACGTGTGCCTTCTTTGCGGTACTCAGTAAGAGGGTCGCGTTGGCCATAGGCGCGCAAGTTTACACTGCCACGGAGATACTCCATCGATTCCAAATGTTCCATCCACAATATATCTATTGTCTGCAGCATTACAGTGCGTGCAGCTCCTAGGAAAGCGTCACGGCCAAACTCTGTTTCTTTTTTTACAGCCACACTCTTCGCCTCATCATTATCTCCCGCGAGTTCTTCGAGAACATCCTCTACATCGTCGAGAGTACCAACCAACACTTTGCGGCGACGATCATACACCGCTTTGCGTTGCCTATCGAGCACGTTGTCGAATTCGAGCACATGTTTGCGTGAATCAAAGTTAAATCCTTCAATTTTTGTCTGAGCACTTTCAAGCGCACGCGTCACCATAGAGTTCTCTATAGGCTCATCTTCTGCTATACCAAAGCGACCCATCAACCCCTTAATAGAGTCTGGGGCAAAAACGCGCATAAGACTATCTTCAAGCGACACAAAGAACTGCGTTTCGCCTGGGTCTCCTTGGCGGCCGCTGCGGCCTCGTAGCTGGTTGTCGATGCGACGAGCTTCATGACGTTCAGTGCCAATCACAAACAAACCACCGAGTGCTTTAATTTCCTCTGCATGTGCAGGATTTGACGTAGCCCCACCCAATTTAATGTCGACACCACGACCTGCCATGTTTGTTGCAACAGTCACCTTCCCCTTTTCACCAGCCGAAGCGACAATTTCGCCTTCACGTTCGTGGTTTTTTGCATTCAATATTTCATGTGGAATACCCTCCTGTTTTAGATACGCAGAGAGTAGTTCGTTTTTCTCAATCGAGACAGTACCCACAAGTACTGGCTGGCCTTCTTTGTGAAGCTCTTTTATTTTTCGTGCGAGTGCCTTGAACTTGCCGTTCTCCGTCTGGAAAATCTGGTCGTTGCGGTCGGCACGCACTACTGCCTTATTCGTTGGTATATCAACAACTTCAAGCCCATACACCTTATAGAACTCCTCCGAAGAGGTTTTTGCGGTACCTGTCATACCTGCAAGCTTTTCATAGAGACGGAAGTAATTTTGGTATGTTATCGACGCATAGGTGCGTGATTCTTTCTGTACCGGTACCCCTTCTTTGGCTTCTATAGCCTGGTGCAAGCCCTCTGACCACCTGCGGCCCGGTTGCATACGTCCTGTGAATTCATCAACGATTATTATTTCCCCATCTTTGGCGACATAGTGCTTATCTTTATGAAAGAGTGCTTTTGCACGCACGGCGGTCTCCAGATGGTGCACAAATTTGATGCCTTTTTCCGTATAAATATTTTCCACACCAAGCAACTTTTCTGCATGTTCAATGCCAGCGTCCGTAAGTTGGATAGCTTTTTGCTTTTCATCAACGGTGTAGTCAGTTTCTGGGTTGAGTTTTGTGGAAAGATCCGCAAAGATCCGATACAGGTCTTCCGACTCAGCAGCTGGGGCAGAGATAATAAGCGGTGTGCGCGCCTCGTCAATTAAGATTGAGTCGATTTCGTCGACAATTGCAAAATGATGCCCTCGCTGACGCACTTCATTTGAGCTGTAGGCAATGTTGTCGCGCAGGTAATCAAAACCATATTCGCTGTTTGTGCCGTAGGTTATATCAGCTTCGTATGCTTCACGGCGAGAACATGGACGGAGGAATTCATAAAACACGCGAAAGCTTCCTTCTTCATCGCGCATCGCGTCATTTTCTGAATGCGCCGTATCGTATAGATACGATTCATTGTTATTGATAACACCAACAGACAAGCCCAGTGCGGCATATACTTGACCCATCCATACTGCATCGCGGCGTGCGAGATAGTCGTTCACCGTAACAACGTGTACACCGAGGCCTGGTAATGCATTTAAATATGCAGGCAATGTTGCAACCAAAGTTTTGCCCTCTCCCGTTCGCATCTCTGCAATACCGCGTTTGTGCATAATAATGCCGCCGACAAGCTGTACATCGAACGGGCGTAGATGAAGGGTACGGCGTGCGCTTTCACGTACGGCAGCAAAGGCCTCAGGAAGGAGTGAGTCGAGCGTTTCACCCTCTTTCAAGCGCTGCCGGAACTCAAGTGTTTTTTCCTTAAGTGCCTCATTAGAAAGGACCTGAAATTCAGGCTCAAAAGCAGTTACAGCGGCAATAGTTTTAGCGTTATCCTTGAGGGCGCGCGAGCCGCCGCCAAAAAGGTTTTTGAGCGAAATCATGGGCAAAGATTACCATAAATACTAAGAAAAATCCCCCGCCAGCGGCGAGAGATTTTTCTTTCGAGAGGATATCCTTTAACGACGCGTTAAAGGAGAGAGCGACTACGCGCGCTTCTTCTTCTTTGCTGCTTTCTTTTTCTTTGCCATTGTAGTAGCGATCTGATCGCAAAATTTTTATGACATCGACCGACCTTGTGTAAAGTTTGTCCGCGGACAACGCAATAAACAATCTCGATGCTCTACACATTAGTATCGAGTAAATAAGTTATAGATACAATGAAATTAATCTTCGCGGTGTGGATAACTTTATTTTTTTATTTAAAAAATATTTCTATACAATTTTTACTTCTGGTTCAATTTTTAT
>CAYGIN010000013.1:13184-15454 GCA_964349995.1 uncultured Candidatus Saccharibacteria bacterium | reverse complement strand
AATTTAAGGCTGCCTACATTCACAGCGAAGTCCTCACTCTAGATCGTATTACTATCCTGACTGATTTTAGAAAAGGTCTATATGACGTACTTGTTGGTGTTAACCTTCTCCGTGAAGGTTTGGATTTGCCGGAAGTAGAACTTGTTGCAATCTTGGATGCTGACAAAGAAGGCTTTCTGCGCTCTGAAACATCACTTATCCAAACCATAGGCCGTGCGGCGCGTAACGTACATGGCCGCGTCATTATGTATGCAGACCAGATGACGAACTCTTTAGAAAAAGCGATGAGCGAAACAAAACGCCGCCGAGAGATACAGCTTGCATACAATACAAAGCACGGCATCACACCTATCACTATTACAAAAGCGATTAACGATATTACTGACCACCTGCGTACAGAACACGGCAAGGCTGTCGGTGTGTTGCTCGATATAGATAGAGACTTATATAAAAAGAATCCACGCAGGTTTATTGCCGATAAAAAGAAACAGATGGCCGAGGCTGTTAAAGAACTCGACTTTGAAACCGCTGCAATCCTCCGTGATGAAATAGCTGTACTGATGGGGAAGCAGCCCAAAAATAAGATATCAAACCCCACTTTGCCAAGGCTTCGCGGGGCAAAGAAGAATAAAAACTAGACTATGAAAGAAGATAAAATCACAATAAAAGGAGCAAAAACACACAATCTGAAGAATATTTCGCTATCCATTCCGCGAGACAAAATGATTGTGTTTACGGGCTTGTCGGGCAGCGGCAAGTCATCTTTGGCATTCGATACCATTTTTGCTGAGGGGCAACGACGCTACATTGAATCCCTTTCTGCATACGCACGCCAATTCTTGCGACAGATGCAAAAGCCCGATGTGGAAGAAATCACCGGCCTTTCTCCAGCTATTTCTATCGACCAGAAGAGCCGCTCCAACAACCCGCGCTCAACCGTTGCGACTATTACTGAAATTTACGACTACCTCCGCGTTCTCTTTGCGCGTGTTGGCAAACCACACTGTCTTACCTGCGGTCGCGAAATCAAGAAACTTTCTAACGAAGAAATCATCCACAGTATTGTTGATACGGTTACTAAGGCTACACCTAAGAAAACTCGTAAGGTCATGGGTGTCGATATTAGTGAAGATGTAGTACGTATCTATGCGCCGGTGGTTGTTGGACGAAAGGGGGAATACTACCAACTGCTCTACGATATGTTGGGCAAGGGATACGAGCGTGCAAAGGTTGATGGCCAACTCAAAAGTTTGCGCGAGCAGATTATTTTGGCAAAACACAAAAAGCACGATATTTCGATTCTTGTTGATGAAATTTTAGTTACTGAGTTTGCGCGCTCTAAAGCTGCAGCACTTGAACGTTTATCTGAGGCAGTAGAACGTGCGCTTGAAGAAACCCAAGGCCTCGTTCAGGTGGAACAGCCCGACTCTACATCGGAGACCGGAGTAGTCACGCGCCTTATTTCAGCAAAGTTTATGTGTCCATACGACGGCTTTTCATTCCCAGAAATTGAGCCTCGTTTATTTTCATTCAATTCACCGTACGGTGCGTGTCCAGCATGTAATGGTTTGGGAACCAAGCATTTCTTTAGCGATGAACTTTGTCCTGTATGTCACGGCATGCGTCTTCGTCCAGAAGGTCTCAATGTATTTCTATATAAAGAGTCAGATAAAAAAGAGGATGGCCTGGTTCCTAAGGGTGCAAAAAACATAGTGCAGATTACAGATCTTTCTATTGAAGATGCATTCAAGTTCTTTGAAGAACTAGAACTATCAAAAAAAGACCAGGAAATTTCAAAAACAGTTATTAAAGAAATCACATCGCGCCTCAAGTTCATGCTCAACGTGGGGCTAGATTATCTGACACTCGACCGCCGTGCCAACACACTCTCAGGAGGGGAGGCGCAGCGCATCCGTTTGGCCTCACAGCTTGGCTCAGGCCTTGTGGGCGCACTCTATGTGCTGGACGAACCAACTATCGGTTTGCACCAGCGCGACAACGAACGTTTGATTAAAACACTTGTGGACCTTCGTAATCTTGGAAACACCATTATTGTCGTGGAGCACGACGAAGATACTATCTATGCCAGCGACTATCTAGTTGATATAGGTCCAGGCGCAGGCGTACACGGCGGCAACATTGTAGTGGCGGGAGAGCTCGAAAAGCTTCTTACTGCAAAGAAAAATGACAGCGGCTCAGTGACCTTGGCGTATTTGCGTGGAGAGAAAGCAATAGAGGTTCCTGAGGAACGCCGCGCAAAAGATAGAGGG
>CAYGIN010000013.1:11565-13174 GCA_964349995.1 uncultured Candidatus Saccharibacteria bacterium | reverse complement strand
GATAGAGGGTGGATAAAAATAAAAGGGGGTAAGGCGTTTAACATTCACAACCTTTCAGCAGAGCTTCCGCTCGGTAAACTCGTTACGGTAACGGGTGTATCTGGCTCAGGCAAATCAACATTCCTCTACGAAATTTTGTACGAAAATCTTCGCGCACGCTTCGACAAGCGATACCGTACAAATAAACTCTTTAATGTTTCAACCTTTGAAGGCGCAGAGAATCTTTCTCGTGCAATTATGATCGACCAGTCACCGATTGGTCGCACCCCACGTTCAAACCCTTCAACCTACACAGGCGCATTCACCTTTATTCGCGATATGTTTGCTTCAACGACTGAGGCGCGTGCGCGTGGATGGAAAGCTAACCGCTTCTCCTTTAACGTACAAACAGCAAAGGGTGGAGGGCGTTGCGAAGCCTGCGAAGGCAACGGCACCATTGCAGTTGAAATGTCCTTCTTGCCGACAGTCTATGTAACCTGCGATATCTGCGACGGTAAGCGCTTTATGAAAGAGACGCTTGAGGTGAAATATAAAAAGAAAAGCATTTACGATGTGCTTGAAATGACTGTCGAGGAAGCGCTCGCGTTCTTTAACGACATTCCCGCAATCCATGATCGTCTAAAAACTCTTGGTGAAGTGGGCTTGGGATACCTCCGTCTTGGTCAATCAGCAACGACGCTTTCTGGTGGTGAAGCACAGCGCGTAAAAATCTCTGCAGAACTCTACCGTCCTCACTTGCAGAAAACTATCTACTTGCTCGATGAACCGACAGTCGGTCTCCACTACGAAGATGTTCAGAAACTTATTGATATTTTGAATCGCCTCGTGCAAGCAGGGAACTCAGTTGTTCTTATTGAACACAATATGGATATCATCAAGAGTTCTGACTACTTGCTCGACTTCGGTCCCGAAGGCGGTGTTGGCGGCGGCAAACTTATCGCCAAGGGCACGCCAGAAGATGTGGCAAACAATAAAAATTCTCATACAGGTAAATACCTCAAGAGGGTGTTGAAAGGCCGATAGCCTGTTTAGAACTCGTGATAGACTTAGGCTTTAGAGCCTCTAGTACAGTGCTCAGCCCCATTTAAAACCCCTAGGAGGGTGTCTTGGATCAAAAAGAAATTCACGAGATTTGGATATGGGCTTCCCGGCCTCTCGAGCACAGCTGGCGCAATTGGGTTAAACTTTTGCGCGGTAAACCAGGAGTAACTGAAGACGATCTTCAAGCTTACAGACCTTCACTCAACGTCGTGCTTGAGCCGTTGCTTGGAAGGCAGCTAATTCAAAAGGCCACCGTAAAAGGCGAGAAGGATAAAACCTTCTGCATCTTGCCTAAGATGAAACGCCGGATCAAGCTCTACAGGCATGGTCTGGATATTGCTCGCGAGTTTGGCCAAGTTGCAGATTTGCTCAAGCTCGCTGAATTTCGTCGACAGGTAACCAACATCGGTGGCTTGGAGATAATCGATCGTCCGTACTACGAGATGGTGAAAGCGAACACGAAGCTTTCGAAAGAGGATCTCGCTAAAATTATCCAACGCATGCCTCCACGTTCAGCCCTTAAAGCTGCGCTTGAGGGTTTGTTGAAAGAGCCACCCCAACTTCTCGC
>CAYGIN010000013.1:0-11465 GCA_964349995.1 uncultured Candidatus Saccharibacteria bacterium | reverse complement strand
ATATGACCCTCGAGCAATTCAAAAAGAAAATGAAGAATATCCCCGATGGGCCGGGGGTGTATTTTTTCCTTGGTAAGAACAAGGAGGTTTTGTATATAGGAAAGGCGACGTCTTTGCGTAGCCGCGTACGAAGTTATTTTTCTCCCGACCTGGCAAAAGCTCGTGGCCCACTGCTTGTGCAGATGCTTGAAAAGGCAACAACGATAGATTGGCGCGAAACTGATTCAGTTTTGGAAGCTCTTTTGCTTGAGGCCAATTTAATTAAGACCCACAAGCCTAAACACAATACGGACCTTAAAGATGATAAGAGCTGGAACTACATTGTTATTACAAAAGAGGATTTCCCAATAATCCGTTATGTTCGCGGGCGCGAACTGGCTATGCAGGACCCAGATGATTACTTGCATACCTTCGGCCCATTTCCACACGGACTGCAATTAAAAGCAGCGATGAAGATTATTCGCAAAATATTTCCATACCGCGACGACAAGTGTGTGCCGAAAGTAAATGGACAGTCTGGAAAGCCATGCTTTAACCGCCACATTGGTTTGTGCCCAGGTGTATGTACAGGAGAAATTTCAAAAACTGATTATAGAAAAATCATTCGCCGCATTGCGTTGCTATTCGAAGGTAAGAAACCTCAACTTATTAAGAGCCTTGAGAAAGATATGAAAGCTGCGGCAAAAGCTGAAGATTTTGAAGAGGCTGCGCGACTAAGAAGCCAAGTATTTGCACTCAATCATATTCAAGATGTTTCTCTTATTAAAGACGAATATCGTTCAAGTGGTAGCGCTGTAGGAAACACGCGTATTGAGGCGTACGACATTGCGCACATGGGAGGCACCTCAGTAGTTGGTGTGATGGTTGTTGTTGAAGATGGTGAGCCAAATAAAGATCAATACAGAAAATTCAAAATTAAAACCGCGAAAGGGGGTGATGATGCAGGTTCTTTGCGAGAAGTGCTTACGCGCCGACTAGGACATGACGAATGGCCACTGCCACGTGTAATTGCTGTAGATGGCAGTACTGCACAAATAAACGCCGCAACAAAAGTTCTAGAAGAACATGGTATACAAATCCCCGTCATTGGCGTAGTTAAAGATGAAAAACACCGCCCGCGTTCTATCCAAGGCAAGCGGGAAGTGATAGCTGGGCGCGAACGCGATATTTTGCTCGCTAATGCTGAGGCGCACCGCTTTGCAATCACATATCACAAAAAAATCCGCAACCCTTTGCGTGGATTGTAGGTTAGAATAGGGGTATGAGAACCGTAGTAGGAGTACTTCGAGGCGGGCCGTCGAGCGAATATGAGGTGTCGCTCAAAAGCGGTGCGGCTATTCTTGAGGCGCTTGATAAAGAAAAATACGAAGCACGCGATCTTTTTATTGGCCGCGATGGTCAATGGCATTTGCACGGCGCTCCAGTGTTGCCTGAAAAGGCGCTACGCGGCATAGATGTCGCATTCAATGTAATTCATGGAGAATACGGCGAAGACGGCCAGCTTCAGCGCATCCTAGAAGCTGTTTCCGTGCCCTACACAGGCTCTGATGCCTTTTCTTCGTCACTCGCATTTAACAAACACAACACCAAAGAGTTAGTATCCAAGCTCGGAATTAAAACTGCGCATGCGGTCTTGATCGATAAAGAAATAACTGAAGACGTAGAACGGACGGCCTTCGATTTGTTCCGAAGTTTTCCACATCCGGCAATTGTAAAGCCTGCCATCGGAGGGTCATCCGTCGGCGCAACCATTGTTCACACATTTCACGACCTGGAACCAGCGCTCCATAAAGCCTTTGAGATTTCTCCCAAAATTCTTATTGAAGAATTTATTCGCGGCAAAGAGGCGACCGTTGGAGTTATCGATAATTTCCGTGGAGAAAAAACCTACGCACTACTTCCAATTGAAATTGTTCCTCCCAAAAAACACGGTTTCTTTTCCTACGATGCAAAATACAGCGGCGAAACTATAGAACGTGTGCCGGGCAACTTTAGTTCCGAAGAAAAAGATCAGCTGATGCAACACGCGCGCGAGGTGCATGAGGCTATGGGTCTTTCGCACTATTCGCGTTCTGATTTTATTGTAAGTAAGCGGGGTGTGTATTTCTTGGAAGTAAATAATGCGGCAGGCTGTGGGATGACAAAAGAATCATTGTTCCCAAAAGCAGTGAATGCCGTTGGCACAACCCTCACTGATTTCTTGAGTCATATAGTTGAGCTTGCTCGCAGAGGTAAGAGAGGATATTCTGCATCTCTATGAGTGAACTTGCCAAGAAACGCTGCATCCCATGTGAAGGGGGAGTAGATCCACTTACAAAAGAACAGGCAGAGGAGTTGTTAAAACAACTTAACGAAGAATGGACCCTCGTTGAAGGAGCCGGCCTTCTTGCGCGGAGCTTCTCGTTTCCCAACTTCAAAAAAACAATAGCCTTTGTAAATAAAGTTGCGGTTATTGCTGAAAGCGAAAACCACCATCCTGACATGACCGTCTCGTACGATAACGTCGGTGTCGAACTCACCACTCACGCCATCGGCGGCTTGTCCGAAAACGACTTTATCTTGGCTGCCAAGATAGACGAACTCAAGTAACTGGTATATATTATTGACGTTTGGGCCCTTAGCTCATTTGGTAGAGCGCCTCATTTGCAATGAGGAGGTGACCGGTTCGATCCCGGTAGGGTCCACAAAGACAAGTTTCATAAAAGTGTTAGAGTCATAGAGGAAGGAACAGGAGGTCTCTGTCTCTACTGGCCCTTGTGGCCGCGTTTGTCTCGCCTGCGTATGCCGCGCCCTCGACTTTCGAGGATAAGGCGCCTCCGATTGTGGAGAGCATTCACACCAAAGTCCTTTTTGGGAAATGGTGCAGCGGCTACAACATGCTGGTGCATGGTGCGGCTGAAATGACCATTCGCGACATCAAGATTGAGCAGCACACGTTGCGTTTCTACGGCACCTACGAATGGCTGGGGAATACCCTCAGGGATAAAGCAGACGCTTTCAAGACCGAATTTGTCGGCTTTATCGACAACAGGGGCAAACTTCGTTTTTCGGTAACCACTGCGCTCGACCATACGCTCAGCTACAAGCTTGGGTACGATTCTAGGGAAGGGGGAATCCTCGCAGGCCACGGCACGAACTCACGAGCTGACCGAGTCTTTCCCATGATGATGGTGAAGGACGAGGACATATGTGAGTCTGGTCGAGAAGATTGAACGCCGCGCAGGCAACTGCGCGGTTTTTTCTTTGTCGGGATGCTGGGAATCGAACCCAGGTTGTACGAACCCGAATCGTACATAATGCCACTATATGACATCCCGTTTTTTGAAATCCTAGCATATACTGATTTCAGAAGGGAGAAGTATATAGAATGCATAGATTTTTTCTTCTGATAGCGATTTTCTGGCTCGTAGGCTGCGGTGATGAACTGCCCCGAGACAGGGAAAGCGTTTTGTATCGCGAGCCGCCCTATCTCATCGAGCGTCACAAGGGCTACACCCCTCCCTGATTGATTTCAGCGGAGGGATTTCTTTTGATTGCGTATTTAATTTATTTGGAGCAGGGGAGATGAATGCTACAGAGTGCAGACGCCATGTTGTCAGTAACGTTTATTTTGAAAGAGTAGAGGGCTGAACCTGGGCGAGCAGTTTCTGCGAGAGTTGCAACAATTCCTCCCATGGAGGCAATAATAAGTAGTGATATAAAAATCTTTTTCATAACTTTTCTGAAGCTGCTCCTTATGCTATCATGCGAGACAACACGATGCATGAAGGCATACACATAGCTCTCTCGGCAGAGCGGTTGGGCACGTTTTTTGGCCTGCCTATCACAAACACGCTTGTTTCAGCGTGGCTGGTAATGATTGTACTTATTATTATTGCGGTTACCGTTGGGCGCAACCCCACTCTCATTCCCGGCAAAGTACAGAACTTTTTTGAGATGATATTTGAGTTCGTTATTAATTACATGAGCGATATCTTCGGTGACCGTAAGCGCGCTATTACATTCTTCCCATTCATAGCAACTCTTTTCCTTTTTATCGCGACATCGAACCTTTTCGATTTTATGCCATTCGTTGGCAGCATTACATATATGCATGATGGGGAAGCGATGGCGCTCTTCCGCCCCGTCAACACAGACTTAAACGTTACTCTCGCACTTGCCATCATTGCTGTGCTTACCATTGAAATTGCCGGCATCGTGGTAGTTGGTTTCTGGAAATATCTCGGCAAGTTCTTTACCTTCAGCGGGAAAACCATTGGCCAGCGCTTTGTTAACATGACCGTAGGTCTTATAGAGTTTGTATCTGAAATGTCTCGTTTTATCTCGTTCTCTTTCCGTCTTTTCGGAAATATCTTTGCCGGAGAAGTTCTTTTGGCCGTTGTTGCATACTTTGTGCCATACCTTCTACCCATCCCGCTCATGGGATTTGAAACCTTCGTCGGCCTTGTTCAAGCTGCCGTCTTTGCCATGCTCACGCTGTTCTTCCTCAAGCTCGCCATGGCGAAGCCGCACGGAAGCCACTAAACGTGGAAAAAAGCGGGGTTTTGTGCTAGTGTAAGGTCATCAATTATTTAGTCGGGGCGCATAAAATATAGATAAAAGGTATATGGAAGTTGAATCAGCACGTTTGATAGGTATGGCACTCGCCGCAGGTCTTGGTGTACTCGGCCCAGGCATCGGTATCGGTCTTATTGGTGGTCGCGCAATGGATGCCATTGGCCGCAACCCAGACGCATCAGACAAAATAGTTTCGAACATGATCTTGGCGATCGTCTTTACCGAAGCTCTCGGTATCTTGGCCCTCGTCGTTTCATTCATTATCAAGTTCGTCGGTTAATTCTCGTAACGTAGGGATGAGCGAATTACTTTCGGCATTTGGCATTGACGGGCGCTTGTTGTTGATTAACTGCATCAACTTCGGCCTTTTGCTTGTCACACTTTGGTATTTCCTATACGGCCCGCTCACAAAAATGCTCGAGCAGCGCCGCCTCAAAATTGCACAGGGTGTACAGGATGCACACGAGGCAGAAATCAAACTTAAAGAAATTCATGAGGCGCGTGCATCTATGATTGCAGATGCAGGTAAGGCGGCAGACTCTCTTGTGTCCGATGCGCGCGTAGCCGCTGCTGCAAAAGCGCGTGACCTTGTTGCTGCAGGTGAAACTGCCGCTTCAAACCTCCTAAGGGAAGCAGAGTCACAGGCTCAGGAAATGAAAGCTCAGTCTATTGCTGAAAGCAAACAAGAAGTTGCCAAGCTGATAGTGCTTGGTATGGAGCGCCTTGCAAAGAAATAATATGAAAGTTGCTGCCACATATGCACGAGCATTGTTTGACCTTATAGAAGACTCCGGTGGGTCAAAGAAGGCGGCAACGTACTTACACAATTTAGACGGCGTACTTAAACGTCGAGGACACCAAAGGTTGCTTCCTCAGATTTTCAACCAGTACCAACGCCTAGAGCTTGCGAAACAACGGTCAGAGAAACAGCAAGAGGTAACGCCAGAACAGGAACGAACCCGCACACTGCTCGAGCTCTACAGGAAACTAACACAAACGGTATGAACAACTTCATCGAACAATTTAAAAAAGAAATAGAAAACTTCACCCCAAGCCCTCGTGCAAAAAATACAGGCCGTGTTATTCAGGTTGGTGACGGTGTTGCTGAAGTTGAAGGCTTGGACAAGGCGGTGATGTCGGAAATGGTTCGCTTTGTCACGACCGGCAAAAAGAAACTTGAAGATGCAATTGAAACTCCAGATGTGTTTGGTCTCGTATTGAACCTCGAAGAAGAATCAGTCCGCATCATTATTTTGGGTGATGCAGGTGCGGTAGCCGAAGGTATGACGGTTGAATCAACAGGCCAGGTACTTTCTATCCCAGTTGGCGAAGGTTTGCTCGGTCGTGTCGTTAATCCGCTTGGAGAAGCAGTCGATGGACAAGGTGCTATTGTTGCACATCAGAAGAATGCAATTGAGCGTGAGGCCTATGGTGTGATGGACCGCCAGTCGGTTAATCAGCCTCTCCATACAGGCATTAAGGCAATCGATTCAATGATCCCGGTAGGTCGTGGACAGCGCGAACTTATCATCGGTGACCGCTACACAGGAAAGACTACGGTTGCGATGGACACAATTTTGAACCAGAAGAGCGAACCGAAAGAAACCCGTCCAATTTGTATCTACGTATCTATTGGTCAGAAGGAAAGTAAAACTGCGCGTTTGGTACAGATGCTCCGCGAACGCGGTGCGCTTGAATACACCATCATTGTTGATGCAGGTGCCTCAGCTCCAGCGGCGCTTCAGTACCTTGCACCATTCGCAGGTGCAGCTATTGGCGAATACTTTATGGATAAGGGTCAGGACGCGCTTATCATCTACGACGATCTTTCAAAACACGCTGTTGCATACCGATCCCTTTCACTCTTGCTCCGCCGCCCACCAGGCCGTGAAGCATATCCCGGCGACGTTTTCTACCTGCACTCTCGTTTGCTTGAACGTGCTGCAAAACTTTCTAAAGAGAAGGGCGGTGGTTCATTGACAGCACTTCCAATTATCGAAACTCAAGAAGGCGATGTTTCTGGATATATTCCAACCAATGTTATCTCTATTACTGACGGTCAGATCTTCTTGGAAACTGACTTGTTCAACAAAGGTGTTCGCCCAGCTATCAACGCAGGTATCTCAGTGTCCCGCGTAGGTTCATCTGCACAAACAAAGGCAATGAAGAAAGTTTCGGGCCGCATCAAGCTTGAGCTCGCACAGTTCCGTGAACTTGAGGCTTTTATGCAGTTCTCTTCAGACTTGGATGTAGAAACAAAGAAGCGCATCGACAGCGGACAGCGCCTTATGGGTGTGTTGCGCCAGAAGAATGCATCTCCGTTGCCATTCCAAAACCAAGCTGTTGTTATCTACTCAGCAGTGAACGGATATCTCGCAGGAGTTTCTGTTGATCGCGTTCCAGAATTTGAAGAAAAGTTTATAACATTCTTGAATTCATCGTACAAAAACCTCTTGCCTGGCATTGAAAAAGCACGCGAGATTACAGCTGACTTTGAGGAGGAATTGAAGAAAGCACTCGATAAATTCAAAGACACTCACACGGACCTTTTCAAGTAAACCAATGGCAGGGCTTAAACAAATAAAATCTAAAATTCGTTCGTACGAAAAAACACAAACTGTCACCAAAGCGATGGAGGCGGTTTCTGCTGCAAAGATGCGCAAAGCACAACTGCAAGCGTTGTCTGGCCGTCCGTACGCAAGCGCCGCAGTCTCTATACTTGCTCGCCTTTCTGGCACGAATGATTTCAAAAACCATCGAATGGTGAAACCTGCACAGAATTCTTCAACACTCTATATAGTAATCACCAGCGATAAGGGTCTCGCAGGTTCTCTTAACTCAGGCGTTCTC
Organism: uncultured Candidatus Saccharibacteria bacterium; assembly: GCA_964349995.1. Taxonomy (GTDB): domain Bacteria; phylum Patescibacteriota; class Minisyncoccia; order Phycocordibacterales; family SBAW01; genus GWA1-54-10. The sequence continues at coordinate 4,058 of CAYGIN010000013.1, read as the reverse complement.
CGCAAAATCTACTCAGAGATGGGAGAACATACATCTGTTATCGCAGTGGGAAAGAAAGCAAATGATTTTTTTATAACTCGCAATGTTCCTGTTACTGCTTTTCATCCAAACAATGACAAAATAACTCCAGAACTTATTGATGAGATTACGCTTGAAGCGCTTAACCGTTTCAATATGGGGGCAGTTGGTACAGTAAAAATTGCATACCAGAATTTTATTTCGACGCTTGAACAAAAGCCGGCTGTTCATACAATGTTGCCACTCTCACTTGGTGAACTAAAACATCTTGTTGCGGGGATTACTCCGACAAAAGGCGCATTCTCAGAACAAACATCTATAAAATCTCCCGCCGGCTACTCAATAGAGCTCGATAGCGACATGGATGTATTGACCACGCTCGCACCAAAACTTGTTTCCATTTTCGTGTATCATGCCTTACTCGAGTCACATGCGTCGGAACACTCCGCCCGCATGGTGTCGATGAAGTCGGCATCAGATAAAGCAGGGGAGATGGAGCATAAATTAACGCTGCAGTTCAACAAAGCCAGGCAGGCAGCAATTACGAGGGAGGTGAGTGAAATTATCGGTGGAATGGAAGCCATGGCAAACTAAAAAAATTTATGAACACAGGAACAATAAAACAAGTAATCGGTCCGGTCGTAGACGTGTACTTCGAAGGTGACGTACCCCCTCTTCGCAATGCGCTCAAGACGAGTGTGGGTGAACGTGAAGTAACACTCGAAGTTGCACAGCACGTTGGCCTTGGCCGCGTACGCTGCATTGCACTCCAGGACACTTCTGGTCTTGCCCGCGAAGGAAAGGTCACAGACACCGGCGCTGCAGTTTCTGTTCCTGTAGGCGAAAAAGTTCTCGGCCGCCTTTTCAACGTAGTTGGCGAAACTCTCGACGGCAAAGGTGATATCAAAGATTCACCAATGAGCTCAATCCACCGCGAAGCGCCTCCATTCCACGAACAACGCACGAAAGCAGAAGTTTTTGAAACAGGTATTAAATCCATCGACCTCCTCGCACCATTTATCCGCGGCGGTAAAGTTGGTCTCTTCGGCGGCGCAGGCGTGGGTAAAACCGTGCTTATGCAGGAACTTATTCACAACATCGCATCTGAACACGGCGGCTATTCAGTGTTTGCCGGCGTTGGTGAGCGCGTGCGTGAAGGTAATGACCTCTATCACGAAATGGCAGAATCTGGCGTTATCGACAAGATTGCGCTCGTCTTTGGCCAGATGAACGAAGTTCCAGGTGCCCGCGCACGCGTAGGTCTCACTGGTCTTACCATGGCGGAATATTTCCGCGATGAAATGGGTAAAGACGTTCTCTTTTTCATGGACAACGTATTCCGTTTCGTTCAGGCAGGTGCAGAAGTATCGTCACTCCTTGGCCGCGTGCCATCGGCAGTTGGGTATCAGCCAACGCTTGCAGAAGAAATGGGCCAGCTCCAGGAACGCATCACTTCAACTAAAAAAGGATCTATCACTTCAGTGCAGGCAATCTACGTGCCAGCCGACGACCTTACCGACCCAGCTCCTGCAACTACATTCGCCCACCTCGACTCAACCATCGTTCTTACCCGCGGTCTCGCATCGCTTGGTATCTTCCCAGCAGTTGATCCGCTTGAATCGGCATCAACCGCGCTCGACCCAGATATCGTTGGTGAAGAACACTATCGCACCGCACTTCAAACAAAGCAGGTTCTCCAGCGCTATAAAGACTTGCAAGATATTATTGCAATTCTCGGTATCGAAGAACTTTCTGATGAAGACAAGCAGTTGGTATACCGCGCACGCAAAATCCAGCGCTTCCTTTCACAACCAGTGCACGTGGCAGAAGTGTTCTCAGGTATTCCAGGCGTCTACGTGCCAGTAGCAGATACCATCCGCTCATTCCGCGAAATCCTCGATGGTAAACACGACGACAAAAACGAAAACGACTTCTATATGAAAGGAAGTATAGACACGGTAGGTAAATAGTGAAGTAAAAAGTTCTCAATGAAATTAATAATTGCAAAAGTAGCGGAAAATGTTTTTGATGGCGAGGCCGTCTCTGTTACTGTGCCCGGCGCACAGGGGGAGATGACCATACTCGGACACCACGAACCACTCATAACAACACTCAAAGCAGGTACCATTGTTATAAAACAACTTTCTGACGTAGAACCAATCCAGATTCCAATTCAGGGCGGCATGCTGGAAGTCCGCACCGACGGCGCTACTATTCTCCTCTAGTTTGACCTTTGGTTTTTATATTGTATCTTCTGTTGGGAAAGCAACGGCAAAAAGGAGCCGGATTATGAGAGGTATGGATAGTACTGCTACGGAAGCTGAAACTCCACAGCACGGATACAGATCAGGGTACGCTAAGTCCAAGAGCATCTCCGAGCAAGTAAAAATCCTGCGGAGAATTTTTCCTGACATCGGGTTCGCCGATGAAAGGCTTGCCGAAAAGCAGTTGCCGAACCACGCCGAAGGATGGTTTGCCATCCCGAGGTGGCAACTCATCGCTCCAAGCTACGGCGAGGCGGTGAGGAAAGTCTTCGACAAGCTCAAGGAAGAACGCAAGGGTCGTTTTCATGATTTTTTTCTCGCGCCCGACACTAGCTGCGAGGGAAATTTACTGGAGACGGACAAGAAGCGCGACATCTTCCAGAAGCTTGGGGAGGAACAGGACACACAAGGAATTCTCGTTGTTGCAGCACAGTTTGGCCTGCGGTACCGAGGCATTCCTTCTCTCGGGGTGCGCACGGGTACGGATCTGCACGAGTTTTGCCTCGGTGCGTTCGAGGTCGGGGTCATGTTGCTCACTCATCCAGATCGGCTGATGTGCTTCGATGATCTCCATATCCACTGCGCCGGCGACAACTACGATTTGGATCTCGACGGCGACCCCGAAGATGTTCTCAGTCTCGGTTTCGATGTTGAAGGACTCGAGGTCGAGCACTGCTGGATTGGTTTGAAAGATGGTTCCGCTGGCGCTGCTACTGGCTTTCTTCCTCAGTAGCGTCTCAGACAGATAGAGTCGGCCGCAATCGCGAACCGACTCTTTTTCTTTTTTCGTTGTACACAGGTTGCGTTCAAGCTCATCTTTGTTATAAAGAAAAAGAGTGCGTTTGTTCTGTCTGTAACAAAAATGAAGAGGGTAGCGTAGTGATGAGAAAGAGATCCTTTTTTGAAAGGCGGCTGGGTTACAACAAGCCAGCATGCGATTCCTGTGGTGGAAGCTTTGGCCTCGCTCGCAGGCAAGTCGGCAGGAGTCAATTCTGCAGACTCGAATGCGTGGCCGCGAATCAGAATGGCGTGTCGACAACTATCTCCACTTCACCTCGAGTAGGGGAAGATGAAGTGGCGATGGAAGTTCCACAGGCCGCCGACTGATATCAGGGGCGTTTGCGAAAGCGAGCGCCCTTTTTTCTTATGTTAAAATTTTTGCATGACCTTTGTGGTTTTCATGTCACTCATTACTCTAGGGCTTTACTGCATGCAGCAGCTCGGTGTTACTCTTGCTGTTGGTGCTGAAACAATATTGCTTGTCGCGTATCTTCAATCAATCCGCGATGGTGTTGTTGATGATGAAGAAAAAGGATTTGCCCGTGCTGTACGAAGTGTAAAGGACTTTGGCCTATTCTTTATTATTCTCTCTGGAGGCGCCATCGTTGCTAATCAGTTTTTTACCGACCAGCTTGGCAATTTTCTTTCCATAACAGTGCTCTTTAAATGGAGTTTGATAGGCATTGCTCTCTTTTTAGGATTTATCCGTGGATCTTCGCTTACGGCAGGGTTGCTGCAAGGACTTTCTGCAGGAACATGGTTCGCACTCTTTGCAGTTCATATCTTGGCGCCTGAAGCACCGTGGATGCAACTTGTTACCTTCTATGCGATATGGCTCGTTGGATTCTCCGTTTGTTGGACGGTGCTTGTATTCGCATTGAAGGGCAAAAAATCTTCATACGTAGCAACTGCACATCTACCTGCTGAGAAACAGATCAAGGCAAGCGCTGTATCGAAAGCTGCTGTGGTGATTACACCGGACAGAGTTACGGTAAA
>CAYGIN010000012.1:0-15718 GCA_964349995.1 uncultured Candidatus Saccharibacteria bacterium | reverse complement strand
GTTTTGATGAAAGAATGGTTTAAATACGAAGTCATAGGAGAAACGCAGGATGATGCGGTGGGTGAAGCGTTCGACAAAGTTGCACGCATGCTTGGGCTTCCCTACCCAGGCGGTCCACAGATTTCTAAACTGGCAGAGCAAGCACGTAGCGAAGCAGAAATGAGTCGCTCCACGGGAAGCTCGCCTCGAAAAGGTCCTCGGGCCGCTTCGCTTCCAGACCATTTTCTCGGCGACATTCCCGTTACGCTACCAAGACCAATGATTCACGATAAGAATTTAAATGTTTCTTTCTCAGGTTTAAAGACAGCGGTGCTATACATGCTGCGTGATGCAGGTGGAATACACACCCTAAGTTCAGAGCAGGTAGCAGCAATTGCATTGGAATTTGAAAACGCTGTTGGCGATATATTTATTTCAAAGACCCGCAGAGCACTTGAAGAAACTGACGCAAAAACATTTGTTATAGGAGGTGGAGTTGCCGCAAATACATACTTGCGCACACGATTGGTGAAGTTTTTGGAAGATGAGTTCCCTAATGTCGAGATGCGGCTACCAGAACTCTCTATAACTGGCGACAACGCGGTGATGATAGCTGAAGCAGCGCTCGCCCGCGCCCTCTCTGGTATCGACGATGTCGCTAAGGAACCAGTCCGGGCCTACAGTAATAGGTTCTCGATTTTACCGCCCAAATAAACTACAATTGGCAAATGCCAGACAAGGTTCCGGAAAAGTTTAATAAACCCTACCAACCACAGGATACCGAAACCCCTATCTATAAAAAGTGGGAGGACAGCGGATTTTTTAACCCTGACAACTTACCAGGTAACCCTACCGAAACCTTTACTGTCGTCCTCCCCCCACCAAACGTCACAGGCACGTTGCACTTAGGCCACGCCTACGAAGACACACTGCAAGATATTGTTATCCGTTTTCAGCGCATGCGCGGGAAGAAAGCTCTTTGGATTCCTGGAAGTGACTCAGCTGCAATAGCGACACAGGCGCGTGTTGAAAAAAATCTCCAAAAAGATGAAGGTAAAACGCGTCACGATATTGGCCGCGAAGAACTCGTAAAACGAGTTAAGGAATTTGCGAAACAAAGCGAGGGCACTATCTTGAATCAAATTCGCCGTATGGGTGCGTCACTTGATTGGTCGCGCTACGCATACACCCTCGACGAAAAGCGCAACGTGGCAGTGATGACTGCCTTTAAAAATATGTATGACGCTGGGCTTATCTATCGCGGCCACCGCATCGTTAATTGGGATCCAAAAGGTCAAACGACTATCTCTGACGACGAAATGGTCTACCAGGAAGAAAAAAGTAAATTTTACTATTTGAAATATGGTCCGTTTACTATCGCGACAGCGCGCCCTGAAACAAAGTTTGGCGACAAATATGTTGTTGTTCACCCAGACGACGCTCGCTACGCACAATTTACGCACGGTCAAAAGATTGAACTCGAGTGGATAAACGGCCCCATTACTGCAACCGTAATTAAAGACCCGGCCTCTGACCCAGAAATTGGCACAGGCGCCATGACTATTACCCCTTGGCACTCTGTCATCGACTTCGAAATTGCAGAACGTCATGGGCTCGATAAAGAACAGGTTATTGATAAATACGGCAAGTTGCTGCAGGTTGCAGGAGAATTTGCGGGTCTTAAGATTGCAGACGCTCGCGCAAAAATAGTTGAAAAACTGCAAGCAAAAGGCCTTGTAGAAAAAATCGACGAAGAATACGTACACAACATTTCGATTTCAGAACGCACTGGCGCTGTTGTTGAACCACAGATTATGGAGCAGTGGTTTATTGGAGTAGATAGACCATTTACTATTCCCCATTCTGAAATCCCAGGAATTCCAAGTGGCAGCGAAACTACGCTTAAAGAATTGATGCGTGCTTCAGTTGAAAGCGGCGCGGTTGATATGCCGCAGGATGGATTCCGTAATACCTACTTCCACTGGATAGGAAATTTGCACGACTGGTGCATTAGCCGACAAATCTGGTTCGGTCATCGCATCCCCGTTTGGTACAAGGGTTCAGAAATATATTGCGGCGTAGAAGCACCTGAAGGCGGCGGCTGGGAGCAAGATCCTGACGTACTCGACACATGGTTCTCTTCTGCGCTCTGGACATTCTCAACCCTTGGCTGGCCAGAAAAAACTGCGGATTTAAAAAACTTCCACCCGACTTCTTTCATGTCCCCTGCGTACGAAATCCTTCAACTGTGGGTATCACGCATGATCCTTATGAGCACCTTCCACCTGGGACAGGTGCCATTCAAAAAAGTAATGATCCACGGCCTTGTACGTGCAAAGGATGGTCGTAAATTCAGCAAATCCCTAAACAATGGTGTTGACCCTCTCGAGATGATCGAAAAGTACGGCGCAGACGCTCTGCGCATGGGACTTATCGTCGGCGCAGCTATCGGCAGCGACATCCGTTTCGATGAGCAGAAAATAAAAGCGTATAAACTCTTTGCCAATAAACTTTGGAATGTTACACGTTTTGTGCTTTCTCAAGAAAACACTGGCGAAGTAAAACAAGATTTGAAGGAGGAGTTTGAAGCAATGGCGGCTGATGTTACGAAAGATATGGAAGAGTACCGTATCTATATGGCAGCAGAAAAACTCTATCACTATGTATGGGACCGTTTTGCAGCTGAAATTTTGGAAGAAAGTAAAGGCAAACCAGAATACGGCGCAACGCTTTTCTATCTCCTAGAGAATGTACTCAAACTCCTTCATCCCTTCATGCCATTTATCACAGAAGAAATTTGGACCTCCTTCGCCAAGGCTTCGGACGGTCAAGCAGATCTGCTAATGGTTGCAGAGTGGCCGGTAAAATAGCGTTATACTAAACGCATGAGTCCAGCAGTTCTTTTGACTGCGTTTTTAGGTGGTATCCTACCAGCATTTATCTGGCTTTTTTTCTGGCTGCTTGAAGACAGAGCCCACCCGGAGCCCAAGCGGTATATTTTTTATTCGTTTATTGCAGGTATGGCCGTCGTATTTTTGGCACTTCCTCTCGAACGTTTCTTCCAAGGTTTTTGGTCTATGGGTAGCTTCGCGCTCTTTCTCTCATGGGCAACCATAGAGGAGCTACTCAAATTTGGTGCAGCATATTTTGTGGCACTGCGTTTCGCCGTATATGATGAGCCACTCGATGCCGTTATCTATCTCGTAACAGCAGCGCTTGGGTTTTCAGCTTTGGAAAACGCCCTATTCCTCTGGACCCCTCTCCAGCAAGGAGATATTTTGCGCGCAGTCGTTACTGAAAATTTGCGCTTCATGGGTGCAACGCTACTGCACACACTTGCGTCGGTTACTATCGGTATTTCGCTCGCGCTTTCATTCTACAAGCCCGCCGCACTGCGCAAACGATACGCACTCGTGGGAGTTGTCCTTGCGATCCTATTGCATACAGGCTTCAATTTTTTTATACTTCAAGCAGGAAACTCGGCAACGTTTTGGATTTTCCTGTGCATCTGGATCGGTATTATCGCAGCACTGCTTATGACCGAGCGGGTAAAACAACCAATCAAAGAATACTGTTAATATCTCATGGCAAAAGAAAAACGATCACTATTTGAATGGCTTACCGGCGGCACTGCTGCCGATGGCGATTATTCCTTTGAAGATTTAGAAAGCGGGGGCTCAAGCTACACAACAAAAACCCCTGCAAAAAGTTCAAAACATTTAAATATTACTGTTGAGGACTCTCCTAGCTCTATGACCGAAGAAGAGCCTGACGGCGAACTTGCTGTTGATGTATATCAAACACCAACCCAGATCATCATTAAAGCCATGATTGCAGGCGTACGCCCTGAAGACCTGGATGTTTCAATAACACGCGACATGGTTACCCTACGGGGCAAGCGCGAGCGCCACACTGAAGGCACCGCAGGCGACTTTTTCTTCCAAGAACTCTATTGGGGCTCATTTTCACGAACTATCGTACTTCCACAGGAAGTTGAAATAGAAGAAGCAGAAGCTACCGAAAAGCACGGCCTTCTTACCATAAAGCTACCTAAACTCGACAAGGGCCGTCAGGCGAAGCTCAAAATTAAATCTAACTAACTGGTGCCTGGGGCCAGGATCGAACTGGCGACCCCTTCCTCTTCAGGGAAATGCTCTACCAACTGAGCTACCCAGGCGGTACAAAGATACTAACAAAATTAGGGGGTTTTTCCAAACTGTTTAAGAAACTCAGCGAACTGCGCGCCATACCCTTCTGCTTGCTGGCCGCTCATACCTATTTGGTTATAAATCTCCGTTGCTTTTTCAACGTATGGCTGGAGATAGTAGTAATACGCCGCACCCGAAATTGCGATTACCAGTATCCACCACACTATAGAGAAAAACCTCCCCCATCGTGCTGAAGAGCGCATCCCGCGCAGAATTTTATTATTTTCTTCCGTCAGCGCGAGCGTTTTTTTAACTAAACGCTCTAATTCCTCATTGTTCAAATCTACTGCCATAGATATATTGTATAGGAAAAAGAAAAACCGTCACCTTGATAGTGAACGGTCTTGAGAGATTAGCGACGCCTTCCGCTCCTTCCCTTTCTTGGGTTGTTCGAAACGAGTCTTTTTATGATCTGAATTTTGCAACTGCGGTCTGTCTCCGATTGTGATTGAGCCCAATCGTACCAAAGATAGTATGGCCATTTGCGACCGTCGAAGTATGTTTTCATCTTGAAGATGTCCGGCTGGCCCTTCTTAGGTACAGTTCTCCGCTTGTCGTCCAAAGCTTCTTCGAATGAAACGATGAGGACTTCGTTATTTGACCTTCGGAGTTTCTTCAGGGCTTTTAACTCTTCTGGTTTCCAGTCATTTCTTTCTGAGAAGATCTCTTTCCAGTCGGAAGGCTCAAGCTCGGTCGTAGTAACCCTGGAAGAAATTCTGATTCCAATCCTGATCTGCTCCTCCAGTTCGGCAAGGCCATGTTCCTCGGCCCATTGAAAGATGATCGGAATCAGCTCGCGCTCCTTGGAGCGCAGCAGCACATACCTCCGCTGGATTTCCTTCGCTTCCTCATTCAGCGGGATCAGCTCAGAATATTCAAAATTGTAGCGATAGCCGATCTTATATTCCGAATCCTCAGCTGCCTCAACAACGAGGAAGTCGTTTTGGTCGCGCCGCACGACCACACCGTTCTCAGTATTCCAAACGGGAAAATCATATTCCTTGGCCATTGATGCCTCCCAAATTCTTCAAACTTCTGTATTGATTTTACTATATAAAATATCTTTGTCAATAACTGGTGCCCTCGGTAGGAATCGAACCTACATCTACTCCTTAGGACGGAGCTGTTCTATCCATTGAACTACAAGGGCATGTAGCGTTTGCTACGCTTCGATGCCGAGTTTGGCAGCGACTTTTTCACGGTCAAAGCCGACCATAAGATCCTCTCCTATCTTGATGACTGGCACACCAAGCTGACCCGTCATTTGGATCATCTCCTCACGCTTTTCAGCATCTGTTGAGACATCGTACGCCGTATATTGGACGTTTTTTTCAGCAAAAAATTCCTTAGCTAATTTACAAAAATGACAGGTCGGAGTGGTGTAAATGGTGACTGTTTTTGGCATAGAATTAAATTATTTGCTCGTAATGTTGAGCCAGTATACCATTGTATGAATCGCGAGTGTAGTTTAGTGGTAGAACTGGTGCTTCCCAAGCATCGGGCGGGAGTTCGATTCTCCCCACTCGCACAATTACCAAGAGAAAAGCATGTGAAGGAGCCCGCCAAACCATCCTTTTGGTGTCGTGTCTGCAGATGAAGTTGCTGAGGTTTTAGCCACAATCTGGATAACCCCCTCCCCAGGCCTCACAACACCGTAGTGTTCGCGCAGTATGGCCTCCTGGCCGCGTGGCGAGGAAAGCTGCCCTACCGAGGCTGATATGGTCCTTTTTTGAGTCTCCAGGGTTGCTAGCCGGGCCTCAGCGTCCTGTTGGCCAGAGGTAGCAATATGTAGGCGTCCATACATATCCCACGCAGCCCGTACCATTCCGAAAGTGAAGGCTAAGAGTATTAGAGCTCCGACAAATCGTAGCCCGAAGTTGAGCAATTCTGCCCTACGGCTCCGGTGCTTTTTGAACTCTCGCATATATGCTATTGTATCAGCTATATGTTTAGCAAAAACCAGAAGAAACAGAAGCGCGTCCTGCAAGTCTTCACTGCCGTGGTGGGCGTTTTGTTGATACTAAGTATGGTTCTGTCGTACTTCGCGATGCTAGTTTAAGGGAAATTTAGGAATATTTCAGCACTCTGTTTGCTACTGTTAGCGAACCATCACACATACCAATGTGATGTAGAGCCGAAGGCAATGGTTTTGCGGACTCAAACTTGGTATTTTGAGTTCCAAGGGTTCGATTCCCTTCTTCGGCTTAGTAATCGGGCGCTTGACGTAAAAATATTGACGAGAGATAATGGACCCATACCAAGTTTGAGTCTGTAAATAAAAAACTCCGCGCAAGGCGGAGTTTTTTATTTTAATCGCTCTTAATCATCTTTAGGAACACATCTTCAGGGATGTTAACTTTCGCGTTTTCCAAAGCCTTCTTCTTTCCTTTTTTCTGCTTTTCACGCAGTTTCATTTTGCGCGTAATGTCGCCGCCGTACATGTGCTGAGTAACATCTTTAGAAAGCGCTGAGAGTGTGCGCGACGATATGATGCGCCCGAGCGCTCTTCCTTGGATTTTGGTACTGAATTGCTGGCGCGGTAAAATTTTATACAGCTTCTCTACCGCAGCTATAGCCTCTTCATCGGCGCGATGCTTTGCAATAATGCGAGAAAATGCTGGCACTAGATCATCGGCCACATAAATATCTAAACGTGCGACATCGGCAAGACGAAGTTCGCGCAACTCATAGGAGATAGATGCATATCCAGACGAAACGCTCTTAAGTTTGTCAAAGAAGTTTCGCATCAACTCTCTAAGCGGCATGACCACTTTTACAATGACACGTGCCTCTGAGAATGTTTCTGTAGATTCTACGTTTGCCTCATGTTCAAAGAGCAATGGCATAAGGCCACCGACATAGTCTGCTGGCAAAATAATTTCTGCCGATACAAAAGGCTCCCATACCTGCGCAATATCTCCATATTCAGGAAACTGAGGTGGAGAATAAATTGTATGGCGCTTTCCATCTCTCGTTTCAACTTCGTATGTGATAGTTGGCGTTGTTACGACAAGCGAAAGATTTGCCTCGCGGCGCAAACGCTCAGTTACGATTTCCAAGTGGAGCATGCCAAGAAGACCGCAACGGAACCCGCGGCCCAAGATACCTGAAGATTCTTCTTCAAATGAAAGAGACGAGTCGGAAAGGCGCAATCGTGAAAGCGCTTGCCTGAGTGCAACAAAGTCATCCTGGCTTTCAGGATATACAGATGCCCAGACAACGGCCTTAGGTTCACCGTAGCCTGAAAGTGGCGTGGCTTTTGAGCCATGCGCACGGACCGTATCGCCGACACGTGCAAGACCAGGCTCTTTAATACCAGTTACTACGTAGCCAATGGAGCCAGCACTAAGGCCTTCTGCGAGCACTACTGGTTTAGGAGAAAAAGTGCCTACTTCAAGCGCGGTAAACTTTCTGCCGGTTGCTGCAAATTCAAGCACATCACCTTTTTTTATTTGCCCATCAAACATACGCAGATACACAATCACGCCCTGGTGGTCAGAATATTGAAAGTCGAACACAAGACCACGTGTAACCTGCGCAGAACTCTCCGAGCGGGTTCTGTCGAACCGCGGAGAGTCCTGCTCCGGCATTACATTCGGTGGCGGCACACGTTCAATAATTGCCTCAAGCAATTCTGGAACACCCTCCCCCGTTTTACCCGAGCAGGTGAGCACCGACTCAGGATCTATATCAAGCAAAAGTGCAACTTGCTCGCGAACATTTTCAACATCTGCAAGTGGTGAATCAATTTTTGAAAGTGCTGGGATAATCACCAGCCCTAATTCTCGTGCGGTACGCAGAGTTGTGAGCGTCTGAGCCTGTACACCCTGGGTTGCATCTACGAGGAGTATCGCGCCTTCAACAGCGGTGAGCGCACGTGAGACTTCATAGGAGAAGTCTATGTGGCCAGGGGTATCAATTAAATGAAGAAGGTAATCCTTTCCGCCCTTGCTGTAGCGCATACGTACCGGCTGCATCTTGATGGTAATGCCGCGCTCACGCTCGAGATCCATAGAATCGAGTACTTGGTCGCGCATTTTACGCTTCTCGATGGTACCTGTTACCTCAAGAAAACGGTCGGCAAGGGTCGACTTGCCGTGGTCAATATGGGCGATAATAGAAAAGTTTCGAATCTGATTCACAAAAAGGAGTCTAGCACGCTTGGGATACTACGACGAGATGTCCGTCGTTTCGAGCGTAACACCACGCACATCCTGGAAACGGCGACGGAACGCAGCAATAGCTTCAGACAATTCTGTATTTTTTAGCAGCGCAAGCACGCCTGCAGTTACTGAAAGCCCAAGAATGCCTGCACATACACCCTGCAGTATCAAAAGCCCAGTTGTATTAATGGTGCCCGCCATACCTGTCTCCATAAGAAATAGGTACGACACGCCACCTCCAATAACGGACGCAGAAAAACTTTGGAATATAAGACGTGATATACGTATACGAGGAATTTTGAAATCTCGCATAAATACAACAAGTCCTATGAAAAACTCTGCGACGGAACCCAAGCAGTAGCCAAACGCCAGCACCAATACGAGTGTGCCCGGCACATCCCCCACGCGCAACAGTGATTCAACAAAATGGCGTATAAACTCATTGTTTTGAAATATCCACACGCAGCCTATAGCAGATAGAACAGAAATAACGATATCACTAAGACCAAAGTAGAGAGGTTTTTTACTGTTGCCAGCCGCATAATATGCGCGCGCAATAAGCATAGTTACCGACTGCGCAGCAAGCGAAATAATAAACAGAGCAAGTGCAGCTGCAGTAAGACGCGTTGCACTCCAGTCAAAGGCACCTGCGCCCAGAACTATACGCACCAACTGTGCACGGAACACGATGAAAAAAATTGTTGCAGGAATACACCAAAAGAAAATATGTCGGAGTGCAGTTTCTACATATTTAACAAACTCGCCATGGTCCCCCGTCGCATGCAATCTGGCCAATGTTGGAAATGCGGCGACAGAATATGAAACTCCAATAATGGTCAGCGGTACCGCCTGGAGATTGTACGCAAACATAAATACAGAGATTGACCCTGCGGAAAAGAATGACGCCAAGGCCACCAAGATAAGAAGAGAAATTTGTGTTGCCGCCAGGGCAAGCGTTCGAGGAACGGACAGTGTGAGCACTACGAGCATTTCACGCATAGCTGTTTTAAATGGCAACCTGTTCGGTATCTTTTCCATACTGAAGAATGGAAGTTGCAACGCGCAATGCATTGCCGCGCCGAGTACGACGCCCCACGCAAGGCCCGCGGGCCCCATGCGGGGATACAGCGCTACAACGCCGAAGATAATGCCAAGGTTGTACAACAGCGGAGAGATCGAATAGAGAAAGAATCTATGCCGTAGCTGCGTAAGGCTGCCCAGAATATTCGACGCGCCAAGAAGGATAGGTTGCAACAACAAGATGCGAACGAGTAATACCAACTGAGGATCATTGATGCCAGGAAATACGAGAGGCACGAGCCATGGAGCAAGGAAAAACACAACGAGCGATATTGCACCCATGCCTACAAAAAATACTAGGAGGCATTGTTCAAGGAAAGAAATCATGTGGCCTTCCTTGTCGCGCTCTAGTCGTGTTAAGACCGGCAACAGTGCATACAGCGAAAGGAGCGACGCGATAGTTGCGAAGAGGAAGTCTGGAATACGGAAGGCTGCATAGTAGAGGTCTAGTGTGTGTGATGCGCCAAATTCTGCAGCGAGCAGACGATCGCGCACAAGTGCTAGCAGCTGCGAACACAGCGCGAAGAAGGCAAGAAGATACGCGGCTTCATGCATGCCGCGTATCTCTTTGCCAAACATCGTCAACAGGGACCGTACCATGAGCCTATATTACTGTATTACTGCGAAATTGGGGCTGTTTCCCTATCTTGGGGGGTAGAGGTGACTGGTAGCTCTGCGCCGTCAAACGGGGGCTTCCCTGCCTTAAGGTTGGATAGTATTAGCTGAACTTCACTATTATCCGGGTTTGTAACCGAGAGATCTTCAAATTGTTTGATTGCCTCAGGTATTTTCTTAAGCGCTACATATGTGAGACCGAGGAAGTATTTTGCGTTTGCGTAATCTGCCTGGATTTCAACCGCCTTTTCAAGCGCAGACTCAGCGTCTTTCATAGTGTTGTTTGAATAGTAGAGAAGACCGAGTTGGAACCATATCGACGCAACACCAGGAGCACTGTTTACTGCAGCTTTTGCGGCAATAATTGCATTGTTCATATCTTTTTCTGCGACATACATCTGGACCGCAAACAATATAGCATCGGTGTAATCCTGTTTGAGTGTAAGCGCCCGCGTAAGGGCGTCATTTGTTGCCTGTTTATTTTTCTGTGCGTATTCAAGACGCGCAACCGCTAGCGGAATTCCAGGATCTAAAGGACTGTGTATTTGTGCTGATGTGTAGAATTGTTTTGCTTGGTCATATGCTCCCTCTACGCCAACACTTGCCAGCAAGTCATAAACTCTTGCAAGAACAAAATGTGCTCGATGGTCATTAGGGGTTGCCTGCACCGCCTGCCTGCCGAGCGTAATGGTAGTTTGTGCAAGCGCTGTAAACTGCTGCTGTAATTCTGTGCTTGGTGTTGAAGTTGACTGTGCTAGTTGTTGCATCGCCGAGAGACCTACTTGCACCGCAAACTGTAGAGAGCCAGCGGTCTCCTCAACTGCGAGCGCGTCATTCGCTTTATTCAAAGCTCCCCCTATATCACCAGTTGCGAGTGCAACAGCACCTTGAGTAATAGTATTCTCTGTGATGAAACGGCGCACAATAAATACGCTCGCAATCGCGACCACTACCAATACAAGGACTACCATTCCAAGTGTGAGACGCTGTGTCCACGTAGACACTGCAGGATTTTCTGTGCTCGCATCGTTCTTCATCGACAACGCAAATGCCGCGCCTGATAAAGCAAATGCCAGAAGAAGAATATTCTGGTTTGGAGGATATACGAAGGCAGCCATCCAAAGGTAGAGGCTCGCGCATGCGCACATAAGCACTGCTGTTTGTTCATACCAATTAAACAGCTCGCGACGGCGCATGACCTGTATAAGTCCTAGTAAAACAAGTATGAATGGTATGCACCACGCAAGCATTCCAACAACACCGACTGTTCCAAGCGCCGTCGTAAATGTGCTGTATCCGGCATTAAAACTAAGATTCCAATATTGCGATTGATTGATAGCTACGGGTTTGTACAAAAACCATTCATTGCTGAAGGTGCCTGGCCCACTACCCACCAAGAACTCTTTTACCGATGTGTCGTGTGACAAACGGACGACATCAAGTGTCGTGCCAAATGAAGGACGTATTTCGAATGATGAGACTGGAAATACTTTTACCAATCCTGATTGTATTCCAGCACCCCACACCAAGAAGAAGATGCAGACAACGCCGGCGACAATAGAGACCCATGGTAATCTCTTGCTTGTTACAAAAGACCATGTGCCAACTATCATCATCATTCCAAGCAACAACGCCCAGATAGCTGAATATTGCACTACCGCCAAAAACAACGTAACGACGAGCACAAAGCAAAATACGCCTACGCGACGTCCAAGAGACAGCGGCACACACTCAAGAGCTATGAGGAGTACGAGGAGACATACTCCCGCCAACAATCCGAGGTCATTCCATTTTCCAACCAAGTTTATGGAAGGATCTGAAAATACTGCGGGCAAGATTTTTGCCCTAAAAAATATACTAATAAATTGGAATAGGATTGCTAGGCAAGCGGCCAACGAAATACTCGTGAGTAAGAGGCGTACTGTACCGAGGCGACGGAATAGAAAAAAAGATACAAGAAATGTGAAGGCCGCTATGATTACAAAACAGACTGTATCTACTTCGATAGAGTACCCGAGCAATCCGACAGAACGATCGGTTGATACGAAGTAGGAAAGAATATATGCGAGGGGCAAGAGTGCAATAACCCATACCGTGCGGTATCCTTTTTTTCCAACCACTCCACCTAGTCCTCCACCCACAGCAAATAGCACACCAGCTAAAGAGATGAGAACCGCGGCGGCGACTAGTTTGCCCAGTTGCAAAGGAAACCAGGGTGTTGGAATAAGGCCAATAAGAGAGAGAATGATACCCGCCATGTAGGTATAGCGTGCCCACACAAGGAGGGGTAATTTTTGTAGATACGCTTGCATAAAAACAGTATAACGCGCAAACGCCCCGCTTTAAGCGGGGCGTCCACATTTCTGCGCGCGCGTATGTAAGCCGAATTCTGTTTTGCAGAACGTAATTTATCTGGGCCTGTCCTCGCGGACAAGCTCGAGCGGCTCCCAATCCCGACATAACGTCGGGACGTACGGCCTTGCACCCGGACAGGAATTTAGCCGTTTCAGCCGGACTCAACCGGGTCGTTTCTGTTCGCATCCCTTTCGCCCGCAAAAAGCGAATGACAGGAATTACCTGCTGCCTTGTTAACTCTTACTCAGAGTGGGTGTTCGGACTTTCCTCCCTTCAACTTTCATCGAAGAGCTACGTTCCAACGCGCTGACGCTATTGTACCACAATTTTTTGCCCTATGGCAATACCTTGAGCTTCAGCGTAACCTGCAGGAACTTCGAGCACGTACCTCACAGGCACATCTGAAGGAAATGTTTGAGGGGGCTGCTGACCTGAGTAACTTTCAGGAGAAGCATGTGCAGTTATTTTTACGATTACACCTTGTTCATCAGCAAAAATCATATCGATAGAAAAATGCATGTCTTTCATCCAGAACCCAACTGGGCGTGCCGGGTCAAAGATAAACAGCATGCCGTGTCCAGGCGCGAGTGATGTGCGGTCCGATAAACCTTGTTCACGCTGTACGTCTTTTGAAGCAACTTCAACTAGAATATTTTTTCCACCAACGGTAATAGTTTTCATAGGTAATCCTGGGTTAGGTTGAGATTGCTGATTATTGTACAGATATGCTGTTACTCCAATTAAAAAAAGAATGGAGACCGCCGCGACTGTATATTTCATACAATTAAGTATACGTTAGACAAGGCGGTCTTTTTTTCTGCGGATAAGAATCCTTGCGCTTCCCCTGACGAGGAATATAGTTACGGACAGTAGGCGTACCTTTTATACAAGCGTGATTCCTTCGACTCAATGAAATGATTGGGGATGGAAATGAAAAACGGTCGCAAAACACTTGCCCTCGTCGACGGAGCATCTCTGCACAAATGTTGCGCTGAACGCGGAGTGCATGCAGTCAGCGCCCACGCCCTTCTCAAATTTTTGCGGAGAAAGATCCCGAACTCAGGAGAATTGTTGCCTCCAGTTATCACCATGCTTCCCAACTTGGCAGTAAATCCTATCGGCCGAGCATTTGAACAAAAAGGTTTTGAAGTTGTCCCTTCGTGGACTGACGGAGAAGCCGATGATTTTTTGTTGTGTTCGCGCATACAGGCCGCAGATCCCAAGAAAATCGGCCAGATAGTGATGGTAGGACAAGACCACTGCTACATACGACCCCTGTGGGAAAAATATAATCAGAATGTCAGCATTTGCTGGTTTGTTGCTGACACTGTCAGCAACGAGGGAAAACCTCGTATTGGAAGGACTCTCCGACGGTTCCTTACCTGCGGACTATTTACCTGGGTCGATATGAAGCCATTTATTCCGGAACTTCGTCACGGTGATGTGCAGGCCATAAATCACAAGTGATAAATTATGCGGAAACAAAAAAGCGTAGGAGAAATCCTGCGCTCTTTTCTTTTAGGTAGTAACTGCGGGCAAAAGTTCCTTAAATATCTGACCGAGTTCCTTTATACCGACAGGCTTAGTGAGATGCGCGGAGAACCCTGCATCAAGTGCTTTTTGTTTGTCTTCCTGTAGGCCAAATCCTGTGAGGGCCACTACAAACGGTGGCGGAATATTACGGTCCCGTAGAGCTTTAACTACCTCATATCCGTCCATATCCGGCATACCTATATCGAGCAAAATAATATCAAAATCAGCGAGATTTTCGTGCGCGAGGGCATCTTTACCTGAATAGACCGCTTCTGCACGCGCGCCCATCGTATTCATTAGTTTGACTAGCGAGTTTGCCGCTGGCTTGTTGTCATCTACCACCAACACACGCTGGGTAAGAGCCTCTCTGTTTATCTTCCCTGGCTCCGCGGCAAAACTAAGCATGCCCGTGATCGGCAACTTTATTGTAAATTCGCTTCCCTTTCCTCTGCCCTCGCTTTTTGCCTCGATAGAACCTTGGTGCAACCCAATAATTTCATGTACAAGCAAGAGTCCGATGCCCAAACCTCCGACGTTGTTGCGATTGTTTCCTTTGTAATAGAATTCAAAAATGTTTGATAGGTCTACCTCGTCGATACCTACACCGTTATCGCGGATCTTAAGCACTGCCTGGCCATCTGTTTTAGACAGGTTGACCCATATGGAACCGCCAGCAGGAGTAAACTTTGCAGCATTGTTCATGATATTCGTTATGGCCTGCTCCAAACGCGTATCGTCAGCCCACACCTGCAATGGAGTGCTGGGATATGTAACATGTAACGTAATATCGGACGCACGCAATAGCGCATCGCTTGCATGGAGCGAGCGTTCAACTAATTTACGTAGCTCGACGGTATGTGGAACGATTTGTATTTTGGCCTGAGTAAAACGCGTAACGTCCAACAAGTCACCCAGAAGTTTCGCGAGGTGGTCGAATTGGTATTCGATACTATCCAACTCTTCACGTACGTCGGTAGTAGTCTCGCGCAGTCTCAAAAGTTCAAGCGAGCTCTTAATAGGTGCAAGAGGGTTACGTAATTCGTGAGACAACGAAGCCAGGAAGAGGTCTTTGGCTTTATCGCGCACTGATATTTCATCAGACAAGCGGCCGTTGTCTAAAATAACACCGAGGTCGTTACAGAATTCTCGGAAGAATTCGAAGTCATCCTGCGTATATACCCTGCCAGACTCTGCATACCCTAGTGAAAGAGCACCTAGTGTTTTGCCAAGGGCAACAATAGGAATGATCATGAGTGATTTGAGTCCAAGCCTCTGCATCGCCTCCAAGTGTTCTGGCGAGCGAGCACCTTGCCTGATCGTTTCGTCGGTAACAATGGGTACTAACTGCGCCTTGCCAGTTTTTATAACCTCGTAGAGGTCGCTAGAATTTTTTTCAGTCGTTGGGAAACGTTTTTCGAACTCAAAAAGATAGTTGGTCATCTCTTGGTCCTTGTGAATGACCGCGACGCGTTTGAGTTGTCCATGCTCGTCGAGCACATCAATGGCGCACCAGTCGGCAAGCGATGGCACCGTGAGTTTAGCCTTCTCAAGTAGCCATGTGCGAAAATCCACCTTCGTGGAAAGTATCTTGGCCGACGCCAACATGAATTTGAGTTTGTCTTGTTCGTGGGTGTTAGTTTTAGTCATGCATGGAGTGACCATGCAAAGCACACAGTTAGACGGAGTGTATCACCTATCTATGAAGATTGCCTGAATCCACCGCTTATCTGAATTACCTCTATCCACAGATAACGATAAATATATATTGACAAACGATAAGGGCTA
>CAYGIN010000011.1:1829-15822 GCA_964349995.1 uncultured Candidatus Saccharibacteria bacterium | reverse complement strand
CCGTCGCGCGCTTCCTCTTCGAAAAAACAAACAAACGCCCTATTGTTATCCCGGTTGTGCTCGGGGTGTAATTGCGATATAGTTTTTTCGTTCTATTGAAGGGAGGATCTTTTGCCACACCCACCAATATCATCTTGGGTTGTACATAAACCTTCTGGACGACGGTCGATACCGTCGGGTGCACCGAATCCAGACCTCGGCAAGCCCGCTCCCAGGAGGGATCGTGCCCCAGCAGGACAGGATTCGGTCAAGCTGGCTCAAACGCTGCCATCCGTACCTTCAGGACGAGTGGCTCGGTTCCAGAACCGTTTCGCCGGCATATTTCCGGTGAAGGTCTAGCCAATCTTCAACAAAGCCACCTGCATGGCTATCAAGTCGCTCCAAAAGGGCGGCTTCTTTTTTATTTAGACTGTTTTACCGAGGACAGTCCTCGGTAGAGATTTGGGTATGTTAGGATAAACCCAAAGTTCTTAACCGTGGAGGCATTCTTGTCTTTTGAATTTTTGCCAACTGACCGAGACTGGTCGGATTACCATACCGGCCTCAGTCCAGAACGCGCTAAGCGATATGAGGAAGTCCTCGACGCAATCATAGACGAGCTGGATGGAATCCTAAAACGAAACAACAAGGGTCACCATGTATTGGCATCAGTGCCGACCGGTATCTTTGCAGTCGGAACCAAGGGCGATGGTCGTATCTACGCGCCGTTTGTATTACTTACACTCGACGCGCCAGCGTACGGTCTCATGGATTCCCTTGTCTTACCTATCAAGCGCACAATTCTGGACACCTTACCGATAAGCCACGTGGTTGTGCGGCTTGATGCATATTTGGTACCGCATGGTCCAAACGTATACCATTTGAAGCTCACCGACGGATCGGTCAAAACCACTCTCCTCGTCCAAGACTAACGGACGAGGTATTTTTCTAATTCTTTTTCGCTCGCTCCCCTTTTTAACGCGGCGCGGAGTAGTGCGGCGCGTTTCTGGCGCGTGGAGCCTTCAAATTTTGATTGCTTAACGTAGTGTTTGCTTTTGTTGTTTATACGAATGCCACTCGCCTTCAGATGAGAGCCGTAGTCCATAAGCGCCGCATAGAAATCTCTCGGCTCCATCTTCGACTTTTTAAAATCTTTCTCAACTAACAATAAAATTTCCTTATCATCCACTTTTACAGAGGACTGTCCTCTGTAGTGATGAGTGAAGACTGTGCGGATATTGGTTTCTATAAATACTTCGGGTTTGTTGAACGCGAAGGTAGAGATAGCGCGGGCGGTGTAGTGGCCGACGCCAGGGAGTTTTTCTATCTCTGAAACTTCTTTTGGAAATTTGCCTTTATATTCTTTTGTAACAATCTTGGCAGTTTCATGCAGGAATTTTGCGCGGCGGTTATAGCCAAGCCCCTGCCATTCTTTAAGTACATCTGAAAGAGATGCTTTTGCCAACATAGCGAACGTTGGGAAACGTTTGAGAAACGCTTCGTATTTAGGTATCACTCGCGCAACTTGTGTCTGTTGCAACATCAGCTCAGACACTAAAATCTTGTACGGATCTTTTGTCTTCCGCCACGGGAGGTGCGTTCGGGCAGATTTTTTATAGAAGCTTTTTAGCTCTCGTAACACGCCGCAATCATAGCAGAAAAACAAAGAACTCCGCTTTCGCGGAGTTCCGTGTTCGGTAACAGTCACATTGTAACTCTAGCCTCCTGAGTTTGTCAAATGTCCAGCAATCAACGTTCATACTTAGCCGACGGAGGGAATCGAACCCTCGGAATTCAGATTACCAATTCTGAACTCGCAAAACCATTGCCGTCGGCTCTACATCGCATTGGTATGTGCAATGGGTTGCTACTACAGCAACGTATGAGTGTAGTAGCATATTCACGATAGCAAAATGGGTGCTGAAATAATCCTAAAATTTTCATATACAAAACAAAAACCTCCCCATCTCGGGGAGGTTTTTGAAAGGGACAGTATTACTGTGCCTTTGGACGTGCGTCAGAAACTGTGAGCATGCGACCACCGAAGTCCTTGCCATTCCACATAGAAATAGCGGCGTCGGCGCCAGCATCATCTGCCATTTCAACGAAGCCGAAGCCACGTGAACGACCAGTTTCGCGGTCAGTAACGATAGATGCCGAAGCAACTTCGCCTGCCTGTGCGAACGCATCGCGGAGCTCGTCACCCGTAGTACGGTATGGGAGTCCTCCGATGAACAATTTGCGTGCCATAATGCGCGAATTCAAAACAACTAAATAAGATGTTCTGGTAAGGCGACCCTCCGAACTTACTCCGCGCAAACGGACACAGTGGAGATACTTACTTGAACATTAGTAACATAGCACACTACTATGAAATTGCAAGCAAGGCGCGATAAAGAAAAAATGATCTATTTATTAGTTAGTTTCGCGTATACAACGAGGCGTTTGTTGTAGGACTTTGCAGCTTCATCCCACGCACCATCGCAGGTAATGAGTATAAGTTGTGAAGGGCCAGTTTGGGAGAAAATGTCTGAGACTGGTGCGGAATCAATATTATATTGGGCAGTCTGAGTAACGATGTAGATAAGAGTTTTACCTGCGCTATCCGCGACGGTTACATAGTCCCCCACTTTTACATCAGAGAGATGTTCGAATACGCCCGACGTAGTAAGCGCATTATTTACATGGCCGGCCATAACTGCATTACCTGCAGAGCCGGGTTTGGACCCGAGTGTGTACCAACCGACATTTCGAAAAGATTTGGGCGTTTCCATTGAACCATCATCTTTTTTACCGACATATTCAATGTCTGCATCAACACCAATGCTTGGAATTTTTATGTGCGATGGAGTGATTGGAGTTGTGGTAGCTACGAGCGATACGTTATTTGGAAACGCCTGAGTAGAGCCCAACATTCCAAGAGGTTGAAATGCAGTGCGTGTTGCATCTGCTCCACCGACATATTCAAATGCTCGCGCAAAAAGATTTGTTGCACCAATGAGGATAACTAGGGAGCCAACTGCAACCAAAAACCAACGTATATATACGCGTCGTTTCTCAGATACGAGCACGCCGAATCTAGCCGCGGGTAATGCTAATTGCTCTTTTGACATATGGGGCTGTGTAGATGCCTGCGCCAATCAGAAGTACGAGAGCGAACGCAAGTACTGCGCTATCTTGTGGACCAAAACCAGTGTTGGGCAAGAATGCTGGAATGTAGTTAGAAGTTATTGTTGGTGTGCCTGGATATGTAATCCCGGCAGCACCATTTGCTGCAACGTTGATAGTACAGTTTGCAGTTTGAACGCCATTGTTAACCATAACTGTTTGAACACCTGTGCTCTGGAACACGGTTGAGAATGAAGCTCCAACATTCAATGTTGTGCGGTCAGTAGTCGTCCATGTATATGAGTTTGAGCTACCACCTGCTGCAGTGAAGGTTGCTGGCTGTCCCGCTGCCACAGTTTGGTATGAAGGGCTGCATGTAAGCACATACTGGCCATACGAACCTTGGTACGGGAAAACTGGTGCAGGACATCCCGGCGTACCATATATACCCGGTATACAGCTGTTAGCCTGCGGAGGAGTGTTTGAAAGTGTAATTACGCAGGAAACAATTTCACCACTCAATCGAGTGAAGCCTGAGCAAGTGTTTGAGTAGTGAAAATAGTAGCCAGTGCTATTTGTTGCTGCTGTTACTGAGTAGCTACCCGGAATAAATGTGACTCCGCGAGTTTCACTAGTAAAACCTGAAGCATAGCTCAAATTGCTTCCACTTGTATTGTTAATGTAGCCCGCCATATAAGGCGAGGTGGCATTAACAGTTACGATAGGCGCACTTGAAGGCTGGGAAACGCCTGGGGCAAGTACAGTTGTAATAACCACCTGAGAATTAGGGGCGGTCTGCGCCAAAGAAACAACTGGAAGCGCAACTATAGATAGAGAAATTGCAACTGTAGCAAAACGGCGAAATGTCATAGAAAATAAGGGTTTATTAACAATTGATATAGATAGGTAATTTGCCACACGGCACATGGAGCTAGAATGAACCTAGCCGAAAGATTACCACTTTATTTTAAAAACGCAACCTGCCTGCCGCAGGTAGGGATTAGAAACCAAGCAATCCTGTGATGCCTTGAGACGCCAAGAATGCAGGGAGGACGAATGGAATTACGACCAAGGGAAGGACGAGGAGAGATAAAGTGATGATAGTACTCAACAAAAAGTACCTACGCATCTTTTCTGCTGATTTATAGGTAGCATCGAGCTTCTGTTCAATCCGATTCAGTTGTTCATCCATGCTCGCATTATAACGCAATTTATTCAGCGATAGTAATTGCGATAAAAAGCACGAGAGCGCCCACAAGGGTCATAAATGTGGTCCAGAATGTTGGGTGTGCATGATGACTTTCTGGAATCAAATCGGATGCGCCGATGTATAGGAAGAATCCGGCAAAGAGCGCGAGCAGAAGCCCGAGCATCGCGGCAGGTACCGTAAAGAATAAAGTTGCGACAATGCCCGCGACAGGCGCAAGCGCATCAACGAGAAGCCACCTCAAGGCCTGTTTTTTCTGACCACCATGACGCACAACAACATTTACTGTATTTATGCCGTCAGAAAAATCGTGGGCAAGTACTGCGGCAGCGACAATAAGTCCAACTGCTGGCGACACCTGAAAGGCTAGGCCAATTCCAACGCCATCAAGAAAACTATGGATTGAAAGCGAACCTGCTTTTACATGTCCTCGAGAATGGTCATGTTCAACATCCTCCGCATGTCCATGGCCATGCAACATCAACAAACGGTCGAGCAGCAAGTACAGCAAAAAGCCGAGACCTACAAACATAGCAATGGTAGAGACTTCATACACCTCCCCCGCAAGCTCAAACGCCTCAGGTATCAAATCAAAAAACGCGACTGCTATAACTGCACCAGCACTGAAGCCTAAGATGAGATGCATTCGATCGCGAAGTCTAAACGCAACCAGTCCCCCAATCAGAGTTGAGAGAGTTGCTGCTATGCCAAAGAGTATAGGCATGGGTTACTGCACCGAAGTTGTACTGCTTGCAGTTGCGCCAACTGGGCCGATTTTTTCAAGGCCTTTTATTATTGTTCTTATATCTGCACGTGCAGCTTTGAGATCAGCTTCGACTGTTTTCAAGTTAGCGCGAGCTGCCTTAAGTGCTGCGGTATTTGCTGCCATCTGTGTACTGTCACCAGTATCAGGAGAAAGAGTTGCTGTTGAAGAAACACTTGCCTGTGCCTGTGTGTTTGCACTAGCGATCTTTGTTGCCAAATCGTTGAGAGCAGTTTCGAGCGCAGCGACATCAGCGCCGGCCTCCTTTGCAACTTGAATGCGTGCGGCAAGCTTGTTTCCAAGAGTCTGCATCATGGTTGAAATAGCAACCGCGCGGTCAGCAGCAGCTGCAATGCGGATTTGCGGCACTACAAGCGCGTACACGCGGTACGACTGAGTGATAGATTGCACATCGGTTTTCAGGGTTGCATCATCGGTACCCGCCTGAATTTTCGCATCGAGTGCTTGGAATGCGCTTGTCTGTGTCTGGATTGCGTTTGCCAAACTCTGCTTGAACGAGGGGGTTACTTGCTGCATTGCCTGAACACGTGCATTTATTGCAACAAGAGCATCAATACGGCGCTGCAATTCTTGATGTGCACGGTCTTTTTTCTTGGTCATTGCGACAGTTGCAGCTGCGCTTGCTTTCACACTTGTGCTTGAGGCGTTCGTACGGACCTCTGCCGTAACTCCGACGTTAGCTGCGCCGGTCTGAGCAGAAGCTACTATCGGAACAAGAACCACAAAACCGAGAGATGCTGCGAATATATAGGGTAGTTTTTTCATATTACTGACTTATCTGCTTATCATTCATGCTCGAATCAACATCCGATGTGTCTGTTGTATATGCGCTGAGTTGCGCATCGATAGCTGCTGTATCTTGTGAGATAGCTCCGTCAGACGCGTCGTTTGATGCGCTCATACCATTGATAGGCGCTGTTTCCTGAGTCGACGTAGCGTTTTGATTCCCAGTAGTAAGACCGTTTTGTTTATTTGTAAGCCAACCGCTCCACCATAAAAGCCACGCGAGTGCTGCGACAACGATTACTGCAACGCCCCATTTAACTGCCATAGACATACTATTTCTTAGTGTTTAGTCGTAATTTCGAATAATACTGTCCAATTATACTACAATTTATTGTTTGAAGTATATCATTTGGGTCTCTCCCCCAAGCCAGGTGGTAGTACTGCTTCCTGATACAGGAAATTGGTTCCCGAGATATTTAGGTTTGCGCTGAGAAGCAAGGTCAAAGACAGCTTTTAAAGATGCCGGGATTTCACGCAAGGAATTGTAAAAATATTTTTCTCCCAGAGAGGCATCAACGCCATACGCGTCCAATCCAAGTGACCGGGCGATAAATACAGCCCTGGGCAGGTGGTAGTGCTGCGTTATAACGAGCATCTGGGTAACCCCAAACACATCGCGGGCTCTATACATACTGCTGTAGGTATCAAAACCAGCATAATCTAGAAAGATATCATCTTGGGGCACACCGAGCGCGCGTAAATATTTACCCACTGGATACACCTCATCGTACTGGAGTGTACTATTGTCGCCAGTTACTAAAATTTTTGAAACAACACCTGATTGATACAGAGTTGCGGCACGGTCGGCACGCTCTTTCATCACAGCAGACAACGTGCCGTTGGACATAACAGACGCGCCAAGCACAAGCGCTACGTGGGCTTTTGGTGGTGTTTCAGTGCGATTGTATATAAGGTGGGCTGTAGAAATGTCTACGTATGCAACAACAAGTACGCATCCCAAACAGAATAGGAAGAGTGCAAAAGACACCCATTTAAATACCCCCTTGATCACATTTAGTAGTATACCTAGTCCTCTAATGGAACCACTTCTGTCATGAGCGTCTGCGGCGCTGGGATAATACAGAGCACTTTCCCTGCAATTTTAAAATCTTCTTTCAGAATGATGGGTTTGAATTTAGGATCTTTTGATTCTGGCCAGAGAATTACCATGCC
Organism: uncultured Candidatus Saccharibacteria bacterium; assembly: GCA_964349995.1. Classification (GTDB taxonomy): domain Bacteria; phylum Patescibacteriota; class Minisyncoccia; order Phycocordibacterales; family SBAW01; genus GWA1-54-10. The sequence goes on along the minus strand of CAYGIN010000011.1, from coordinate 8,785 downwards.
GTCGCGTTTTTCTAAGCGCTTGACCGTGACCATGTCATTTACTATTGCAGCAACTCGGTCGCCGTTTTGCACATCGTCAGTAAAACGTATAAGAACGTAGTCGCCGGTGTTGATACCAGCGTCGTTCATACTGTCGCCGATGGCGCGTACCGCAACAATGTCGCCATCCTCTTCATCAACAATGCGTTTGTCGATTTCTAGAAATTCATCGGCTCCTTGAGTATTCTGTGCAAAGACGCTGAGGTCGTCGCAACCAACGTTTGCGATAACAGGAATGCTTACTGTCCCCCACGCACCATCAACATTACGCAGTTCTATATTGCGTGAAGCATTTTTGCGACGAATGATATAGCCCTTACGCTCTAGAATGTCTAAATATTGAGTAACCGTGCGAAGCGAATTGAATCCAAGTGTAGAACGGAGCTGTTCGAGCGTTGGAGACTGATTTTGCGTGTACATATAGTCCCGAAGGGTGCTAAGCACACGCTGCTGCTTAAACGTGAGGAGGTTTTGTATTTGCATACACCAAGAATAACACAAGTTTGTGCGTGCAATACACAAGATACACTAACCTGTGGATAACGGGCTAGTTTTGGTGGTGTTTGTGGTGATGTGGGCCTTTGGTGAAAAGCTGGTTGAAGCGCAACTTTGCGATGCCAAATAGGTAGATGATCTCCAAAATGCCAACCGTGTTAACGAGAAGCATAATGACAAACCACCATGGCTGGCCATTACGGGAGGCGTGCCAGAGTGCCAAACCCTTCCATACCATCGACCACAGCACAGCAATAAGTACCAAACCTCCGACCGCTCCTGCAGCTACCGGTGCGTTAATAAACCACGAATTATTCACGGCCCAATCATGCATATACATATACCGTAAGTATACAATAAAGTTAACGTCCCAAGATCAGAGTGCGGCGGATTTGGTCGAACTGAGCGACAAGAACAGCTTTATCAAAAGCTGTTCTCATGCCAGCTGGATAGTTTGCGAGTTGTGTTGAGTGGATCAAGTAACGCACCGCCATGCATGGCATACTGCCTGGAATTGCATAGACAGTTTCCTCGTAGAGATTGCCTGCTCCCGCGCCACCACCCTGTGCCATAGAATATTCAACACTATCATCTGTAGTGGTGCTTACCTTTTGTGCAGTATCGAGGAAGAGCGAGGCTGAACACTGTGTTGCATTAGGCAATTGTTCAACTGAAATATATGTATCTGAACTTAAATTAGTGCCAGCGGACATTGATGCCGGAATAGTAAATTTTGCACCATTGATTTCCTTACCTGGACCCATAGCCTGGTATTGATACGAGGCTTCTACGGTGTAATCTGCCGGAAGAGTAATTGAAAAACCAAACACAGGCGATGTGTATGTGGTCGTTGCCTCCAGAGTGCTGTCTGGTGATTCAGAACCGAGCAAGTGAGATAGCGGCGGAGTATTGCGATACACCCACACCACAAGGCAAAGGGCAATAAGAACGACTACAGTAATTACGGTAATGATTGTTGCGCGTCCACGCAGAGATGGAATATGTTCAGGAGCCATGCTCCTAAGTATAGCAGTGCTTAACGTGACTTATACGTGAACGCTGCAGAAACGCAGCGAAGGCACTTTTCCTGCTTTGGACGAGTCTTGAGGTAACGATTACCGCAGAGACAAATAAAAATCTGGGTCTTATTAGGCTTTTCTATCCAATGGCCATCTTGCTGGAAGGTTTTGTGTGGTCCTTGGAGCTGCGCATTAGCGCGAGGCTTAATAGCCTCTATCTTTGCGATAGGCTTTTGCACCACTTTCTTGATGATTTTCTTGGTCTGCTTCTGCATAGTTTTACGCTTCAATGAAGGTCAGTGCCTTACCGCGCTTCCCTGCTCGGCCAGTACGGCCAATGCGGTGGATGTAGTCCTCGTGGGTTGAAGGGAGGTCAAAGTTGATGACGTGCGATACGCCGCTGATGTCGAGACCGCGTGCCGCGACGTCTGTCGCAACGAGAACGTTCACATGGTCCTTTTTGAAGAGGTCGAGTGCCTTCTGGCGCTTGTTCTGTGTTTTGTTGCCGTGGATAGACTCTGATTTAAAACCACGGTCATTAAGTTGTTTTGAAAGCTTCTCGACACCATGCTTGGTGCGGCCGAAGACAAGTACCTTGTCGAAGCCTGGCTTTGTAAGCAAGTCATGAAGGATGTCGAGCTTATGAGCACCACGTGGAATATTCACCACGTCTTGTTCTATAGACGAAGCAGATTCACGAGTCTTTACAGAAATGCGAACTGGATTATGAAGAAAGGCGCCGATAAGCTTTTCAATTTCAGGTGAAAGAGTTGCCGAGAAGAAGAGAGTGTGGCGAGGCGTCGGCATAAGCGAAAGGATGGTGCGCATATCGTTGATGAAACCCATGTCGAGCATGCGGTCAGCTTCGTCTAGCACAACAGTGCTGAAGGTTGAAAGGTTCAATGCCTTGCGTTCAAGCAAGTCTTTAAGACGGCCTGGTGTGCCGATAACAAAGTTTGGTTTGCGGCGCAGCTGTGAGATCTGAGGACCTATGCTTGCGCCACCAACGCAGATTGCGTTGTAGATGCCGAGTCCTGGCGCAAAGCCACGAAGTTCGTCACCGATCTGAACTGCGAGCTCACGGGTTGGTACCATTACAAGTACTTTCGCGTCGCGATTTTTCAAAATTTTGTCGATAAGAGGAAGCAAGAACGCTGCTGTCTTTCCAGTACCAGTGTTTGCGATACCAACGACATCAGCGCCAGAAAGTACTTCTGGGATCGCGCGGTCTTGGATAGGAGTTGGGAGTGTATACCCTTTTGTTACGATGTTCGCCTTAATACGGTCATCAAACGCAAAGTCTGCGAAGGTGTGTGTAGGTACAAACTGTACGACCTTCTCTTCCACGATGGTCTTGTTTATAAAGCGAGATGGGTCGAAAGAAGAGGTTTTAAAGCCACCCTTACCACCACCGCGCTGAGGTCCACGACTGCCAAATGAAGGGCGTGAGGAGCCACCCTTAAATCCTGGACGCGAAGAAAAAGGCCTGTTTCCAGGCTTATTTCCAAAGCGTTGCCCGCCTGCAGGGCGGGTTTTGTTGCCCATATATGCCATTACCTAAAATAGTAATATATTAGGCCATTTTTGTCAACCTACCCCTAAAAACAAGTGTTTTACTGATATTGGATGAAGGAAGGAGCTGGTGTGAGCCTGAGCACTTCCGCAGGCGTAAGCAGGGCTTTGCTTGGAGGTTTCAAGTCATTCTTATAGAAAAGTTTGAAGCCGGTGAACTGTACTGGTTCGGACGCAACGACAGAGTTGTATGTATTTATTTTCTTTGCACCAAATCCCCACCCGTCCATGTCCATGATGAATTGAACTTCTGGCAGTGGTTTGATCAGTTCGGTATTTTTTATCATTCCTTCGGTAAAGCGATGAAGGACAATAACTTTCGGTGGTAAATTATGTAATTTCACTAAATTTGCAAAATATTCTGCAGCCCAGTTGATATCTGCGGCAGACATAGTACCGATGACATCCCCCGGCGGTATATTGCCCGGCATGTCGAACTCAGGATCCAGCCCCAAGTGTACATTTGGCATCGAGAAATATTTTTCATACTGCGGCAATTCTTTCTGCACTGAACTTAACCCCACTTGAACATCCAAAATCACAATGCCATTTACTTTCGCTGCAATCTCAACAGCCTTGTCTACCTGGCTGTCAGGCATGCGCAAGCGATACATTCCATCCTTACCAGCACTTCCCTGCGCAGTAATCACAATATAGTTGATAGCAGGAATTGTAGGAGTGGTGGGGTCAGCTGCTTCCCACTGTGCCATCTCTGCTTTCAGCATTGCCAACATCTGGTCCTCCGGATATTCACCGAGCACACCCATTCCCTTTGAATAGAAGTTACCGTAATACGCAACAATGCGATTATGTGGCAGCAATGCCCCAGGGTTTGGATACGCCGCCTTCACCGGCCATAGCTGTTTTTTAACTGTCGTGGTACCAACAGTTTCTCCGGTTAGGAAAAATTGATACCAAGGAGAAGAAGTTGCAACATGTGCGAGAGCGAGGAGTTTTAGATCGTACGCATGCTTGTCGAGCACTGGCGGTGCTGTAATTTTTTTAGTTGTAGAAGTTGCCTCTGCATCTGCTACTCCTGCATACTGGAGCGCGAATATTTCACTGTAGCCAGCAAGATACACGAGTCCAAATACCAACACACATCCAAGGGCGGCGAACAAAAGGATATGTTTTACACCAGATCGTTTCTCTTTTGCCATAAAAACTTCCCACACTATAACAGCAAACACCCCGCCTTGTAAGCGGGGTGTTTGCTGAACTTTATTCAGAGTTTGCGTGAACTGCCTTGCCGCCTTTGCTGCCGGCACGCTGCGCTTCTTCTGAATCAAACTCGTGTGCGGTGCCTTTTTCATGAGCTGCTTTGCCACCCTTGCTTGCTATCTCACGCTGCTTCTCTGGATCCATTCCAGCAAAGCCACGACCATCTCGACGATTTTTATTATTTTCCATAGTGCGATGCATTATTACTTGATAATAACGTCGACCTATATCAACTCTAGCGGAACCCACATTAAGCGCAGGTTAACGACTCCACCAAACAATGAGTTCTTCAGTTAATTCCTCACCCCCCTTACAGAGGACAGTCCTCGGTAGAATTCTTATTGCGGAGGTCGGTCCTCCGTTTAGAACAATTTCAGTTTTATTTTATCTGTTTCTGAACTTTCCCGATGACTCTCTTTTGCTACTGTTGACGCAGATTGTTCAAACAAAGGTGGAAAACATGATTGAGATTGGTATTGCGTACCCAGGAGAGCCCCTCTACACGAACATCTCTCATTTTGCACAGAAAGTGTATTTGCAACAGTTTGATGTACAGATTGATCCGACCCCTGATCTGTTTGCCTATGCAATCATGGAAAATCAGCTAGTAGGATGTCTTGGTCTTTATCGCGCCCAAGAAAACAAGGAACTTCTGTTCGAAGGTTATGTTCCAGACGCCTATCAAAAACTGACTGGTAATTCTAATCCCAGCAGAAAGGCGCTCGCAGAACTTGGAACTCGCGTTGTGCAACTTCCATCGGCAGGTTCACGCAGTGGCGATGTGTCAGTTGCCTTAACGGCAGCTCTAATTTCCACTGCCTACCCTCTTGGCATACGGTACGTTGGTTTTACAACAACCAGGCTCGTCAAACGTGTTACCGATGCCTTAGGGTTCAATCTTATAAATCTTGGGAGGCCGGACTTATCCAACAAGGATGCAGCCTTTCAAAAAGATTGGGAGAAATTCTTCCGAGTACCTCAGATGTGCGCAGGATTTTCTATTTCATCGCTAGATGGCTGCGAAGCTGCACTTCTCAAACTTAAAAGTAACGGTATTTTCGTACGCAATCGCACATGATACGATCGAGGAGGATTACTGCACCCACAGTGATCCTCGTTTTTATATAGAGTCCTATGGACATATTGACGCTCACAAAATTTATTCTTGGGTGCACGCTTATAGGAGAGGCCTGTCTTCTTTACTTTGTGTTGAAGGAAGAACGTTCTCTTAAAAAGTTATTGTTTGCACTTTTTGTCGTAGGAATTACTGGGTGGACCGCCGCCATCTTTATTAATCTGTGGTTCCACAGTGTCACTGTAGAAAAATTTGTATTTGGCTTCGCCGCGATGTTTTTAACCGCCCAGGTTTTATTTGCCCAACTGTTTCCAGACCGACCCGTCCCTTCTATCCGAGCACATCCATTAAAATTCTTTTCTACATATTGGAGTGTGGCCGTAGGAACATTCTTTCTGATTATTAGTTTCTGGAGCGGCGCGGTCTTTTCATCTCTCGCGTTTAGTCCCCAAGGGTACACGATAGTCGAGAATGGATTTTTCTCGGAATACTATTCAATGTTTGCGCTGGCGTTTGTCGCTTTGCCGATTTTGATTTTTATGTGGAGACGTGTCCAAACAACCGACCTCTCCCTTCGCTCCCAACTAAAATATTTAATAATCGGTTTCTCTATATTTCTCGGAGTAAATATCTTCACCAACTCCCTACTCCCCGTCTTCTTCCACATATTTTTCTTCAACGCCATTGGACCGATATTTTCTCTCGTCCTTGCGGGGTTTGTCTTCTATATAATCTGGCGCTACGAATTTCTTGATATTCATATTCTCAAAGACCTTCTCGACAAAGAACGCGTGTATTCGCGAGAGCTTGAAGCGCGGGGTTGGCGGCTTATGCAGGACATTGCGCACGCTCAACAAACGTCGTTCACAATTCTAAAAACAGATGTGGAGCGGCTTAAACAAAATCAGTCAGAAGATACTGCCCCAATTTTACGTTCGATGGAGCAAGGAATAGACCGCGCTTCCTCTCTCACATACGACCTACTTCGTGCCGCCCAGTTTGAGGCGCAGACATCGCAAAACCACGAGCTAATTAATCTAAGCTCGCTTGCAGGAAAAGTTGTTGAGTATGTCGATATTATCTGTAGTGCAAATAGTATCTCCCTCGCCCACCGTATCGAACCTGACATTTCTCTAATGGGAGACGAGAAGCAACTCGAAGAGCTATTTCTTATCTTACTTTCAAACGCAGTGAAGTATAGAAAACCGGATGTTCCAGGCACTGTAACTCTCACTCTTGTTCGCAAAGCCGATACTATTATCCTTTCTGTCGCCGATACAGGTATCGGTATTGCGCCAGAACATCTTCCACATCTATTTGAGCGCTTTTACAGAGTGCATACCGATGAAGACGGAAATGGCCTTGGACTAGCTATAGCCAAAGCCATTACTGAAGCGCACGGTGGAACTATCACCGCTGAAAGTATCCTGGGCGAAGGTTCAGAGTTTAAAGTTTCTTTTAGCGAGATTCACCTTCAAAATTAGGCTCAACAATGCCCCACATCATTGTGCTTGTATCGAGTTTCAAGTATGCAC
>CAYGIN010000011.1:0-1729 GCA_964349995.1 uncultured Candidatus Saccharibacteria bacterium | reverse complement strand
TTAGGCTCAACAATGCCCCACATCATTGTGCTTGTATCGAGTTTCAAGTATGCACTTTTGCCAACAGAGGCTCGAGCCGTCATAGGTTCGCCCGGAGCGCGATCTGCGTAGTTGAATACAACGACATATTTGTGTTTAGGGTTCATGCTCACGTTCGAACTCTGTGGAGCAATACGATCACCCAAGAGATATCCATCTGAACCAACATATCCCTTGTTGGTATTGAGAGCGGCAACTGCGTAGTAGAACGTTCCAGAACCACCAGAGTTTTGCGTGATGATAAATGCAACATCTTCGCGACCGTCACCATCCAAGTCTGTCTTTATTTCGTTTCCAAAATATGTAGTACCTCCCTCTCCAAGCTTCACCTTCTGACCTTCTATAACGTATTCTGCAGTTTTATAATCGCTCACTCCCTCTGCTTGCTTCTCATTATAGATATATGAGTTGAATGCATAAAATCCACCTACCAAAACAATAGCCGCCCCGACCGCCCATAAAAGTATCTTATTCATGCAATTAGTATATCGCGCCTTTTTAGCAAAAGAAAAAGCCGCTCGTATTTCAGAGCAGCCATTTTGGGTTGCTTGGAACAATGGCTAGGCCGCCATCCTCAAAGGCACTTCACCACGCTCGATGTCCCACATGCGGAACGGCAGGATCTTCGCCGACATTTCCGCCGGAATCGGCGCCCGCTCATCCAGGATGAAAAGGTCGACCGGGAGGAAGCTGGTGGACATAGCCGTACGGATGGCGGCATGGTCTGCCCCATCGCGCCTGCCGACACGACCAGTGCCAATCGAGACGATCGAGTACTCGCGGAAGGGGTCAGCCTTCCAGAGATAGTCCATGCCGTAGCGGACATACTTGTCGGCGTCCATCCACCCACCCTTGCCGATCTGGTGACATACGAGCAGATGGAGGTTGCGACCCTCGTCGTACTGGAAGCTGATGACACTTCCGAGCGTTGCCTCGCGGACACGCTGGATATTCTCGACGAAGGGCCGGGCAATTCCCAGCACGTCGTCGAACGTCATGTTCATGCCGAGAATGATGTCAGTACGGTTGGTGGGTTCGCAAATGCTGCCAACCTTAATGTTTTTAATCACGAGCCCTCGCTTTCGTTGTACTCTTGAACTGCAATATTGATACTATAAATACAAGGATCTGGCCAGTTCTCCGGCAATACAAAAGCCCCGCGCTGAGCGCGGGGCTTTTGTATAACGAGACGCTTAGGCGCGTACTACGTTGACTGCGCTTGGGCCTTTTTCACCCTGCTGAACGTCGAATGAGACTGTGTCTCCTTCGCGAAGTTCATCAAAGGTAACGCCATTCAAGTCCTTAGAGTGGAAGAAAAGGTCCTTTGCTTCGCCTTCGCGAGCAATGAATCCAAATCCGCGGTCTGTCTTGGTTTTGATTGTTCCTGTCATGTTTTTTGCTTGTTTTTTTCTTGAGAAATCCGACCTTGTTTCTTTAGTCTCTTAGACCCCCCTAGTATGACACAGATGTAGCTTTTTGTCGCGGGACCAGCTTTTTATCTCCGCTTCGCGTTTTGAAGCCGAAGATCTGTTAGGATGCTTCTCCGTATACACCACCTTCTCTACTTTTTGAGATCGTGTGTAACGTGCCCCTACCCCAGTTTTATGTTCGTTGAATCTGCGCGTAACATCAGTAGTTATACCTGTATAGAGCGAACCGTTTTTACATTCAAGTATGTATACGTAGTACA
>CAYGIN010000010.1:0-17610 GCA_964349995.1 uncultured Candidatus Saccharibacteria bacterium | reverse complement strand
CTATCACAGGCTGGGTCAGCGTGCGTCGCGACCAGGGCAAGATGGTCTTTTTTGATTTCCGCGATCGTAGCGGCACGGTACAAGGTGTTGTACTTCCATCATCTGCTGCAATTGAAACTGCAAAGGAAACCCGCAACGAATATGTCGTACAGGTTGATGGAAAGGTAAATGCACGTCCAGAGAAAAACGTTAATGCGAAGGTGCTGAATGGTGATATTGAACTTGAAGTAACTGGCCTTACCATTCTTGCAAAAGCAGAACCTCTACCATTCGACATGTCGATGGATGGCTATAACTTGGATATCACAACCGAGCTCGACCATCGCGCACTTACACTCCGCCATCCACGTTTGCAGGCAATCTTTAAAGTGCAGGCAACTATAATCGACTCGTTCCGTGAATATATGAAACAGCAGGATTTCTTTGAATTTCAGGCCCCAGTGATTACACCAGCAACAGCAGAAGGTGGAGCAGAGGTATTTGAAGTGAAGTATTTCGACAAGAACGCATACCTTACACAGTCGCCCCAACTCTACAAACAAATTGTTATGACTGCGTTTGAACGCGTCTTCTCTGTAAACAAAGTATTCCGCGCAGAACCTTCTGCAACGACTCGTCATATCACAGAGTTCGTCTCTCTCGACGCAGAAATGGCATTTATAGAATCGTGGCGCGATGTCCGCGACATGTCAGAAGAAACAGTGCGCTATATCTTGAAAGTGCTTTCAGAAAAGTGTGCGAAAGAAATTGAACTTCTCGGTGCAACACTTCCTGTCATGCTGGAGACAACTCCAACCTTCTCACTTACAGAAGTACAAGAAAAAATCCAAGCAAAAACTGGTCGCGCGGTGGTTGGAGAAAAAGATTTGAGTTCACAGGACGAGCAGGATATCTGCGACATCGTAAAAGAAGAGACTGGCTCTGACTTTGTCTATGTATACGGATACCCAACCAAGCAGAAACCTTTCTACGTATATCCAAATCCTGAAAACCCAGAGTTTAACGAAGGTATGGACCTTTTGTGCCGCGGCCGTGAATGGCTCTCTGGCGGCCGCCGTATTAACGATTTCGAACAACTAACCAAACATGTACAGGAGTGGGGGATGGATCCTAAAAAGATTGAAATGTTCCTCGAAGCCTTCCGCTATGGTGCACCGCCTGAAGGTGGCTTCGCGTTTGGTGTTGAGCGTATGACTATGCAAATCCTCGAACTCAAAAACATCCGCGAAGCAACGCTCTTCCCCCGCGACATGAATCGTATCGACTTGCCGCTTTCGGAAACTGAATCTAAGGAATAAAAATGAAGGCTGATGTTGTCATCGTCGGTGCTGGCGCAGCAGGGCTTATGGCTGCAAGAGAACTGAGTAAAGCGGGGAGGAAAGTTGTTATTCTTGAAGCACGCGACAGAGTAGGCGGGCGCGTGTATCCATTGCCGGAGGAGGAATTTGGCTACCCAGCACAAGCTGGTGGCGAATTTATACACGGCGCAGCCCCTATAACAAAAGGCTTGGCTGCAGAAGCTGGTCTAACGCTGTACCATCCAACAGAGTGGTGGAATGTGCGTGACGGAGAGCCTACAAAAATTGAAGGCGTGTCGCCCCATGATTTTTTGCTCGAAGAAAAACTTAAAAACCTAACAGAGGATATTCCTGTCGCTCAATTTTTGGATATGAATTTTCCAGCAGGGCAGTATGATGCCTTGCGCAACTTCGTTATTAAGTGGGTTGAAGGCTATGATGCCGCAGATCCCGCACGAGCAAGCTCGTTTGCCCTACGGGACGAGATGTTGCACGAAGATGCATGGAAGCAGATGAATATAAAAGAAGGGTACGGGCCTTTGCTCCAATTTTTAGTGAAGGAATGCGAAGCAAGCCAAGTTTCTATACAATTTCAAAAAGAAGTGGCTGGAATAGATCTGACAGGAAATGGAGTTTCCCTTCGCTGCAAAGATGGAAGTTTGTACAAAACAGCCCAGGTTATATTGACCGTTCCATTGCCTATACTCGAGGAAATAGAGATTATCCCGGTCTTGCCGGAAAAAATTGAAGCGATGCGGAAGATCGGCTACGGAGGAGTTATAAAAATACTTTTACGTTTTAAAACACACTGGTGGACTAGGGATGTTTTTGAACGCATGTTCTTCCTGCTTTCAAACGAGGCAGTGCCAACATGGTGGACACAATACCCAGAACAACGCTACACACTCACTGGATGGCTCCCTGGCCCAAAAGCTATAGCGGCATCGAAGTTTTCTGATAAGGAAATTCTCGAGCTTGCCCTGCAGTCATTGGTCAATGTATTCAAAATAAAAAAAGAAGAATTACAAAGTGAGCTACTGAACTACAAAATTGTTAATTGGGTCAATGACCCATTTGCAAGAGGAGCCTACAGCTACACGACACCTGAGTCGGCACAAGCTATTGTTGTATTGAAAGAACCAGTAGGAAACAAACTTTATTTTGCTGGCGAAGCCCTCAACAGCGGTGATTTGGTTGCCACTGTTGAGGCTGCCCTGACAAGCGGTAAAGAAACTGCAGAAAAAATTCTCAACGTATAGAAAACAGAAAACCCACCAAGCCGCGGATGAGTTTTCCGCAGCCCTGGTGGGCTAGATTTGCTCGAGAGCGTCGCGCTCGGCGTAATGGGCATCGAGCGCCGCATCCCAGTCTTGACCGTCGTCGGCAGACTCCTGCTGACGCTGGCACCAGGAGCCGGCGACGAGATGCTCGTCCTTTTTCTTGGTCGCCCAAGTGCAGGATGGGCATTCGTAGAGGCCGTGATTCTTGACGAGTAGCTTGCTGACGGCAAGCGCAGCATAGAGCCTGCCACAAGCGACGGGTGTCCACTCATCGTGGCTCTGCCATTGATCGGTGAGGCGGTAGGCGTAGTCGGTGAAACCGAACCATAACGCGACACGGGCGTAGAAGACGTGAGTCTTTTCCACCACCCGAACGATAAAAGTATTCATCTGTGTCTCCCGAGGAACGTTGAACTCGTTAGCAATTTTAACATCAAATATACTATTTTGTCAAGTACTCCAAAAAACCTTAAAATAAGGCTAAAATGGACCTATGAAATTCCAAACGACGCCTGCAAAGGATGCTATTACTGTTGAATTTATTGAGGGCTCATTGAATCGTTTTGATGGAAAGAAGTTGTCGATTGGATATGGTAATCCGCCAGCTGGCGGAAAGACTTTGAACCGCCGTAAGTTTGTTTTGTTTACTCGCAAAGTAGTAAGCCTTTCAAAACAGAATCGTCTTAAATCTATATCTGTAGATTTTAAGGATTTGAAATCCCTCGCACCAAAAGATTTCTCTGATGCCGAAGTTGGAAAAATTTCTGCAACATCGTTTGCAATGGCCGGGTACGAACACAATACATACAAGCGCGTACCAAAGGATGGATTTCCTAGTGTTGAAGTAGTTTCTTTCTCTAATATCTCTAAAGAGGGAACTGAGGGAATGAAGCGAGGCCAGCAGATTGGAGAAGAAGTAAATCTTTGCCGCGAGTTGGCAAACACGCCAGGTGGCGATTTAACACCTAAACAATTTTCTGCACTTGCAAAGAAAACAATTAAAGGCGCAAATACGAAAGTTACTGTTCTTGGCCGAAAGGAAATGGAAAAACTCGGCATGGGCGGAGTTGTCGGCATCGGCAAAGGCTCTGACAACGAACCTCAGTTTGTTGCTGTGGAGTATTGGGGGAAGAGTTCTCGAGGTGTCGCCTTAGCTCAGGGCTCCCAAGGCAACGCCTCAAGACCTGTTGTATTGGTTGGTAAAGGAGTTACGTTTGATTCAGGAGGATTGAACTTGAAGCCAGGCGACCATATGTACGAAATGCACATGGACATGTCCGGTGGGGCAGCAGTGCTCTACACTGTTGCGCTTGCAGCAAAATTGAAATTGAAAGTAAACGTTGTTGGTCTTATTCCAACCGTTGAAAATATGCCGGGTCAACATGCAGTCCGCCCAGGCGACATGCTTAAGTCTATGTCTGGCCGCCATATTGAAGTGCTCAACACAGACGCAGAAGGTCGTGTTATTCTGGCCGACGGCATTACCTACGCAAAAAAATATAATCCTGCAGTTGTTGTAGATGTCGCAACACTTACAGGCGCTTCGCTTGTTGCACTTGGCACACAGGCATCGGCAATTATGTCTACTGACCAGAAGCTTGAAGATACGCTTCGCGAACTTGGTGAAGAATCCGGCGACTATGTATGGCCGCTACCAGCATGGGAAGAATACGAAGACATGGTAAAAGGCATCTTTGGTGATGTTCCAAACATTTCAACCGACGGCAATAGTCGTTACGGTGGGGTTATCGCAGGCGGCATGTTCCTGCGTGAATTTGCCAAGGATCTCGACTGCCCATGGGCCCATATAGACATGGCACCACGTATGACAGCCAACTCTAATGAATTCCTCTCTAAAGGCGCTGTAGGCGCCCCTGTACGCCTCCTTTTGGCCCTTGTAGAGCGTTACGCGAAATAAAAAGGCCCGGTGTTTCCACCGGGCCCACTTTCAGGCATTCTCAGCCTCTCTCAATTTCTTTTTGATTTCCTGATCCATATCCGACCGCGCCTGGACAATCGCATCACGCCATCCACCGTCGAAGAGCTGGTCCAGCAATGCATAATGTGTGTAATAGTGACACGGCCCCAGGCTAATAACAGCCTCATGGAGGTCACCAGGGTAGCGGATGAGCCAGACGAGAACTTGTTCGAGATTCTGGAACTTCCATTTTTCCAGCCTCTGCCAGTGTTCTTTTAACTTCTGATTTTGTGTCAGCTCTTTCATCTCAGCAATTGGTGTGCTGAGGGGAATACGTTTCGAATTTTCCATTGGACTCTCCTTCGTGTCTTTGGTTGATGGGTTTACACCCCATCTTCCTCGACGAAGTCGAATCAGTCAGTTACTGATGAGGTGCTGTGTTGCAGCCAACTCACCTTATTCGTCGCTTCATCTCTGCTCCTTTCGTAGAACTCGTTAAAAACACCATACAAATAAAATCTCTTTCTGTCAATAAACGGATAATAAGGTAAAATATAGGGGAATGCCGATAAATGTAAAAACCGATGTATTTGAAGGACCGCTCGACTTACTGCTCGAGCTTATTGAGAAGCGCAAACTGCATATAAACGACGTATCGCTCGCGGCTGTAACGGACGAGTATATTGCTCGTATATCGGGGCAGGACATGCCTGTGGGGGAGACAGCGGAATTTGTTGCACTCGCAGCAACTCTGCTTCTTATTAAATCTCGCTCGCTTTTGCCAACGCTTGAACTTTCGCCGGATGAATCGAAAGATATAAAAGAACTTGAATATCGCTTAGCGGTATATCAACTTATTAAAGAAGCAGCGAGGGGAGTAAGTGATTCGCTCAGCAATCCGCTCCTGTACGAAGGCAACCCACCTGCAGCCGAGCCAATGTTTTTATTTGATACCAGCGCCACATTAGATTCACTGCGCACTTCTATCCAACGCGTGATAGAAGAATTTCCTGCACAGATTTCACTTCCAAAAGTGGCCGTAAAGAAAATCGTTTCTATTGAAGAGATGATTCAGAAGATGGCCGGCCGCGTTTCCTCCGCATTTAGTGTTTCATTTAAAGAATTCTCTGGGTTAAATAAAAAACAGGGTGAACATATAAAACACGAAATAATCGTGAGTTTTTTGGCACTCCTGGAATTGGTGAAGCAAGGTATAATTAAGGCACATCAGGGCGACCACTTCAGCGATATTACGCTTGAGACTGATGCTGTTTCCACCCCAACCTATGAATGATTTGCAAAATAAAATTGAAGGCTTACTTTTTGCGCTCGGGAGGCCTATTTCGTATACAGAGCTCGCAAAAATAGTAGGTACCGATGTTAATGCCGTGGCTGAGGCAGTATCCGCACTCAAAACTACAAGACAAAACAGCGGCATTGTCCTTGTTGATGATGGAAAGATGCTTGAACTGCGTGCATCACAGGCTGCCGCTGATGTTATTGAACAAATTCGCCGTGATGAATACTCCCGTGAGATAGGGAAGGCGGGCCTCGAAACCTTGGCAACAGTGATGTATCGCGGGCCACTCTCTCGAAGCGAAATTGATTTTATCCGCGGCGTTAATTCATCGCAGACTCTTCGTACACTTTTGATGCGCGGGCTTGTTCGCCGCATCCCGAACCCTCGCGACGAACGTTCCTTCCTCTACGAAGTAACGACGGAAGTTCTCGCCCAGCTCGGGTTACAAGACCCCCGAGATTTGCCCGAGTATACAGACGTGAAAGAGAAATTAACCGCACTCGAAGAATCGTACCGAAATGCAAACGCATAATACACATTCCCTCGCATCAGCTTTCGGCGCGTTAGCTCTCGTGGCTGTCGCCTTTCTAAGCGGCGTAGGTGCGGTGTCAGTTCTACGTACTGTCAATACAAATATCTCATCAGCGGCCGCAGCCGCCGAGGCATTCAGACAGCCTTTGTCGGTTGACCCAAACTCACTGACAGCAAAGGCTGCAATTGTATATGACCCACAAACACATCAAGTACTGTATGAAAAAAACGGATACACAATACTGCCACTCGCATCCCTCACTAAATTAGTCACCGCAACTGCTGTTTTAAATCACGTCCCCGGCAACCCAACCATAACCATCATCAAAGATGACCTCGTGCAGAATGGTGCAGAATCCGACGCAGACTTTGCCCCAGGAAATAGAATAAAGCTGAAAGATTTACTTGAGATTGGCTTAATTGCTTCATCAAACAGCTCTATTCAAGCTGCAGCACGAATGTTAGGCCCTGTGTATACAGATGTCCTGCAAGCAACAGCATTCAGTTTGGGAATTACAGATATGCAATTTAATAATGGAACCGGTCTTGATGTAGACAGCGTCACGGCAGGCGCATACGGCTCGGCCTACGACATAGCTCGTATAGCGGCTCATTTTGCTACACAACATCCAGAATATTTTAATCTTACCCAAAAGCCAGAAGTCACTATTTCATCTGGCTTCGGTAGCACTATACGCGCACGCGCAACTAATCTTCCGCTACAAGATATGCCCGGGCTTGTGGGCGCAAAAACGGGATACACTGAATTGGCTGGTGGCAATATTGTAGCTCTGTTTGACGTTGAAATCGGGCATCCACTCGTTATAGCTGTCTTAGGTTCTACTCAAACTGCCAGGTTTGACGACACTGAATTGCTTCTAGCGGCCGCTCGCTCTGCCTTGAGTTTAAGAAACACACAATGATTACCTCGGAAATAATTCGTGTTTTCGTTCCTGCAATGATCACTTTTTTAGTGGGCATTGGCATTACGCCATTTGTTACACATTTTCTCTATAAGTGGAAGATGTGGAAACCCAAAGCGGGGAAGATTGCCTTTGATGGAAAACCTGCGGAAGTGTTCAATCAACTACACCAAGCACGCGAAACCGGCACGCCACGTTTCGGTGGCATCATCGTGTGGGGAAGTGTGCTTTTGTGTGCAGCATTTCTTTCTATCCTATCCTTCGCATCGCCTGATTCCTTCGGAGGCCTTACGTTCATCAGCCGCAGTCAGACATGGCTACCGTTTACAGCACTCATTGCCGGAGCGCTTGTAGGGTTCTTTGACGACTTGTTTGAAGTGCGCGGAACCGGTGGTCTAAAGCTACGCGTCCGTCTCCTTATAGTTGCAATCATTGCCATATTCTGTGCAGTCTGGTTCTACCAAAAACTTGGAGTGTCTTCTATTTCGTTCCCATTTATGGGAACACCTCTCGACCTAGGCGCATGGTTTATGCTTTTCTTTGTGTTCACCGCACTATTTATGTATGCAGGTGGGGTTATAGATGGCATAGATGGTTTGGCAGGGGGAATATTCTGTACCATGTTTGCAGCGTACGCAGGCATCGCGTTCTTCCAACATCAATATGACATTGCCGCGCTCGGAGGTGCCATCGCCGGCGGACTCTTGGCCTTCCTATGGTTTAATATTCCTCCTGCACGGTTCTATCTCTCTGAAACAGGAACAATGGGGCTAACATTGGCGCTTGTTGTTATAGCGTTTATGACAGACATGCACGGCGGAGGAAAAGGAATTATGGTGCTTCCCATCATCGCACTGCCCCTTATAGCAACTGTTGTATCTAACATACTTCAAATTGTCTGGAAGAAACTATTTAAGAAAAAACTACTACGCATCGCGCCGCTTCACCACCACTTTGAAGCTCTAGGTTGGCCCGCCTACAAAGTAACCATGCGTTACTGGGTCGTTGGTGTGGCCTGCGCACTTATCGGCATGTCCATCGCTCTTTTCTAATGACACAGAAGATCGACACTCCATTCTTTTTCACAACCGGGGCGCTTGTTGTCTGTGGGTTGCTCATATTCACCTCTGCTGCGCTTGGGCAACTTGCTCGCAACGGAGCTTCATTTACCTCAGTGGCAGTGAGCCAACTTCTATTAGGGTTTGTATGCGGCAGCATCCTTCTTATATTTTTTATGCGACTCGACTATCGCATAATAAAACCCTACACACCGTACATTTTTGCATTCGCATTTTTGCTTACGTTACTTACATTCGTGCCTGGTATAGGTCTGTCTCTTAAAGGAGCATCTCGTTGGATCGTAATTGGAGGGTTTTCACTCCAACCAGAAGAAGTTCTTAAACTTGCAACTGTGCTGTTCTTGGCGGCGGTATATTCAGCCCGAACAAAAACTATCCACACACTGAAGGGGGGAATCCTGCCGCTCTTGCTTATTACTGGAAGCGTTGGAGCAGTTCTTATAGCCCAGCCTAATACTGCAGGCGTTATTATTATCGGCACAGCAAGTGCAGCCATACTCTTTGCAGCAGGAGGGCGTGTAACGCACCTAGCATTACTTGCTGCAGTAGGGGTGTGCGCTATGCTTGGCGCCGCCCTCGTATACCCTCACGTGGCGTCTCGCATTGAGACATTTCTAACTCGGTCTGACCCGCAGGGAGCGGGGTACCAGGTAGAGCAATCACTTATTGCCATCGGTTCTGGAGGTTTTAGTGGGAGAGGGTTTGGGCAAAGTATTGAAAAGTTCTCATATCTTCCTGAACCAATAGGGGACTCTATTTTCGCCGTCGCCGGGGAAGAATTTGGCTTTGTTGGCAGCAGTTTGCTTGTTATGTTATTCGCTCTTTTCACTATGCTAGGGCTGCGGATAGCTGCTCGGGCACCCGACGCCTTCGGTGGACTGCTCGTCGTGGGGCTTGTTATACTCATTGCGGGGCAATCATTTTTTAACATTGCCTCGTCGTTGGCACTCGTTCCACTGGTCGGCGTCCCACTTATTTTCGTATCACACGGCGGCACAGCGCTGGCACTAGCACTCGCAGAGGTTGGTCTTATACTGAGTGTTTCAAGGCATATGCGCAGCACAAATCATTCATGAAAATTCTTTTTACCGGAGGCGTAACCGGAGGACATTTTTACCCAATTATTGCAGTTGCTGAAGCGCTCCACGACAAGGTGCGCGAGGAGAAAGTTCTCGACCCAAAATTATATTTTGCAGCTCCTGGACCCTATGACAAAGAAATGCTCATTGCCAATGACATTATCTTTGTGCCTACAGCAGCAGGAAAGTTGCGCCGATACTTCTCAATCCTGAACTTTTTCGATTATTTTAAAACTACCTGGGGCGTTGTAGAATCCATCGTGCGTATTTTCTTCCTATACCCTGACGTCGTATTTGGAAAGGGTGGCTACGGAAGTTTTCCAACACTACTCGCAGCACGATTGTTCCGCATACCTGTTGTTATACACGAGTCAGATGCCGCGCCGGGCCGCGTAAATATGTGGGCAGGGAAGTTCGCTACAAAAATTGCAATCTCATACCCTGAAGCTGCAGAGTATTTTCCTAAAGACCGCGTTGCGCTTACGGGTAACCCGATTCGCAAGTCGCTCATGCTCCCTGCACGCGAAGGCATGCATGAATTTTTAAAACTCGAACGTGATGTTCCTGTTATCTATGTTACGGGAGGCTCCCAAGGCGCCGAGGCAGTAAATGAAGCAATACTAGCTGTCCTGCCAGAACTCGTGGAGAAGTATCAGATTATCCATCAAGTGGGGGATCTTAATATTAAAGAAGTGACGCAACGTGCACGTGTCGCGCTTGTGGATTCTGTTTATAAAGATCGTTATAAACCGTACGCGTACCTTAATGACCAAGCACTGCGTATGACGGCAGGCGTTGCACAGCTGGTTATCTCACGCGCGGGTTCCACTATTTTTGAAATTGCGCTGTGGGGTATCCCATCTATTATCATTCCAATCCCAGAACCTGTTTCGCACGATCAATCAAAAAATGCGTTCTCGTATGCACGTTCAGGAGCCGCAACAGTTATTGAGCAGGCAAACCTGACACCACACATTCTCGCATCGGAAATTACACGTATTTTCGGTAATACGCAGCTGCACACCTCTATGAGCGCAGCTGCGAGAGGCTTTGCCCGAGCAGACGCTTCACGCCTTGTTGCAGATGCATTACTGAATATCGGCCTATCTCATGAACGATAAGGTAGTAACACGCATTGCACCGTCGCCTACAGGCCAAATGCACATTGGCACAGTCCGCACGGCTTTGTTTAATTATATTTTTGCTAAGCAAAACAATGGTACATATCTTGTTCGTGTAGAAGATACTGACAAAGAACGCAATAGGGAGGAATGGGTTGATGCTATATGGCAGGATTTTGAATGGTGCAACCTTACGCCGGATAAAAAATATCGACAATCAGAACATGTCGAGCGTCATAAAGAATTGCTCCAATCGCTTGTTGCGTCCGACAAGGCATACATTTCTAAAGAGGCAAAAAAAGATGATGCATCGCAAACAGTAGAAGTTGTACGTCTGCGAAATCCAGGCGGCAATGTAACCTTTACTGATCTTATTCGCGGAGAGGTAACTATTGATACAACAGAGTTGGGTGACTTTGTTATCGCCCGTTCCATAGACGATCCGCTCTACCACTTCGCGGTAGTGGCTGACGATGGCGACGCTGGAGTAACTCACGTTATTCGCGGGGATGATCATATTTCAAATACACCCAGACAGATTCTGATTCTGGAAGCCCTTGGTTTTCAGCGTCCTGTGTACGCCCATCTTCCACTTATCTTGGCTCCTGACCGCTCTAAACTTTCCAAACGTAAGCATGGCGCATCACTTGAAAATTATCGCGGACAGGGGTTTTTACCTGAAGCAATTCTCAACTATCTAGCACTCTTGGGATGGAACCCTGGCACAGAAAAAGAATTATTTACGATAGACGAATTGGTTAAAGAATTTTCACTCGAGCGCGTTCACAAAGCTGGCGCTGTGTTTGATATTGAAAAAATGAAGTGGTTTAACCATGAATACATAAAACTGCTTTCGCTGGAAGAATATGAAAGACAGCTTTCGGCCTTTATTGAATCGCGCGGAGAAACTACTCCCTCGTATATGCCGGCAATACGTACAGAACTCCGCAATAGAGCTCAGACGTATGGCGAGGCAGCAAACTTTTTGATAGATGGTGAGTTTGCATTTATGGAAGAAACTATCCCTACTCCAAGTGCAGAACTTCTGCTAAAGGGTGCTAAGGCCGATGCCTCTGCTGTTAAGGCTAATTTAGAGCACACGCGGTCATTACTCGCTGAAACTGATGCGTTCACGGCGCAAGGTGTGAAGGATGCAATCTTTGACTATGCTACAGCGCAGGGGAGAGCATCGGTATTGTGGCCTATGCGTGTAGCACTAAGCGGAAAAGAAAAATCACCTGACCCCTTCACACTAGGAGAGCTATTGGGTAAAGAAAGGACGCTAGAGCGCATTGAGAAAGCACTGCAATTGCTTTAAAATGAGGTAGTGTCTGAACTTCTCGTATCCCTACTATTATTGTTTGCCGCGCCTTTTGCGGGGCTTACACCACTTGCACACGCTCAGACGGTGCCGAGCGCTGTACAAGTCCAGATAGATACAAACAATGCACAAATCCAGCAGCTCCAGGCTGAGATAGCGAAGCTGCAGTCACAACTCGACGCAACCTCCAAGCAAAAACAAACCCTTCAAAACGCGGTCAACCAGATTGCTCTTAACATCAAGAAGATAAATACGAGCATTACCCTCACCAACACTCAGATTACACAAAAGGATAGGGAGATAGCCCGCCTCTCTGGAAGCATTTCCACCACCACCGATGAAATAGGTGTAGTGCAAAATCAAATAGACGGCTCGCTCAGACAACTCAATATGCTCGACGATGAACCAATGGCCTTGGTTATCTTGAGCGGCGCAGATATTTCATCTGTATTCGACACTCAAAATAATCTTGAAGCGATTCGAAGCGGGCTCCAAGAAAAAACAAACGAGCTACAAAATTTAAAAGGAACGCTGGTCACCAGTAAAAACGCAACTACCAAGCAACGTGCACAGCTTGCAACACTGAAGACAAATATCGCGCAACAAAAAACAGGCTTGAACCTGGCACAACAATCGCAGACGCAACTGTTGGCACAAACAAAAAATCAGGAAAGTGCGTACCAAGCACTTATCGCACAGAAAAAAGCTGAAGAGGCAGCCTTCGAAGCAGAGCTGGTAAGGCTTGCACAGAGTCTTGGAACTGCTGACGTCTCGAGCGCGGCAACAGCTAAACGGGGCATATTGAGATGGCCTCTCGACAGTGCCACCGTGACACAGTATTTTGGTAACACTTCTTTTGCGCAATCGGGCGCATACAGTGGCCAAGGGCATAATGGTATAGACTTCCGCGCATCAATCGGTGCACCTGTAAAGACTGCTCTTACGGGTACGGTGCAAGAGATAAACCTAGGTGCTGTTAAAAACTGTCAGTATGGCAAGTGGATACTTGTAAAACACGACAATGGTCTCACTTCGCTCTATGCGCACCTTTCTTCTATTGCTATAAACAAGGGAGATAGGGTAGTAACAGGGCAAGTTATTGGATATGCAGGAGATACAGGGTATGCAACGGGTCCACACCTCCACTTTACGGTCTACGTATCGAGCGCAGTCAGCTTTAAAAACTACACATGCAACAGTGGCAAAAGCGCCTACATTCCTATTGCGCCTCTTAACGCATACTTAAATCCTGTTTCATATCTTCCGTAGCCTATCCCCAGGTAGGGGTTTACGCCGCACGTGGAAGCTTCATACTTATAGGTGAGCGGCGGGTCGAGCCGCAAAAATCTCTAAATATTTTCACAACATGAAAGCATTACACATAGTAGCGTTCATTCTTCTCGCGGTAGGCGGACTTAACTGGGGCCTCGTTGGTCTTGGTGACTTCGCAGGTAGCGATTGGAATGTCGTGAATATGATCCTTGGCTCATGGCCAACGGTTGAATCGGCTGTCTACGTCCTCGTTGGCGTCTCAGCAATCTGGCTCCTCGTCGGTCACAAAAAGGCCTGCAGAGATTGCTCAATGTAAGAGAGTCAAAGCGAAGCAAAAAACCTCCGTTTTGCGGAGGTTTTTGCGTCCATGCTATACTCTTCATCTATGAGTACGAACGCTATATCTATTAAGAATTTACGTAAGACCTACTCCACAGGCACACAGGCGCTGAAGGGGGTGGACCTCGATATCAAAGAAGGCGATTTCTTCGCGCTGTTGGGCCCTAATGGGGCAGGGAAGACCACTATCATCAGTATTGTTACCAGCCTCACCAGAAAGACCGAGGGGGAGGTGAAAGTGTTTGGTACCTCAATAGACGAAGACCCTGATAAGGCAAAAACATATATTGGGTTAGTACCGCAGGAATTTAATTTCAATATTTTTGAAAAGGTTATCGATATCCTGACAACACAGGCTGGATACTACGGTATTCCACGGAAAGAAGCTCTGGAACGCTCTGATGAAATATTGAAAGCACTTGGTCTGTGGGATAAGCGCGACAGCATGTCGCAGCAACTTTCCGGCGGTATGAAGCGACGTCTTATGATTGCTCGCGCACTTATTCACAAACCAAAACTTCTTATTCTCGACGAACCGACAGCAGGCGTCGACATTGAAATGCGTATTGGTATGTGGGAATTTCTGCGCCGCATGAATGCCGAAGGCACGACGATTATTTTGACGACACACTACCTGGAAGAAGCGGAGCAACTGTGCCGCACCGTTGCCATCATCAACAAAGGGGAAGTGAAGTTGCATAAACCGATGCAAGAACTTCTTAGTGAAAACGGCAAAGAGAAGCTCGAGAATATTTACCTCGATATTATCCAGGAGGCTAAGCAGGAACAAACGATATGACAGGCTATCAAAAATGGATCTCGTACTACACGATGCTACGAAGAGAGTTTGTGCGCATGATACGCATCTGGTCGCAGACCCTTCTCCCACCTATCGTAACAACCAGTCTGTACTTTGTGGTGTTCGGCGCCTTCATCGGCTCACAGCTTGCGGCAATCGAAGGATACAGCTATATGCAGTTCATCGTGCCGGGCCTCATCATGATGTCGATGATCACGAGCTCGTACATGAACACTGTTTCGACATTCTATTTTTCTAAATGGCAACGCACCCTCGATGAAGTTCTTGTTTCGCCAACACCAAACTGGATCGTTATCGCAGGCTTTGTCAGCGGGGGAATGATACGCGGACTTTTTGTCGGAACACTGGTGCTTCTTGTGTCGCTGCTCTTTACGCATCTAGTCATTCACCAAATACTCGTTCTTATATTCGCCGGCATTCTAACAACGATGTTGTTCTCGCTCGCTGGCCTTATAAACGGCATCTTCGCAAAGGGGTTTGATGGTATCTCTATCGTGCCTACCTTCGTCCTGACGCCTCTTACATACTTGGGCGGCGTATTCTACTCGGTCAACCAGTTTCCAGAGTTCTGGCGCACGGTGTCGCTGTTTAACCCTATTCTGTACATGGTGAATGCCTTCCGTTATGGCTTCCTTGGGATTAGCGATGTATCAATCACCTTGAGCTTCTCGTTGCTTATTGGACTCAACATTGTCCTGCTCGGTTTGACAGTCTATCTATTTAAGAAAGGCTGGGGATTCAAAAATTAAAATAGTTTAGTTTTGTTCCGCTTCCACTCAGCAAACTTGAGCATATGCCTCTCGAGAAGAGTGGTCTTGCGCAGGCGGCGGCGTGCGCCATTGGGGATTATAGAAACGTGCGGCGACTCATCCAACTCCTCCGCAATGAAATCAATATTTCCTTCTGTCGTAACCCATTGCTCTGGCTTGTAACGTCTGAGATCAAACGGTTTAGAAAATGCTTTGAGCGTTTTAACGCCGTCGTCTAAATAATATTCATGGAAGAAAGACATCGCGAGTTCTCGCGGGGTCTTATATACCGCATCACGCCAACGCAATATGGCGTGGTTGGTTTTGCTTATTGCGCCCCACCCTCCTTTTTCTTGAAAGAGAGTAACAACATGGTCATCGTCATGGGCGAGCGTTTGTAAATCTAAAAGTAGAGGCCTCTGTCCGTGATAGGCGAGAGCGGCAGCGGCAAACAACGCTCCTTCCATACAGTGTGCAGTTTTGTGCTGCATCACCAGGCGAGGGGAGTGAAGGGTGTCTCCTTCTGGTTCAAAATTTATAGGAAGAGCGTCCAAAAAGTCTTGGATTTTCTGCGGTGTATTGAGACGGGAAAAAACCTTATGCTCTTCCTTCGTTAATAATCCCTTCAGGTTCTTTGTATACACTCTCATATGTGCCAGCTCATCCGTTTAGAGTCGTATTTATATTTAACCACATTTAGCTACATATTATGTTATATACTATCGCAGTCGTTTTATTGATTCTGTGGCTTCTTGGCGTCGTAACCTCATACACAATCGGTGGTTTTATCCATATCCTCCTCGTCATCGCGGTTATCGTTGTTCTCATAAGGCTCATTCGCGGAGAGAAACCGTTTAATATCTAAGGACAAAGAAAAGACCGCCAGTCTTTCGAAAGGCGGGGTTGCGACTATCTATCAGGGGTGGGTGGGGGAGAGTTGTACTTAACGGTGACAACTCGCTCCTTTTCATCCCAGCTCACGAATTCAAAGTCGGAACTGCTGAAGATGGTGGCCTTGCCGGTGTCCATCACCACGACCTGCCCAGCGAGGCCCATAATGGACTCGAAGGGCTCGGTGAATCTGAGCGAGCCGTGACCTTCGACAGTGACACGAACAGGCTTGTCGGGCTGAGGAACTGTTCCTCCGACGTCGAGATTAATCTGCATTGAGTTTTCCTCCGTTTGAGTTGGGGATGTTGGCGTCCAATGAGACGCCTGGCGTCGCTGAATACTCCAGAGCGCTAGCCTCCCTGAGGGCGACCTCTAGGGCAGCCAATCCCACTCGAGACTGACCTCTCGCTCTCATTAGCGCCGTAAGCGTACGGGCTTGCGTAAGCCAATCCGTATAGACAGGATCTTCCATGAATATGTCTCCCGAGGAACTGAAAAGTTAATTGGAGATTAACACGAAGAAGCGTTTACGTCAATTATAAAATGTATTTTTGCAAAAGAAAAAGGCCGCTCTTGCGAGGGCCTTTGGGGTGGGGGAGGAATGTCTATTCGACAACCCTTGTGAAGAGCAGTGCCGTAAGCGTGGCAGCGATGACGTTAGCGAGGCTCATCTTCAGCTCTCGCTTGTCCGCGGATCTGAATGCGTTGAGCACCAGCATGCCGAGGATGAATGAGAAGGCAAATTCTCGCGAAAACATCTTGTCCTCCTGTAATTAGGCCGACACCGACTCCCGCACTTGGGGCGGGGAGCTCCTGAGAATACCGACGAAGGCCTTGATACGGCCTGGGTCCATTTCGCCCCACTTCTTACGCCGCTCAATTTCAGCAGCATATAGCAGGAATCCGGCGCGGTTCTTCCTAAAAAAGCTCTCCGCAAACTCGATTTCGTTATCGGTGGTCCAGCGATGGGTGGCCACGTCTGTCTCCCTTATTAAATGAACCTGGCACGACAATACCACACTCTTTTTATAAATCAATAGAAACCCTGACTCTGTAGGGGAGGGGTCTCCCCTGGTTTTCAAAAAGTTATGTCGCCTAATCAGTCCTTAGCGTTCAGCGGGAAATAGTCAACAAGAATAAAGGTTTTATAGACATTCATGACGCAAAAGGTATGTATGCGTTTACATACACTGATATTTGACAGAAATGGGAAATGTAGTGTGGTAACAGGTGGTGTCCGTATAATGGGGAACTATGAAAGTCCTAGCTAAGTTTTTAAGACTCTTCTTTAGAAGCACCCCCCCCCGAATTACACTTTTATTGCGACTATTGCGGATTGTCTCTACCTCCTCCCAATCCCAAAACAGTCAACTAGTTGCTCAACTGGTTTACAAGGCTATAATTCCCTTATCTACTATGGGTAGATTTCAATATGGCTTCAATTAAACTACTAACAGCACGAGAAACAGGAGTAATGCTTAGAGCGGCCACAGAGGCTCCTAAAACAATTACCTTTATATTTGGAGCTGGAGCTTCATCTGGATACACAACTCAAATTTCTGGTTTTCTCAAACCCCCAACTGTCGTTGAATTATTTAGCAACAATAATGGCGCGGTAAATCAGGTTATTAATTCTGGGCGTCATACGAAGATTCTTGCACAACAAGAAAGATTTGAAGAACGGATACA
>CAYGIN010000009.1:15058-18375 GCA_964349995.1 uncultured Candidatus Saccharibacteria bacterium | reverse complement strand
GTTGTGCAGAAAGCACAACATCCCGCACATCCTGCGGCAATTCAGCAAGTCGCTGTTCTATTTGATTTTGAATAGGGTTTGCGGAGTTCTCTGGCATACCCTTATTCTACATTCTTTTTCTAAACCGTCGGGGGTTTCTGTTGATTGTCTGACGGAGGAGGTGTTTGTGAAGGTGGTGGAGTTTGGTTTACTGCTGAGTCAGCAAGCTCATTTACTGTACGTTGAACACCTTGCCCTCCCCTGTCAGCTGGCATTCTTCGTCCTTCATTTGCACCGCCAACTATTTTCGTATCTGTTGTAGGACGCATTGCTCCTGCTCCGGCTGCATTATTTCCGTATGTTGTTGGGCTTGTTGTTGGTGCGGATTGCTGACGCTGTACTGTTTTACCGAGTGTGTCTAGAGACTGTTGAACATTTCCCATCTGCGTTCCTTGAGTGGTTGTATTTTCTTGTACATTTCTCATCCTCAAATCCAGTCGTTTTATTTTTTCCAGAATTTCCTCACTCGCAGCCTCATTGCTTCCGTAATGTTGAGTCGCTGCCTGAACACCCTTAAGGCTCATATGTACAGGATGTGCGGGGGCAGGATGAGCTTTGTCATCACCCCCCTTCTTCTCCTCAGTTTTAGTTGTGTGAGTTTTGTCTTCTTTTTTCTCGTCATCTTTGTGATCGTCCGCGTGCTCAGCAGCATGCTTCTCTTTCTCGTAGTCTGCCGCAGCTTCTGCAAGTTTTTCTGCCTTGCTTTTCTCGGTGCGTATCTTCGCTGCACCCAAAAGGCTGCCACGCGAAGGTCCGGTAAGTGGTAACTCAAGTGGCCCCAAGTTTGCCCAATTACTTTCTCCGATTCTTTTAGCGAACCTCTCTTTTCGCTCTTTATTAAGCGCATCAATTTTTTCTTTCCCACTGACGTACTGGAGCAGTTTATCCGATTCAATTTTTGAAGTGCGTAGAGCGTCAGCACGTACATTTGCTGGTAGTGCTGAATTTTTTGCGATAGCGTCAAGCGCCTTCTTCTGATCCTCGAGCGCCTTTTTGGCAGCATTAAATCCGCTTTCTCCCCCTGGGTGGTCTCTCCTGAACCTCTCAAGTTGTTCCTGTGCTTGGGCAATCTCAACTGCCCCACCCATTAAGGCTTTTCCTCGCTCCTCAACATTTTTTGCACGTCGTTCAGCTTGTTTGCGAATGTTGTCCGTACTTGTTTTACCCAGATTCATTTTGAGCCCAAGCTGTTTACCTGGAGCAGAGTTGTTTATTAGATTCAAACCTGACTGCAGGCCTGGAAGCCCGCGCGCGTCATAACTACCCTTCGCAATGCCTTCGAGCCCTGCTTTAACTGGGCGGCCCCAGATGCTCCTTGCGGCCAGGTTGTTTACCAAGTTGCTTCTCGACGCGTAATTGGCTGCGCGGCCAACAGTATTGCGTCCAGTCCATGCGGTAGTAGCAAAGCCTGCACGTGCCGCACGGCTTGCTACCCCACTTACTGCGCCCCCCGCCCAGCTCGTAATACTATTCGCCATTCCGCTTCCCATAGAGCTGAAGGAGTCCGAAGCTTTCATCGCGAAGTAAAGAAGCACTATTACGAGACCCATGCGGACTCCGATATTTGCGATAATGCTTATGCCGGCTTGGGCCGCGCCGGCGCCCGAGCTGTTTATCTGTGCGATGGCGCCGAAAATATCAGGAATAAGACCTTGTCCGCCAGCCAATGCCTGCAAAAACAAGTTCATTATAAAAAACAAAAACAAGAATACTGCAGGGTAAAACGCCGACTGTATCAAATTGTCCTGCCACATCTGGTAGTACCCCATAACCTTCTTGTTGTTAGGAAGCGCGTGGGCTGCGAATGCAAGTGGAGAGGCTATTATGGTGAGCCACAGTACCACGATACGGACGATAAATTTTATACCAACGATAAGAAATACGAATCCAAGCAATGATAAAAATATTCCAACGGATATGAATACCAATGTTTGCACAAGCACGTTTTTAGCAAATGCCTCCAAACCGCTTCCAGATGATGTCATAAAAGCACCGAATGATTTATCTCCCAAAATACTGTGAACCTTTACGGCGTCCATAATGCCCCCCGTCAGGTCTTTAATACAGTTTGGCGGGCATTGCTGTGTGCTTAGTGGTGAAGGTATAGAATTTGGGATGCTTATAGCATTGTAGAACTGTACTGCAAGAATATTTCCAGCATCAATAACTGTGCGCGTTATAAAGAAGCTGAAGTTAATAAGCAGTGCCATCGCCACAACCCAGGCAAGCATACGCATTGTCCCCGAACTTTCCGCACGCATAATAATGATGTACGCGATGTATATAAGGATGAAGATAAATGTCAGGTTGGCAATATCGCGTACAACCGTCCACCCCAGGGAAAGGAAATTCAATGCGTAGGAAGCACTGTTTAATGCAAGTTGAAGAGCGCCATTAAAAAGATACCCAGCGGCATAGGCGAAGTTTGTTGGTATATAGACTGCAAAAAGATACACGATGCTGGTGAGACACGTGCTTGCCTCGCTGCAGAATGTTGGGTCTGCAGCCTGCGCTACCGAGACAACAGGCGTAGTCAAAACATTTTGAACAGGCAGCAAGAATACAAGTAGCAGTAAAAATGCCGCTACGATGCGTCGCAGAGTTTTTCCTTTGCCGTATGTCAGGGGGTTAGAAAATAGCATTACATTGTTGGAGGGAGGTGTTTGCCTGTTGGCTTATGGTCGACATTTGGCTTTGCAGCGTTACGCGGTTTTGCTGGGCGTTTGTCACATCAGCACCTGTTGGAAATTGTCCTGAAGCTTTTGCAGCGCTGTAGTCGGCTTGTATGGCCGATATATCAGCGCCTGATGAAGCGGAAAGCACACGGCTTTGTAGTTGTTGAAGTGCAATTATTGCAACGTTCACTTTCGTAATTCTATCGTTATATGAGTCAACCGTCGTATTGAGCGAGTTGAGGGTTGTAGATGCGGCGGCGGCATCTGTAGTGGCCTGTGCCCTCATTGATGCCGTTATCGTCGTACTGCTTGCTTGCGCGATATTGTTCCAGCAATTGTATGCGTTGTTAAGTTGATTTTGTGCACTTTGGATATCCTGAATACTTCCCTGCTGGACATTCCCGTATTGGCCTGCAGTCCCTGTGTCGCTTTGCATTTGTGCAAGCAGTTCCTGCTGCCCGTTTTGTGACTGTTGTTGGTCCGCTGTATAGAAGTTGCTTGCGTAGCCGTTCTGTCCGCTCAGGTTTGAAAGACCACCTTGCAATGTGCGAGTCATTAGTTGGTTGATAAGGGCGCTGATGATTTCATCAAAACTTTTTGCCA
>CAYGIN010000009.1:0-14958 GCA_964349995.1 uncultured Candidatus Saccharibacteria bacterium | reverse complement strand
ACTCCCGCCGCTATTGCGACAGAGCCTAAACCTGAATCACTGCCACTTCCTTGCTGCTGCCCGTACCCGTTGTAGCCGATGTTAGGCAAAATTCCACCGTTGCCAGTTGGATTTGACTGGGCAATTTGATTTATGGCAGTTGGGTTAAACACGGTTCCAGGGCCGCTCACTATTCCCGTATCCGTGTTTGCTGGAGAGCCTGAAAGCCACACAACATTCGGCACCCCTACCGTGCCGACTACTACAGGAGGCCCCACGCTAATAGGCCCAACAGTTACATCGCCTTGGTTTGGTATTTGGCCGTTTGCGGTATTTTGCCCAGTGCCTCCAAGCTGAATATTTGTTTGGTCTACGTCTGTTGCCACATCTGGGCCAGACAATGGAGCACCAACGTTCGTTGGAGTCCCGCCTGAAGAACCGTTATTTTGCTGGACATTTTGTGCGGTACCGAACGTGCCAGTGTTTTGGATTGCACTCCCTTCCCTTTTCAAAAACCACCACCATAGCAATGCAACTAAAAGTAGAACCGCGAGAGCAATGAGGATAATGTAAACAAGTTTTTTATTCATTGTGTGTTACTGCGATTGCAGAAGAATAGCCCACGTGGCTCCGGGCTCGCTTGTATTGAAAAGTATATCGTTCTTATCGAAAGTTTGTGCGATGTTTATGAACATTTGGCCGGCATCTTGCGTGAGCGTCCTATATTGCTGAATTGCTGCGATTCCACTCAGAGGGTCGCCGATAAGAGATGCAAACTTGTCGTATGTTGCCGCTATATTTTCAAAATCGTTTACAACTTGAAGATGAAAAGGCGCCATCATCTTTGGTACAGGTGTCGCCGCCAATTCATCCGCTATACGCTCGTAGGTTTTCTGAATAGGTTTTAGTAGTTCGAGTTGGGTTCCATCATTTTTGGTCGTAATGGCATCGATGATAACGAGCGTCTTTGCATATTCTTGATTGGAATTTTTTTGCAGAATTGTCATTACCGCGTTGCCATACGCGTGCAGTGATGCAGATGAGTTGTCAGTAAGAGTAAAATCTTCTGCAAAATACGTTTTTGCGGTAAGAGTGGTAGGTACCTGGGAAAGAGCCTGTGCAACTATTTGATCTTGCGTGGGGATGTCACTGCCAAGTCCCTGCCCTTTAGCATTTACTAAGTTTACAAATAGGCTTCGCGACACAGATTCTGTAAGATTGTTGCTTTGGGCGGCTTGCAACAGCGCCTCAACGGTATTTTGATCCGGTGCGGCAGGGAGCGAAATGCCCGAATTATTCTGCACTGTCTCAAGGGAAGCTTTCCAGTCGCCTGCGGCGGCCGGCACTCTCGTAGTGTCGACAGAAAGTGAGCCTTGTCCGGAAGGCTTGGTTATATGGTCGGCAGCAAATACAAGGCCCACCGAAAGAAATAGAGAGATTGCTATAAGAGAAAATTGCGTACTTGGAAGATATCGGCCAGAATCCATTCTCTACAGTATAATATGGATATGAATATCCTAACCTCCATCTTTTCTTCCGTCTTCTCTCTTTCGCTTCTAGTGGCCCCTGTTACAGCCTCGGCGGCTGCAAGCGGTCTCTCGTTCGGGGGTAAAATAGCAGCTTTCGTGCCGTGCCTAAGCTATGCAGGGCCTTCAGAGTTTGTAACAATTGTTCCAGCCCCAGCTACAAAACAACCATTCTATATATGGACACCGGCCACCTTGCGAGGAGTGCCGCCTCCCGGACTCCTTCCATTCTACCCACCTTCGCCTAACCCTGACCCTCCTCCATACGTTATAGGACAACAAATATTAGGAATAGCGGACGTTCCGTACTTCTGCTGTATTCCTCCTTCGCTCCCGACAGCACCATTTTCATGTCAGATACCAGCATATCCATTCTGGATTCCTGTCCCGCCACTTCTGGGAGAGCGTATGCAATGGGCAAACCAAAGTCTTCTTCCAAGACCTTAATACCTTAGATTATGAACGCATCAGTGTAAGCCACTGCACCAGCGCTACATCTTCAGCGCGAGCATCTTCGGGGATACCCGCTGCTTGCATGTGCACAACGGTTTCTGAACCAAATACACCTGCAAGATTATTTTTCAGCTTCTTTCTTTTTTGTGAAAATCCTGCACGTACGAGTGTGAAGAATCGTTGTTCCTCTTTTTCATTTTTAAAATTCTTTTTTGAAACATCTTTAACAAGCAAAATTGCAGAATCAACTTCTGGTGCTGGGCTAAAGGCACCGCGCGGAACTGTTTTTACATAGATTACTTCCCCATACACTTTTACTGAAAGTGACAAAATACTTTCTTTCTTACTTTTAGCAATTCGCTCAGCAACTTCTTTTTGTACTAAAAATACAAGGGCGCTTGGCTGCACCTCTTCCTCAGAGAGAAATTTTTTAAGCAACGCCCCCGTAATGTAATACGGAATATTCGCGACTAATTTAAATTCTCTCGATCCTACTAATTTCTCTGCGCTGAGTTCCAGCGCGTCTGCCTCAATAAGTTCAAGTTGCTTGCTGTAAATTTGTTTATCAAATGTTACTTGGAGCATTGGAATAAGACGGTGATCTTTTTCAACCGCAACCACCGTCGCGCCGCGTTCAAGAAGTTCTTTTGTAAGCGCGCCTTCCCCTGGCCCAATCTCAAGAACCAAGTCCCCTTTCTGCACTCCTGCGGCGTCAACAATAGCCCGCAAATATGCGGGGCTATTCAAAAAATGCTGCCCGAGTGACTTCTTTTTATACATACCGATGTACGCAGACTAATCCAAATATATAGTTCTGCCAATGCGTTCCGGTGCTTCCCAGGAAACTAAACTGTCTGAGATGTCGGAGAGGAATTGAGAAGGAATTGTTGAATTTTTTGAACCAAAGACAGTGCGGTACGAGGCAAACGTAAGGAATACTTTCTTCTGTGCACGAGTAATGGCGACATACATTAAACGGCGCTCTTCTTCGTCGTCTCGGTCCTCCCCATCCCCACCCATACGTTCGTACGGGAACAAACCTTCTTCAAGACCAGTGATAAAAACATTTGGAAACTCAAGTCCTTTTGAGGCGTGGACAGTCATCAAACGTACTGCGTTTGAGTCTTCTTTAAGTTCATCTTGATCACTTTGCAGTGCTGCGTTTTCAAGAAATTGATGCAGACCTTCTATATGCACAGGAGTGTTGTCGTAGCGAGTTGCAAGCGAAACTAATTCGCGCAGGTTTTCGAGTCGCTCGGGTCCTTCAAGTTTGTCTTCTTTCATCATTCGTTCCAGTCCCGATTCTGTTATAACGAAGCGAACAAGCTCAGAAGGTTTTAATTCTTCCGCCCCCATTTTTATTTTCTGTAGCAATAAATGCAGTGAATGTATTTTCTCGCGCACAGCACCTGTAAGCTCATTTTCTTTGCCGTTCAGCAACTTTAGAAGCGTTACTTTTCCAATACCGCGCGGTGGAACGTTTGCAATACGTGCGAGATCTGCTGGTGTTTCAAATATGGCGGTTTTTATAAATGACAAAACATCTTTAACTTCTTTGCGTTCGAAGAAACGTGTCCCGAGCACCTGGTACGGGATATCGGCGGCAAGCAGCTGTTCTTCTATTGCGCGTGATTGGAAGTTAGCGCGATAGAGCACACAAAAATCTTTGGGCTTCTTGCCTTCCATAATCCCTTCTTTTACTTTGCGTGCAATAAAACCGGCTTCATCTGTTTCATCAAACGCTTGGTAAATGCCGAGCGGTTCCCCATCAACATTTTTGGTGTAAAGATTTTTTTCGCGACGATAGACGTTTTTTGCGATAACTTCGTTTGCTGCCGCAAGAATGGTTTTTGTTGAGCGATAATTTTCTTCAAGTAAGATTATTTTTGCGCCTGGAAATTTCTTTTCAAACATAAGCATGTTTGCAATCTCGGCACCGCGCCATCCATAAATAGTTTGGTCTATATCTCCCACCGCACAAATATTGCGCGCCGGTCCAATCAATAATTCTGCCATCTCAGCTTGAACTGAGTTGGTGTCTTGATATTCATCTATATGCACAAAACGCCAACGGTTTTGGTACCGCTCGCGAATTTCTTTGTTTGTGCGAAGCAGTAGCATCGAACGAAGAAGTAGATCGTCAAAATCTACAGCCCCATCTTTTCTAAGGGCTTGTTCATATATAAGCCACACCTGTGCGATTAGTCGGTCGCGAGGAGTTGCGGTTTTTTCGGTAAATATATCGTGGGTGACTCCCTGCCCTTTTTGTTTGGAGATTGTGCCCAAGGCTGAACGCGGTTCAATCTCCTCAGTGCCGACCTGCTTAAGTGCTGATTTTATCTCTCGCAAAGAGTCGCCTCGATCATAAATAGTAGGTGTGCGCTTAAAACCAAGCAGTTTTGCATTCTCTTTAATGATTTGGAGGCCAAGAGAGTGGAAGGTGGAGACGAAGGGTGCGGCTCCGGAGGACCGACCTCCGGAAGCTTCCGGAGGTCGGTCCTCCGTAACGCCTAACAACCCATGAACCCTCTCCCGCATCTCCGAGGCGGCTTTGTTGGTGAATGTTATGGCCAAAATCTGCTCAGGCGCAGTTCCTTTACGCACGATTTCTAAAATTCTATGTGCAATAACGCGGGTTTTCCCTGCTCCAGCGCCTGCGATTACGAGTACTGGCCCATCAGTTGAGGTAACAGCGGTTTTTTGAGCATCGTTAAGACCTTCGTGGGCAGACATCTCTATAAAGTACCCCGAGAGCCTGAATTCCCCTAACCACAACACTACAGTACAACTTTGCTCGGCTGTAAATAGGTTAGCTTCATCTAAATATACCCTTACGGGGTAGGATATTTCCGGACCACCCCAACCATTGTCCACAGATACTACCCCGTCAAGTTGACCCTCCCCCCTCCTTTTATATAGTTAGATAGTACTTGATGAACGATAGATGAAGTGGCTTAACAAAGCCATTTAATTGCTGAAACTGCAGGGCGAGGACCCAATAGGCTTATCTTAAAGCACCCTACTACAGACCCTTCTTTGAAGGCAAAAAAGTTCGCTATGATTATGCTCGCCCTATGCGGAGCATCTTTTGCGTTTTCTATGCCGATACTAGCCTCAGCTAGTATTTTTTCTTCCCTTTTGAATGGCTCGGCTACTACTGTAAGTGGCGCGTCGGCCGGAACATCTAACTCGCAACGAATGAGCTTGCTTGCTCCAGCCGTAAACTTGGATCCAAGCCCTTCAGTTGGCGGCGGTGGTATTACCATGGTCAACGGCTCAGCGCTTATTGCCCAAGAAGGACCTTCCGGAACGGCGGCTGATATTGAAAATCTGCCAACCAACCAACAGATAAGTGTTTACACCGTGCGCCCAGGCGATACCCTCTCGAGCATCGCCGAGATGTTCGATGTGTCGGTCAACACCATTCTTGGAGCCAACGACATTAAGAAAGGGGTAATCCAGCCAGGTCAGGTGCTCATCATTCTGCCTATCACCGGAGTTCAACACACGGTTGTTAAGGGTGAGACGATGTCGTCATTGGCAAAGAAATACAGTTCCGACGCACACGGCATCGCAGTATATAACGGATTGGCAGATGGCCAGGCGCTCACTGTAGGTGAGGTGTTGTTGATTCCAAACGGTGTATTAGCACCAGCTCCATCAAAATCGACTCCTAAACCAAAAAATATTGCGGGTGGTTCCGGTCCCGTTATTTCCGGTTACTATATCTGGCCAGTCGCAGGTGGAGTGGTCACGCAAGGTCTCCATGGTTGGAACGGTGTTGATATTGGCGCTCCGAAAGGCACATCTATTTATGCAGCGGCAGGAGGCACTGTCATCGTTGCAAATGGCAACGGCGCATGGAACGGCGGTTATGGTAGCTATATCGTTATCCAACACTCAAACGGGACTCAAACACTCTATTCGCACCTAAGCAAAGTACTCGTTTCTCCCGGAGTTCAGGTTGACCAGGGTGAAGTTATCGGTAAGGTTGGTTCTACTGGCGAGTCTACCGGCTTCCACCTCCACTTCGAAGTCCGTGGTGCCAAAAACCCATTCGCAAGCCTCCGAGTTGGCTCACGCTAATAAAATATTTTGATATAGCAAAAGAAAAACGCGAACCCTTGCAGATCCGCGCGATGTCCTATTCCTTTATCCATTCTGCCCACGCGATTGCGACTCTCCGGCCGTCGATGATGACGTAGCTAATCGCCCACCCCTTGGAAGCGTTGGGTAGATTCTCGGGAGAATACCGAGCTCCGTTCGCCGCTAAAGTCATCAGGTTTTTGGCAACCCCTTCTGGTGACAGAGGTTTGTCGAATCCAAATATTGCTGCTCTGATGCACGCTTGCTGGAAGAACATTCGGCCCGAGCGACTCTGTCCGTAGATGGGCTTTGAGTGAGTGAAGTGCTCGGATTCGCCGTTGAGGACGAATTTCAATGCTTCAGCAAGGACAGCCTCGTTGGTCGTCCTTGCAACTTCAGGGAACAAAGAAATTCCTCTCTCTGTGAGGGTGTCGACGCACGCATCGACGCACTCATCACAAATGTTGGAGACTTCGCCGGCAATGAGCGCCCGCACTTCCAAGTTTGTTTTGCCGCAGAAAGAACAATATTTCATCGAACCGCTCCTTCTCATTGGTGAATTCTGACAGAAATCTACCACAGTGTATGAAAAGTGCGAGTCCTACGTTTTACGTTGTCGATACTGTAGGGCTTCGAGGATATGTGACTCATTGATGTCAGGTGAGGCATCTAAGTCTGCAATAGTGCGAGCAACTTTTATTACACGGTGAAATGCGCGGGGAGAAAGCGAAAGCCTCTGTCCTGCTTTTTCTAATACAGTACGGGCGGCAGTTGAAAGCGGAACAAAATTTTCAAGCTCACGAGGCGAAAGATCGCTATTTGTTTTATTTACTCCGAGCGAAGTCGAGGAGCTGTACCTAGCGTACTGCATATTTCTTGCGTCGAGTACTTGTTTTCGTGCGGCTTCTGTCTCTGTACCACGCGCAGATTTTTTTCCAAGCTCGGGTAAGTCCACTGGCCCCATAACTATCCAAAGGTCGATACGGTCAGCTATAGGACCAGAAATTTTTCTCCGGTAACGCTCAAGCGACATGGGACTGCATGTGCAGGCAACTTCAGGATGGCCGTAATTGCCACACGGGCAGGGGTTCATTGCCGCCACTAACGTAAAACGGGCGGGATATACCGCTGTGCCTTTTGCCCGGGCTACTGCAATCACTCTGTCTTCTAGTGGTTGCCTTAGAGCTTCAATAAGCCGTCTATCAAATTCTGGGAACTCATCCAAAAATAAAACACCCCGATGTGCGAGTGTTACCTCTCCTGGGCGCACGTTGGAGCCGCCACCCACGATGGAAACATAGCTCGCTGTATGGTGCGGCGAACGAAATGGAGGAACAGTTAGAAGTTTGTCATGGAGCAGGCCCGCAATAGAGTGAATGCCATTTACTTCCAGTACTTCGTCAAACGAAAGTGGTGGAAGCACAGAGGCAAGCGCTCGCGCCAACATCGTTTTTCCAGTACCAGGCGGCCCACTAAGTCCTAGGTTGTGTCCCCCGGCTGCCGCAATAATTGCCGCGCGCTTCGCGCTTGCCTGCCCTCGGATATCTTCAAACGCAAATTGTGATTCTTGCAGCGACGGCTCCAGCTTTGTGGGCGGAGTTGGCTCAAGTTTTACAAGCTGGCGTTTCCCCGACTCCTTTTTCTCGTTCACATGATCAACGACCTCCCCTAAGGTGTTTACGCCATACACTTCGATTCCGTTTACAAGCGCCGCCTCCCTCTCATTTTTCTTTGGAACAAAGATGGCGCGTTTCCCTTTTCGTTTTGCTTCGGCAACCAGAGGTAAAATGCCGCGCACTGGTTGAAGATTGCCATCAAGGGAAAGTTCCCCAACAAATAAATAGTGTTCTGGGTCGAATCGGATATCATCCGCCGCAAGGAGATACGAAAGCGCAATGGCAAGATCAAACATAGGGCCTTCTTTACGCAGGTCTGCCGGGGCAAGAGATATAACGATTCGCTGGTTTCTGCTTTTTGGAGAATCAAAACCAGAATGTTTAATAGCTGCAGCAACTCTGTCTCGACTTTCCTCTACAGCTTTGTCTGGAAGACCAACAATAGTAAACGAATGTAATCCTCTAGAAAGATCAGTTTCTACCGACACAATATGCGGAGTGAGGAGCGAAGTCTGAGCCCCGTATACACGCGCATATTGCATGTGCCCAGTTTATAAAAATAAATACCTCGGGAAACTTAGTCCCGAGGTATAGAAAAAATAAATTTTTAGTTAGTGGATTACGCGGGCAGGGTTGCCTCGTCGTCCATGTGTGTTTTGCACGTACGTGCAGATGGATTTATTTCAAGACGATTTTCTTCAATTGTTTCGCCGCAAACTTCGCAGGCGCCATAGGTTCCAAGCTCAATTTTTTCAATTGCGCGCTCGATGTTGCGCCAATGGATTTCTATTTCACCAACCTCGGCTTTTTTCTCTCCGTATTCTTCCATGCGGTCAGCAAGCTCGTCAGACTCTGTTGCGGTTTCATCAGCGTCTGTGTCGCGCACTTCCCACTCCCCCGCTTCGTTTTGCATGCCAGCTGCCTTCAAACGGTCTTCAACCTCGAGCAACTCGTCTTCTAATTTTTGTTTAAAATGTGAAACGTTTTCGATATTCATGCTGTGTATAATACCAAACTCTGCGTTATTGAGAAGTTGACTTGTAGAGGATGGGCGCCTGTTTAAGACGGGTAATAATTTCACGCAACGTGTCCGGATTCGTAGTTATGACTAGGGTTTGCCTGTCGAGGAAAGTCCACAGGAAATTAATGGTGCCGTACTGGTCTACCGTAACTCGCGCATCATGGTTTTGTACTATGGCATCTGTGAAACCAGTCTGAAGCGGAGGAATTTCTGGAGTGGAGGTAGCTACTGCAGAAGTTGACGATGCCGTAGTAGAAGCTGCCGAGGTGAGAGCCTGCGCAGGCGTTCCTACCTTAGGAGCCGGCACATACGTAAAGAGCGGCGCGAGATCTTTTTTCATCATCTGCTCCCACCCGAGCATGCCAGCGTATCCCTGCTCGTATGAATCAACTTTCAAAATCAGAAATGGCTGGTTAACTCCGAAGGAATGAACCCCAAGAAGATACACCGGAGCAACGTTGCGCGTGAACGTAGCGGGCAACTCGGGAGCCAGTGTAGAGAGGAGTGTCTGAGCGTTCATGTACGTTGGCTCTGCATCAGTGCCGGGTGCTGTTTGCTGCACATAGAGTTGAGCAACTAATCCAAGTGAAATTGAAACTGAATTTTTTGCCGAAACAAGACGTTGCATCAAGCCCGGACCTTTGATGGTTGGGTCTACAGAAACTGTGTTTGTGCTGTCGATGGCGATGAATGGCGTAACTCCAACTTGCTGTTGCGCAAGCGGCGCAGTAGAGAGTACAATATAGGCAAGAGCGCCGATAGCGCCAGCTACAAATAGCAAACCAATAAGCGCGAAGAGGATGTTACGAAGCGTATGAGGCGCTGGAGCGTTTGTTATTTGGGCATCCTGTGAAACAGGCTGAGTCCCCCGCCGTTTAGCTTCCGCTGCGGCTATTGAGACTACAGAAACGCCTCCACCTTGCATTACGCTTGCGATATCACCCTGAAACGTCTGAAGAGGGGCGACATCTTCTTGCGGAGGGCGGGTTACAGGAGGCTGTGAAACAGAATCACTCGAAGCCGGAGACTTAAGAGTAGCCGCTTGTTCCTGCTGCATAAGTGTTCCTGCATCAACGCGTTGGGCAGAATCGACAGAAGGGGCGTCCTTTTTTGGAAGCAAGATGTTACTGAGATCTAAACTATTTTTAGAATTTTGGTCCTGAGGATCGTGGTCCATTTGGTTGGGTAGACGGTGTCAGACCTTTGCGTGTTGCGAAGTCTGGATCGGCAGCTTTGATCGAAAGATTTAGACGGCCTTTCTCGTCTATCTCTTTAATCATAACCCGCACTTTATCTCCAACAGAAAGTGCGCCACCAATTTTATCGATGCGGAATGGTGCGACTTCAGAAACGTGTACGAGGCCTTCAGCGTCTTTGCCTGGGCCGATGCGAACGAATGCGCCGAAGTCCATCATGCGAGTTACTTCGCCTTCGTACATCTCGCCCGCTTTGTATTCTTTTACGAGCGCTTCGATCATTGTCTGCGCGAGTTGTGCTGTGCCATTTTTACCGGTGATGAAAATAGAACCATCATCTTCGATAGTGATATCGCTAACCTTGGTGGTGTCTTTAATGCCGTTAATAGTTTTTCCTCCCCCACCGATGACCAAACCGATTTGGTCGGGGCGAACATTCATCGTGATGATTTCTGGGGCTCGAGAATTTATTTTTGTGCGCGGTGTAGCAATTTCTTTTTCAATCACATCGAGTATGTGCAGACGTGCCACTTTTGCGCCTGCAAGCGCTTCAACCAAAATTGGTACAGGTACGCCGTCGAGTTTGATGTCCATTTGGATTGCAGTAACTCCTGTGCGTGTGCCTGCGACCTTAAAGTCCATGTCGCCAAATTCGTCTTCCGGTCCCTGGATATCTGTCAGAACTTTGTAGCGACCATTGCCGTTCATTGAAAGCATCAAGCCCATCGCGATACCAGCAACCGGTGCTTTTAGCGGAACGCCTCCGTCCATAAGTGCGAGTGTTGATGCGCAGACAGAACCCATCGAGGTTGAGCCGTTACTTGCGAGACATTCAGACACGACACGAATTGTGTACGGAAACTGTTCAACGGAAGGAATGACTGCTTCAAGTGCTTTTTCTGCAAGCGCGCCGTGACCTATCGTGCGACGATTGAGCCCACCAACGCGGCCGCTCTCTCCTACCGAGTACGGTGGAAAGTTGTAGTGGTGCATAAAGCGTTTTTTAACATCGTGCTCCTCCATCGAATCAATAACTTGTGAATCTCCTGGGCCGCCGAGTGTAAGTGCACTAAATACGTGCGTGCCGCCGCGGTAGAAAATACCTGAGCCGTGCAGGATGTCAGAGACGCCACCTGCTTTTGCAAACAGAGGACGCACTTCATCGAACTTACGATTGTCTGCGCGCTTGCCGTCTTCGACAGCGCCGCGGTGAATTTCTTCGTCTACTTTATCTTCAAGAAAACGCTTCGCCACTCCAGGATTAATTTCAGCGTATGTTTCTTCTTTCAATTTTTCTTTCCACGCGTCTTGCACTTCATGGATAGCATCCTTGCTAGGCGCTCCGCAGAATACGGCCTCGCTCAATTTTTGTTTAAATTCAGTTTCAAATAGTTCGCTAAGTGCGGCAGGGACTTCTGGCTTTGCAGCATCACGTTTTTGTTTGCCTATCTCTGCCACTATCTTTTTCTGCCATTCCAGAATCTTATTGTGTTCATTTACAGCAGATTCAAACCCTGCAGCAATGTCATCCTCAGACACTTCGTGCGCGCCGACTTCGATCATGTTTATTGTGCCGTCTTTTCCGCAGGCAAGGATGTCCAAGACGTTTTGCGCATCTTCGCGGTCTTTATATGATGGATTGACGATAAAATCTCCACCAAGTTTTTTGCCAATGCGTACCGCAGCAACTGGGCCACCCCATGGGATGTCAGATGTTGCGAGTGCGAGAGAGGCTGCGTTTACCGCGACTGCGGCCGGATCTTCTTCATCAAGCGCGAGCATGGTGATGATTACCTGTACTTCGTTGCGGAGGTGTTGGGGAAAAAGCGGACGGATAGTGCGGTCAACGACGCGGCCAGAAAGAATGGCGGCTTCAGATGGGCGGCCTTCACGGCGAACAAAGCGGGAACCGCCGATAGAGCCTGCTGCGTAGTAGCGTTCTTCGAACTCAACGCTCAATGGGAAATAGTCGATATCATCGCGTGTGCGTGAGGAAATAACAGCAGTTGCAAGCAATGCTGTATTTCCGTAGCGCACAATAACCGAACCGTTGGCGTTTTCTGCGAGGTCAGTGAACTCGGCAGACAAAGTCTTGCCGCCCACCTGTGTTTCGAACTTCTTTGATTGCATACCTTTTTATGCGAAGTTCGCGAATGTTAGGTCTCCTTTCTATATAGAGAAGGCCTACGTATCCGCGCCCTTCGCGCTTACTTATATATAGACACTGTAATGCAAAACACCGACTATTTCTAGTCGGTGTTTCTTTCTATCTTCTATTGATCTTCTGGATCTGAGTCGTCGTAGACTTCTTGGCCTACATCGACACCTTCGTCTTCTGTAGGTTTGGCTACATGGCCAAAACCTGGGATGGAGAAGCCTTTGCCTCCACCGCCACGATAGTTGATGAGATAGTTGCGTGGGTTGTCGCCCATGTCGATAAATTCATCTGCGGCGTCGCGAAGTATGCCTGCGGCAGATTTGCCAAAGGCGATAACTTCAACCTGACAGCCGTAGGTGTAGCGAACATATTCAACAAGAGGCACCATGTCGCCGTCGCCTGTGGCGAGGATAATAGTGTCGAGCTTCTGGGCCATTGCGATAGCGTCGATAACAAGACCGATGTCCCAGTCTGCTTTCTTAGCTCCACCTGAAAATACGCGAATATCTTTAACGCGGGTTTCAATGCCGAGTTTGTTAAGGGCATCGAAGAAGCCTTTTTCTTCTTCAGATTCTGTGCGAATAACATATGCCACTGCACGGATAAGTTGGCGCCCTGCGAGCGCTTCTTTAACTACGTTGCCGAAGTTAACCTTTGATTTATAAAGGTTTTTTGCGCTGTGGTAGAGATTTTGCGTGTCTATAAAAATGCCGACGCGCTGGCCTTTGTGTTTGATGATTGCCATATAAATAAAACAAATAACGAACTAGCTTTTAAAAATTGAGAACAGAACAGAAACCAAAATTATGCCCACTTAACTATATACTAAGAAAAATGAAGAAGTGATTACTTCTTGAGACCGAGTTTTTTGACGATAGCGACGTGGCGCTTCTTGTAGTTCGTCTCTAGATACTTCAAATGTGTGCGGCGGTCAGCCACCATCTGCAAAAGGCCGCGACGTGAGTGCTTGTCTTTAAGATGTTTCTTCAAGTGTGAGGTAAGTTCCTCGATGCTTTTGCTCAAAAGGGCGATCTGGACCTCTGGAGAACCAGTGTCCTTATCGTGAATTGCAGCATCTTTGACCACTTTCAGTTTTTTCGTGCGTGTAAGCATGTGCCCACATACTAGCACAGCCTTAGTGATTCCGCAAGAGGGGCGCTCTAAAAGTAGAAAACCCGGCAGTTCTCCCTCCCCTGCTAAGTGGGAAGAAAAACTACCGGGTTCAGCGGGGCGGCGGAGACAGCCTGCTGAAACTTTAACGCTTGGGCCGCGTAGACGGCTCGAGGTCGAAGTTGTCGATGGCGCGCTCTTGGAGGTTCAGATCCCGGACCAAAACGATCGTCGGGCGGAACTTCGCCAAAAGGCGCTGGAACATTTGGAAGAACGATTTCAAAGGGGAATCTCCTGGTTGTTCGCTTGGTTAAACAAGCTTAGGTGCAAGTATAAACCACGCTATGGGTTTTGTCAAGTACCCAAGCGTCGCACAATCCGCCAGCTGGCGGAGGGGTTAGAATAGGGTATGGCAGAGACCCTCGCTTCCCTTAAAACCCAATTTTTAGAGTATTTGGAGATTGAGAAGGGCCGTAGCGTAAAAACGGTCGAAAATTACGACCGATATCTCACTCGTTTCTTAGGGTTTAGCAAAATCACCTCCCCTTCCAAGCTCACGGAACAGTCTGTGCGCGAGTTCCGCCTCCATTTAAATAGACAGGCTGGGACTTCAGGCACGATGAAGCACAAAACCCAGAACTACTACATGATTTCGCTGAGGGCGTTCTTAAAATTTTTGCGAAAGCGTGAAATTGAGTCTCTAAACCCTGAACGCATTGAACTTGCGAAAGTTGGCGCACGCGATTTGGATCTTATTACTGCGGCTGAGCTTGAGCGTTTGATGGGTGGGCCAAAAGGTAGCAACCTTTCTGATCTCCGCGATAGAGCGATTTTAGAATTATTTTTTTCAACAGGTCTTCGTGTTTCAGAACTATGTTCGCTTAATCGTGATTTAGATTTGAGTCGTGATGAATTTTCTATCCGAGGCAAGGGCGAAAAAATTCGTGTTGTTTTTCTCTCCCCTGCTGCTAAAAAAACTCTTAAAGAATATTTAAACAAACGTGGCGACATAGATGATGCACTGTTTATACAAATGGGAAAAAATTCTAAGAATGCGAAAGAGTTGCGCCTCACTCCCCGTTCCATCGAACGCCTCGTAAAGAAATATGCGACCAAGGCAGGCATCACCCGCAAAGTAACACCGCACGTTATCCGCCACTCTTTTGCAACTGACCTACTTGGAAACGGTGCTGACCTTCGTTCTGTGCAGGCGCTTCTTGGTCACGCAAACATAACCACCA
This sequence comes from uncultured Candidatus Saccharibacteria bacterium, assembly GCA_964349995.1. Taxonomy (GTDB): domain Bacteria; phylum Patescibacteriota; class Minisyncoccia; order Phycocordibacterales; family SBAW01; genus GWA1-54-10. Next base: position 572 of record CAYGIN010000009.1, on the reverse strand, counting down.
CGCAGGTCTACACCCACGTTACCGACAAACACCTCCATGAGGTCCATAAGAAGTTTCATGGGCAGAGAAGGAAATAGGAAAAGAAAAGCCCCCGCAAGCGGGGGCTGTGTCAGTCGAGGTCGAGACGTTTCTCATCCTCCCAATGTTCCTCAGGAGATATGAGCGCCGTTGTGGCCACCAGAGCAGCAAGCCCCAGCGAGATGATGACCACGATGAGCCCAAGCTTCGCGGTTTGTTCCTTCGAGAGATTGTTCGGGTTGCTGGTGAACGACAGCACCCACGAAGGTTCAATCATGCACGAAATACCAAAACCAAACAGTAGCGCAAACAAAACAAAGAGAGAAACTTTGAAGCCCATTTCAGCGCCCTCCGTCCTTCTGCTGCTAGTAAAACATACTTTCCGTATATTCAAACTTCCCTACTGGAAAAGGTTTTTCGGAGCCGATGAAGAGACATTCAGCCTCTATTTTCTTTCCTTGTTGTAAAACGAGTGGGACCCAATATGGGTCGGATGGCCACATTTCTTCTAGCGGAATATTTTTTAATTCATGCCACTGAGGTTGCATCTCTTC
>CAYGIN010000008.1:1901-18733 GCA_964349995.1 uncultured Candidatus Saccharibacteria bacterium | reverse complement strand
TCGTTAACAGCGACCTGCTCTACCATTGAGCTATCGCGGAATATAAATCCCCAGGGCGGGAATACGCTCTAATATAGCAAAAAAACGCTAGTTTGAAAGGGTGCGGGCGAAGTCCGCGTAGGGTATTTCCTTTTTCCCTTCAGGGATAACTTTGAGGAGCTCAAGTTTCCCATCCCGAATCTGCGCTTCGGTAATGATTATGCGCTTATCGTTTTGGATAAAATGAGCGCGTGGATTTTTATCAAATGTTCGAATTTTTAAAAGTTGTTCGCGAGCATCACCGTGTAGGTCGATAAGGGAATCTGCATCAGTAAACTTTCGTGTAAATGTTGCCTGAGACTCGTCTTGGGGCTCTGCATCGATTTGGCCCGAGATCCAATGAGGAAGAGTTTCTGCAAGCAAATTACCACCCTCTGTTGCAAGAAGTGTTTCAAATTCACTGCCTTTGGGTGGCCACGCTTCTTCTTCGAGTTCAATACGTGCTTGTGCAACAATAGGTCCCGCATCCATCTTCTCTGCCATCTGCATAATAGTGACGCCCGTTGCACGCTCGTCGGCAAGAATTGCTGAGAGGGCAGGCGAGGGGCCACGGAATTTTGGAAGAAGTGATGGGTGAACATTCAAGCTGCCGCGTCTCGGCATCTCCAAGATATTTTTTGGAATAAGTTTTGCATATGCCGCAACAAGAAATACATCCCACTGTGTGTTTTGGAGCTCTGCAAGGAAATCCTCATCTTTTAGTTTTTCAGGAGTAAGTACATCAATGTCTCGTTCCATTGCCCATTGTTTTGCCGGGGATGAGGTAAGCATGAGCCCGCGTCCTTGTGGTCTGTCCGGAGCAGTGATCACAACCGCAGGCAACATCCCTTGGCGCTCAAGTGCATCGAGTACATGGACGGAAAATTTTGGCGTCCCAAAAAACGCGAAAAGAGGTTTGCTTGCCATAGTTATGCGCCGTGTTTTTCTTTAATTTTTTTACGAGCTTCCTGCATATCCATATCGGGATCTACTTCTACATGCACAGCCTTGTCTATATATAGTATGCCTAGGAGATGGTCATATTCGTGTTGGAAGATGTGTCCGATGAGTTCTGAACCATGATAGGTGAAAGGCTTACCTTTTTCATCGAGCGCCTGCACAGTAGCTTTTTCATGTCGCATCACGCGGCCGTATGTTCCACGAACTGACAAGCATCCTTCGCTCATCTCTCTTTTTTTCTTCGACAATCGTTTCAATACGGGATTTATAAATACCATGTCTGGCGGCACCTCTTGTGTAGTGTCAGTTTCTTCAAATGCTTTTTTATCTTCGTCGGTAAGAAATGCCTTGCCTGCGATAACGAATATCTGAAGAGACTCCCCAATTTGGGGAGCTGCTATGGCCACACCAAAGCTCTCTCCGGCGAGAGTTTTTTTCATCTTCGCGATAACAGCGCTTAGCTGCTTGGAGCCAATGTCTTTTTTAGCCACAGGTTTCGCTTTTTCGCGCAATACCGGGTTGCCTTCCTGCACAACGGGATCCTTCATGTATTCAGCATAATGCAATAATTTCCCCAGAAAAGGAAGAGGAGTATACTTACCATATGGAACACATTGGTTCACACATGCGGCAACCTTTGAAGAAATTGAAGATAACCGAACGCGGTGAACTGATGGAATACTTCCTACAAAAATTAAATGCAGGGCGAGTGCAAGATGGCTTGGCGCCGATGACCATGGGCCGCATGGGGCGTGTGCTGGTCGCCATTCCAACGCAAGATCTGTATTTTTTGAAAAGCGTCTGTGACGATGCGCAGAAACGAAATGGCCCAAGCGCATTCTCCAAAAAGTTTTGGTGGGAAGTAAAACCTAAGACTCAAACCAATGACTGAGCGATTTGTTGTTGAAGGTCTGGGAGGTAAAAAGACACTCTCCGGCGAAATACGCGTCGGTGGTGCCAAGAATGCAATTCTAAAGGGACTTGCTGCAACTATTTTATTTGAAGGGGATGTCATGCTTACCAATGTTCCGCAGATAGAAGATGTTGCTTCAGAGTGCGCAATTTTGGAGAATATGGGTGCGTCGGTTGTACAAAAAGACGATCATACGTACGTTGTAAATACAGACGGCGTTACAAAATCAGAATTGCCTGATGAACTAGCCCGCAAAATACGTGCCTCCATCGTTTTTGCAGGGCCGCTGTTGGCACGTTTTGGAAAAGTTGTATTTCCGCACCCGGGCGGCGATGTTATCGGTCCTCGGCCCATCAATTTATTTCTGGAAGGGTTTACTAAACTTGGAGCAACGGTTGTGCTTGAAAACGACTCATACACCGTCACCGCAGAAAAACTTAAAGGTACAGAAATAACATTTGAGCCCATAAGCGTTACGGCAACGGAAACTCTTATGATGGCTGCTACGCTTGCGGAAGGGACAACAGTGCTACGTAATGCGGCGCGCGAGCCTGAAATCACAGACCTCGCATTTTATTTAAATGAATGTGGCGCGCAGATTACAGGTGCCGGAACTGACACTATGACTATCGTGGGTGGCGGCATGCTTCGTGCAAACGGAATTTCATACGACACACCACCTGACCGTATTGAAACAGGAACCTTTGTACTTCTTGGTGCATTGGCTGGAGAACGCGTCCGCGTTACTAATTGCATACCGGAACATATCAGTGCACTTACTGAAATGCTCCAGCGTTCGGGCGTGCAGTTAGAAATTGGAAAAGATTTTATTGAAGTCACTGGTTGCAGTGAGCCTAAGGCAATGAATGTACGCACTACTGAATATCCCGGCTTTGCCACAGACCTTCAGCCACCACTTGCGGTGTATTTAACTCAAGCTGCTGGCATGAGTTTACTAACGGAAACAATTTGGAAGGGAAGGCTAGCCTATACTGCCGATCTAGTCCGCATGGGTGCACACATAGAGCTACTCGATGCACAGCATGCCCACATTGAAGGCCCTACACCGCTCCACGCTGCGGAACTTAAAAGCCCCGATATCCGCGCAGGGCTCGCGTTTCTTATGGCGGCAACCATCGCTGAAGGGACTTCAACTATAGATAATGTGTACCACATTGACCGAGGCTATGAGCATATAGAGGAACGACTTTCCAAGCTCGGCCTTAACATAACGCGAGAAACGAATTAGAATGCCTAAGCAATGGCATTTTTTACGCCGAAACTTGGAATCGATTTAGGGACTGCAAACACGCTCGTGTATGTGCCGGGGAAGGGAGTTGTTTTAAATGAGCCATCAGTTGTGGCGATTTCCGAAATTGATAAACGTATTTTGGCAGTGGGTGCAGAAGCAAAAGAGATGATTGGCCGCACGCCTGGCGAGATTATTGCATACCGCCCGATGAAAGATGGGGTTATTTCTGACTACCGCGTTACGCAGGCAATGCTTCGCTATTTTATTTCAAAAGCACTTGGGCGATGGCAACTGTTTCGTCCGGAAGTGATGGTCTCGGTACCAACGGGTGTTACATCAACAGAACGCCGCGCGGTGGTTGAGGCTGCCATTCGTGCTGGTGCAAAAAATGCGTATGTAGTTAAAGAGTCGGTGCTTGCAGCTATTGGCGCAGGTATTCCAATTCAAGAAGCGCGTGGCAACATGGTGGTTGATATTGGTGGAGGCACCTGCGACGTTGCGGTGATTTCACTTGGTGGCATTGTTGCCTCTACATCGGTGAAGTGTGGTGGCGACAGACTGGACCACGCTATCGCAGACTATATAAAGAGAACGTACAATCTAGGGATAGGTGAGAAGAGTGCCGAAGACGTAAAGATTGGTATTGGTTCTGCAGTGCCTATGGAAGAAGAACTTGTTATGACAGTGCGTGGCCGCGATTTTATTACTGGTTTGCCACGCAGTGCAGAACTCAAAACAAACGATTTGGTAAAAGCGATGGGGAAGGAGCTCCGCGAAATCATTAAAGCAATTCGTGATGTATTGCAGGAAACTCCACCAGAACTTGCCAGCGATATTATTGATCGCGGCATCATTATGACAGGAGGCACTTCTATGCTCCGCCATTTTCCAGAACTTGTATTGCGCCGCACGGGCGTAAAGGCGCGCGTTGCTGACGAACCACTGCTGTGTGTTGCGCGCGGAACCGGTATCGCGCTCGACCATTTGGATACATATAAAAAAGCCATCATCGCAAAGCGGTGATGGCCCACAATTAGCGGATGACGCGCAAGATGCCGTGCATGAGCCAGACAATCCAGGCGCCCAAGAAGAATGTGCAGAAGATTGCGATACCCAGCAGCAGAAGCCCTGTCTGCATGGTAATAGCAGCTGCAAGGGCGAGCGATCCGATACTCACTTCCCAGACTGCAAGATAGCTGGGAATCCGCCAGTATCGCTCGGTCCATTCTTCATGGTGCATGAACGAAGGCTCATGTAAGCCGCGCCATGAAAGGTACTTGCACGAAACGGGCCAAAATAATGGAAAGCCCCCGATGCCCAGCAGTGAGTCGTGGATATAGTGCCACGTTAGGCACAGCAGTCCGACAATGCCCCAATAGCTGCCGCAGATGACCCACAGCGCAATACTGACTGCGGGCACCATGAGAATGGGGCGATGCATCAGGGACTCATGATGATTTTCTCCGTCCGCGATTGTTCGTGTGCGAAGGAGTTTGAAGGCGATGTCCAGGTCGGGTACAAGTGCCAGGATGCCGGTGAGCGGCAGATACCACAGGGGTATGTCGACACCTGTTGCGTGCGCAACGACGACACCAAGGAAGGTGCCGACTCCGAAATCCATAAACGTCGCCATACCGATGGTCAGGTACTCGACTACTTTCTTCATGAGGTTTACCCCGCTAACGTTCTGCAGCTCAAGATACAAGAGAAAACTTTTATGTCAATTCCGTTATAATACCCACATGCAGCATCACGCATATTTGATTGAAGATTCTACTGCTCTTTTTGATTCATACTTGGCAAGTATTAAAGAGAAGGAAAAGATTGATACGTCGAATCCGGATTTTTTTGCTCAAAAATATGAGAAATTTGGCATAGAGGAGGCGCGAGAATTGTCGACCCGAGCTTCATTTAAGAAAGTTGGGAATCGTTCATTATTTGTCGTAGGGATTTCATCGATAACAACAGAAGCACAGCAAGCGCTCCTAAAGTTGTTTGAAGAGCCACAGGAAGGACTTGTCTTTGTAGTACTGACTCCACCCGGACTTTTTATTTCCACTTTGAAATCCAGATTTCTTGCGTACGATGGAAAAATTTCAGAGAAACAGGATCTAAAAATTGCTACGAAGTTCTTGCACGCATCACATAAAGATCGAAGTGTAATGATTGCTGATCTATTGGACGATGAAGAAAACGTAAAGGAACGAGTTAGAGACTTTCTCAATGGTTTGGAGGTGGTCCTATATATGGGAACACCTAAATCTTTTGAGGGCCTTGCTGACATTGCTAAGTTTCGTTCGTATGTGAACGACCGTGCGCCATCACTCAAAATGATTCTCGAGCATTTTGCCGCAACACTTCCACAGATTAAGTAATGACTCCAGCAAAACTCAAAGTTAGAAAAGAGAGGATGCAGAAGCTCGACCGCGCCCTTAAGAAATTGTTTCCAGAAGTTGATATTGAATTGAATTTCAAGAACCCGCTTGAATTGTTAGTAGCCGTACAGCTTTCAGCGCAGTCTACAGATAAAAACGTCAATAAAATTACAGAGAAGCTATTTAAAAAATACAAAACACTCGAGGACTATGTCCATGCGGGCAAGACACAGAAGGGGAGAAACGAATTTGAACGCGATATTTTTGCTTCAGGGTTCTACAGAAATAAAGCAAAAAACATTCTTGGGGCGGTGAAGATGATCAAAGAGGACTACAAAGGCAAAATCCCAAACACAATGGAGGAGCTTTTGAAACTCCCAGGGGTTGCGCGTAAAACGGCAACTATAGTTCTTTCAACCGTATATGGTGTTGTTGACGGTATTACCGTGGACACGCATGTTATTCGTTTTGTGCAGAGATATGATTTGTCTGATCACAAAGACGCAGTTCGTATTGAAAAGGACTTGATGCAGATCATTCCTAAAAAAGAATGGCCACATATTACGCATAGAATAATTCACTATGGCCGTTACTTGGCTCCAGCTCGCCCATACGACACCGCCAAGGATCCTCTAGTTAAGATTTATCCACCAGCCGCTAAGCGGTTTAGAGTATAAGTATCTTTTGTTATACTGCTTACATGGCATACGATTTTAAACCGTTCGATACACGAATTCAGGAGATAGAAACACATTCAGCAAGCGAGCTCGGCGGTATCCGCACAGGCCGTGCAACTGTCGCAATTTTGGATGGTATTCAAGTAGAAAGTTATGGTATGCGCGTGCCAATCAATAATGTTGCAACGATAGGTGCGGAAGATGCGCGCACCTTACGCATTAAGCCTTTCGATCCGGCTATGGCAAAAGAGATAGAAAAAGAAATTGGGCACGCAAATCTTGGTCTGTCCGTTTCCGTTGACGACACTGGCCTCCGCGTTATATTCCCAGAACTTACTGGCGAGAGACGTATACAATTAGTTAAGCTCGCAAAAGAGAAAATAGAGGATGCTCGTATCCAGCTGCGTCAGGCGCGCGATGATGTATGGTCTGACATTCAGAAACAAGAGCGCGATGGCGAGATGCCCGAAGACGATAAGTTTCGTTTTAAAGAGGAAATGCAGAAAAAAGTAGACGCAGCTAATGCGCGCTTTGACGAGGCACTTGCTCGCAAAGAGAAAGAAATAACTGGCTAATATGACAATACTAATTTTTATCTTGATACTTGTGTGCCTCATTTTGGCGCATGAATTCGGTCATTTTATTGTTGCGAAAGCATTCAAAATCCGTGTCGATGAGTTCGGCATCTTTTTCCCGCCACGCATCTTCGCAATCAAATGGCGCGGAACAGAATATTCTCTCAATTGGTTGCCTTTCGGTGGTTTCGTTCGCATCTTTGGAGAAGATGGCGATGCTGAGCCAGCACAAGCTTTATCTGACGAAAGAAGTTTTGTAAAAAAGAATAGATGGATTCAAGCCGCAGTAATTGTTGCAGGTATTGTATTTAACCTTTTGCTCGCGTGGATTTTGCTTACTGCAGGATATATGTACGGCATACAAACACCTGTTCAGCATGAGGGAGTTGGAGTAGTTCAAAACGCACAGACAACCATTGTTGGTATTTTGCCCGGCTCACCAGTAGACAAGGCTGGACTCAAAACAGGTGACATCGTTCAATCCGTCATTACAGGTACCTCACAACTAGAACCTAATGCAACTGCGCAGCAGATTCGCGATTTTATAGGAGTGCACCAAAATGAAACCATAGGCTTCACCGTCGACCGTGGTGGAGAAACAGTACAAGCCCTTGCGCGACCAGTTGATGGAATTGTAGAAGGAAAGAAGGCCGTCGGTGTTGAGCTCGATGATGTCGGAATTCTTAAACTCCCAGCACACCTCGCACTTATTCAAGGCGCAGTGCTTGGTAAAAATATCACCATCCAAACTGCACAAGGTTTGGGAGGATTCTTCTGGAATCTTGTTCGAGGACAGGCAAACTTCTCACAGGTCAGCGGCCCTATCGGTATCACAAACATTGGCTCAGACGCAGTTAAGGCAGGATTTATTGAAACAATTATTCTGACCGCTCTTATCTCTATCAACCTTGCAATCTTGAACCTACTTCCAATTCCAGGTCTCGACGGTGGCCGACTACTCTTCATTATTATTGAAGGCATTACAAAACGACCAATCTCAAAGAAAATAGCATACACTCTCACAATCGCCGGTTTCGGACTCCTCGTCCTCCTGATGCTTGTCGCGTCCTATCACGACGTCGTACGTCTCGTTCACCCGGCTGTGTAATTAAATTTGCTGGGGTTTTAGCTCCTGCAGATCAGCGAGTGAATCGATGCCTATGCCGGTACCATTTCCGGTGAACAATGTTATATGAGGGGGCGGTAGTGCAAAGTCGGTTCCAATAGCTGCATTGAGTCGTGTATAAAATTCTTGCATCCCAGGCATCTCAAGCAGTTGGATAATTGAACTGCGCTTTTCTTTTTTGTTGTTTCGAAAAGAGTATTCTTTTTCAATATATAAAAGACCCCCGTCAAGCGGTGCTGCCTGCCACGATATAGCTTTTGCCATGTCATACAATGCTTGAACAATCCGCGCTTGTTCAGTAGGTGAGCGATGTGCGTAGAGTTCGGACAGCGCCTTGCCAGTCTTAAAACCGATAACGGTTATATGGAACTCATCTTTTGCTGTAAGACCGCGTTCTTGGGCAGCCCCCTGTGCAGCAGCTATCCAATGTGCAACATCATTGGCACCTGCTTTTAAAAGGAGTGTAAATTTTGTCTTGTCAGCCTCAATGGAGACTGGCACGATTGCATTCATGTCAAAATGCTAGCATACAAAAAAAGAAACCCGCACTCCTCTGGGAAGGAATGCGGGGTTAAATGTGGAAACGAAGAACTATTTTGCCGCAGCGGCTAGATGTCGCTGCGTTCGTAGATCAGGCGGACGATACCGATCGGGTCGTAGACCTCGTCGATGATCTTCTTCCGCTGCTTTCCTTCGCCCTCGTGGTGGTACTTGGGCGGCTGCTCGATGATGTCGAGCACTTCGATGATGTCGCCGGGCCGGACCAGTTTGAGGCCCTGCTCGTCTTTGCGCGAGTCCTTCACACTCAGGTGCCGCAGTTGAATCTGCCACACCTCGCGGCCGTCCGACAGGGTCCGCGGCTTCGCCAAGGTGGCAAAACCGCCGGCCGCGTCGCCCATGCCGTAGAGATAGAAGTCCACCAGAGCCTCGTTGTCCTTGAGGGGACGCGGCTCCGGAAAGACCCAGAAGGTCTCAGAACGGTCCCACACCGGAAGCGACGGGCCGATCTTGTCGATCATTGCCCGAAATTCCGGCACAAGGAGGATCTGAAGCCGTCGCTCGAAGTTCTCGTAGCCCTTGTCGGGCACGAAGATGTAGTCCTGCAGGATCTGCGCAACGGCCGGATCGTCCGCCACATCCTCCAGGCTCTCGAACTTCGACTTCGGGTTCTTGGCACGGTCGTCGGGATGTTGGAGCGTGTAAGGCGCCGGCACCTGCCGCTTGTAGACCATGCCCTCCCAGCCCATCTCGCCGACGAGTTGGAAGGTTTCGCCATCGTCGAGCGAGAGCACGAGCAGACGCATGAAGTTGACCTGGCCCAGGGCGTTGCCCTCGGACTCGACCCGCCACACGTCGGCACGATTGCTCGCCGTCTCGGTCGTGTTGGTCTTGGTCCAGACGGAAAGGCGCTTGAGGCCCTTGCTCGTTTCGTGCTGGCCCCGGATGCGATTCTTGATTTCGCACATGGGGAAGCTGTGGCGCCACAGCTCGCCGGCCGGCGCCTGCGAGGCGTCGTGACGATAGCGGTCGCCCTTGACCCGGTTCAAGACCAGGGTGTTGCCGTCGTTGTGCCGATGCGCAACTTCCATCGAGAACGCCGTGACGAGCTGGTCGCTCTGCTTGGCTTCCTCGATGATGTTCCGGCTCAGATCCTTGCGGCCCTGAAACCTGCCGTAGCAGTGCTGCGGCGACAGGTTGATCTCGCCGGTTTCGGGGTGGATGTAGCCGATTGTCTTCTTCTGCCGCTGAAGGCCGAGGTAGAAGTTGACGTTGACGACGACCCCCATTTCGGAAAACTCCCTGAAGGGGCTGAACTGAGAGACGTCACGGGCTGCGGTGGCAGGCATGGTTTTCTCCTATGGTTGCCTGTTTGGGATGAATGTCGATGTACGATTTGCTTTGCCAGACTCTATTCCCAGATAGAGTCGAGCATTCAAACCACCATCCTAATTTATGAACGGCCACCCATTTCAATGCCGGCATGCACAATAGCCTTCAGTTCATCCCACGGGATAGCCGACTCTTTTACGTCGCGATTGTGTGCGCCACCGTTCAAAAGGGAATTGGTCATGGGATCAAAGTACCAGTGAGGTACTTCCGCAATACGGCCATTCTGGCCGAGATACGTTATGTCATCCTCAAGTTCGTAACCCAAGAGTTGAGCTTCGCGCAGACGAATAAGAGACATGGCATTTGAAAAGTCGATATTGCGTTCCTGGCGTGACACGATGCAGAAATGATTTGTGTTTTCCAATTTTTGCACGACTACGTCTGCGTGAGGACCCTGCTGTGAGCGAAGGAAGGTTGGCATTGAAGGCTTGTCAGATACGACGAAGGCAATCAGCAAGTTCTTTCCTTTTTGTTTTGCGGCGCGTTCTTCATAGTGCCCAATTTCTTTCTTGCGCTGAACTTCTTGTGGGAGTTCCACATGATGTTGGTGAGCAGAGAAATAATATGCTTCCAAAAGTGGTAGCACATAATTAACAACAGTGTTGGGTTCCTTGGTTTTATATTTATTGAGGGCGGCGATCAATCCTGAAAGTCCAAACGCGCGGTCTATTGCGTCTGTTGAAAGTGTGCCCTTGCCGTCCTTGTCGTCGCGTCGTGCGTATGCAAGCAAGCGAGTAAGTGCAGGATTTTTTTCAACGCCTAAATGTTGTGCAACAAGTTCTGTCGTGCACAAATCTTTTCCATGATGGTCCAGAAGAGTACCGCCAAGATCGAGTGTAAGAATTCCTTTTTCGAGAAGAGCCTCAAATGTTTCTTCCGAGGAAAGTGTTGCTTGAATCTCGATGACGGCGTTTTCAATACCTGGATATTTTTCTTTACCAAACGTTTTAAGCAGGAAAATGGCCACGATTGTATCGGGTTGTGGGCGGGTCGGAAGCAGGATTTTCCCTATATTTTGCACCTAAATACTATATCATAGACATTTAGAAATGTAAAGCCCCGGGCGAAATATGCTTTTTTACGACATATCTCGTCCGGGGGTATTATTTCGACCGTTCAGGATTCGGCCAGTGCCAGGAGCTGTTCGAACAGCCGCTCGCTGAGTTCGTTCTTCGGTGCGACGAAGTGCTCGCGGACGGAAACTTCCACGTGCATGTACTCACCGAAGCGCTTGTGCTTCACCACGGCCGTTTCGCCGTCGAAGTCCCGCTCGAACAACTTCTTCGGCATGAGGCGTGCGCACGGTGTCAGATTGCACGCAAGCCACACCGCCTCGCGGAGCGACATCTTCTTGCCGCCGTCGAGCTGTTCGGTCAGGTAGTCCATCGAGCGGCCCAGTGTCCCTTTGAAATCGGTGAAGGCCTGAAGATCATTCACCGTCCACGGGGCAAGAAAGCCGTTACCGTAGCTGCCGATGTGCGCGGATGATGTGTTCCACGCCGCACGGTGAACGCGAGGGAGGATCAAGGGGCCTCCCTGAACATTTCCACACCGAAGCATTGCGTCGGCGTGCTTCTGCCACAGGCAGAAGAGGGGAATGGCCGGCCGCTGCGTTTCCGCTCGGTTTCGCGTGGGCATCCACGTTGCCTGGCCGGCATAGAGGCATTTGAGCACCTCCACCGGTTCGGGTTTAGCGTCCTCGGCCAAGCTGGCGATTCGCTTCGTCCAGTAGGCGTGACGGGCGATCGGATCGTAGAAGACCGCGGTCTTTGCATCCGCCAGCTCATCCAGAGCATCTGCGGCGTCCTTGTTGACGGTGGCCATCCGTTGGATGTCACCCATCTGCCCCGGCGAAAGCTCAGTGCTTTCGATGAAGCGTTCGGCCTGCGCAAGGCCGCGTTCTGTCATTGTTGCGGCCTCGTTGGCGAGCGCCAATAAACTCTTAGCCATGACGTACCTCTTTTCGGAAATCCCGCACAGCGGGTCGTGGTTATTGGAACCCTGGCTCACGCCAGAGCATTGCTTTGAAAGAACCCAAACTTCGGGATAAAACCTCCAGTTAGGGCCGTTTGCGAGTCTACTACGAATTTGATAAAAGTCAAGTGAATCAATCGGAAAACCGTTTGATCTTTTTGCCACAAGGCTACTTTCCCCGTAGAATGAATGAACTAAGATATTTAATATATGAAGCAATCTCAACTATTTACGAAGACACGCCGCGAAGCTCCAAAGGATGAGGTTTCGAAGAATGCACAGCTTTTGCTCCGTGCAGGATATATCCATAAAGAAATGGCAGGTGTGTATGACTTTTTGCCACTGGGCCTTCGTACATTTGAAAAAGTCGTGAATGTTATTCGCGGAGAGATGAATAAAATCGGCGGTGTTGAGATGCACCTCTCGGCACTTCAAAACCCTGAGACCTGGACTAAGACAGATAGATGGGATGATGAGAAAGTAGATGCGTGGTTTAAAACAAAATTAAAAAACGGTGCGGAGCTTGGGCTGGGATTCACCCATGAGGAACCTCTCACGGCACTTATGAGAGAGCAAATTTCTTCGTACAAAGATTTGCCAACGTATCCGTACCAGTTCCAAACTAAATTTAGAAACGAAGAGCGTGCAAAGTCAGGTCTTATGCGCACACGCGAGTTCGTGATGAAAGACCTATACTCTTTCTCTAAAGATGAAGCTGAACACCAGAAATTCTATGAGCAATCTGCTGACGCCTACGGCCGTGTGTTTGAGCGTGTAGGACTTGGTGATAAAACATTTAAGACATTTGCCTCAGGCGGTTCGTTTAGCAAATACAGCCACGAGTTTCAGACTGTATGTGATGCAGGCGAGGACACTATCTATATAGATGATGAACGTAAGCTCGCGCTTAACAAAGAAGTCTACGACGAGCCGCAAGTTTATGAGACAACAGGCCTCGTAAAAGAAAATCTTCGCGAGGCAAAATCCGTTGAGGTTGGAAATATTTTTACCCTCGGCACGCGTTTTTCTGAAGCACTTGGCCTTTCGTATAAAAACGAAGCGGGGGAGAGTGTCCCTGTGTTTATGGGTTCATACGGCATCGGCCCTGCGCGCTTGATGGCAGTGGTTGCAGAACTTCTTTCAGACGACAAAGGACTTGTGTGGCCAGAATCGATTGCACCATTCCGTGTGCACTTGGTTGAACTTCCAAGCGAAACGCCAGAAGTCTCAAAGGAGGCCGCAGAATTGTATCGAGAACTTACAGAGGCTGGCATTGAAGTGCTCTGGGATGACAGAGACGCACGTGCTGGCGAGAAGTTTGCCGACAGTGACCTCCTCGGTATTCCGCTCCGCGTTGTTGTGTCAGAAAAAACATTAGCAGCGGGCAAGTTTGAGTGCGTTGAAAGAGCGTCAGGGCACACATCACACAAAAGCATTTCTGAATTGATAGGACACCTCACTGTATAGATGATAGAAAGACTAAAAAATAAAATATTTCCACTATTATCGAATGATGTCGGAATAGATTTGGGCACTGCCAACACCCTCGTGTATATGCGTGGGAAGGGTATTGTCGTGAATGAGCCTTCGGTTGTTGCAGTAAACCAAAAAACAAATCAGGTTGTTGCGGTGGGCCGTGCTGCGCGCGATATGCTCGGCCGCACGCCAGGCCACCTTATTGCTGTACGTCCTTTGGTGGACGGCGTTGTTTCTGATTTTGAAGCAACGGAGGAAATGATCGCGTATCTTATGAACCAGGCGCAGGGAGTCTCGCGCAAAATGCTCGGGCCCCGCGCTGTTATAGGAGTCCCTGCGGGTATTACAAACGTTGAGATGCGCGCCGTAAAAGATGCAGCACAAAACGCTGGTGCGCGTGAAGTGCATATTGTTGAAGAGCCCGTTGCTGCAGCGCTTGGTGTTCGCTTGCCTATTCGCGAAGCGGTAGGAAGCATGATCGTCGACATCGGCGGAGGCACTGTTGATATTGCTGTACTTTCGCTCGGTGGCATTGTGCGTGCAAAAAATTTGCGTAGTGGAGGCGACAAACTCAATCAAGACATCATTGCCTATGTGCGCTCTGAATTTAAAATACTTATAGGTGAAAAAACCGCAGAGGAGGTAAAGATGGCCATCGGTTCAGTTATTGAAGATGGTGGACATGTTGAGGCAGTGGTGCGCGGTCGCGATCTTATATCGGGCCTTCCGCGCGAGATCATTCTTAGTGACCAAGATATTCGAGAAGCGATCTCGCAGTCTATAGACACTCTCGTTGAAAGTGTCCGCGAAGTGCTTGAAACTACACCGCCAGAAATTCTTTCTGATGTAATGCGTTCTGGAATCACCCTTGTAGGAGGGGGCGCACTTTTAAAAGGTCTGGATCAACTTCTTTCACAGTGGCTAAAAGTTCCTGTCACCGTAGCTGATGACCCTCTTACCGCCGTCGCACGCGGCACTGGTGTTATTTTGGAAAATCTTCCCCTGCACCAAGATCTTTTGCTTGAATATGGCGAGGATTTCTAATAAAAAACGAGGTGGATGGTTTTCACTGCGCTTTTTTACATTTGCGCTTGTGTGCGTAATTCTACTTGGTGCAGGTATTCTGTGGCATCGTGCGCTTGAGTCGGCTCTTTGGACACTTATAGCACCGCTTCAACGTCTGCATATCGGATTTGGTGCCACTGAAAATGCACTGCTTCGTGCGCAGCTTGCATCCACTACAGCGCGTGCTTCCGACCGCGATTTGCTGTACAGAGAAAATCTTGAACTTAAAAATCGCCTGGGACGCGATGCTGGCAAGATCACCATTCTCGCTGGTGTATTACTTCGTCCACCCGCAATCCCGTACGACACACTTATGGTAGATGCAGGGGAGGCTGAAGGAGTCCACGTAGGTGATTTTGTATCAGCGGGCGGAACGACGCGTATTGGCATGGTTGGGGAAGTGTATGCACACACATCTCGCGTCATTCTTTTTTCAGCGCCTGGACAGACATACGATGTCCTCCTACATCTTGCGAGTACGACACAGGTAGTCCCTGTCAGTATGCAGGGACAGGGTTCCGGTTCATTTATGGGACAGGTACCTGCAGGTACTCCGGTTAGAGTAGGAGATTCACTCGTATTTCCTGGGATTGCGAGTGCGCTCGCAGGCAGTGTTTCTTCTGTACTGTTTGATCCTAAACAATCATTTATAACACTCCATGCGCGCCTGCCCGTTAACCTTTTGGCACTGCGATTTGTTGAAATAGAGAAAGATTCTTATGCGCGTTAGTGTATGTGCGATCTTCATATTCGGCCTCTTTATATCGTGGTGGCCTCTTGTGTTTATTGCACCGTTTATTGCGCTAGTCTACGGATACTGGCTGCTTGCTCTCGTGCTCGCATGGTGTGCTGACCTTATATTTGGCACGCCAGTTGGGTTTTTCCATTCGTTTGTATTTCCATGTACCATGGCGGTGCTGATAAGTATCGTCGCTCGAAGCGTGATTATTCGCCATTTACGCTAGGGCTGTGTAAAATGAGCGTATGCGTTTTTTCGGTATACGGCGGAAATCAAAACGGACTACTGAAATAAACCCCGACGAAATTCTTATTGATGCATCAAACGTTGCAGAGTTTGATCGCGATCAGTTTGAAGGCAGGATAGAGCGCCCACTTGGGAGCCGCACACTGTTTATGGCCTCGATGCTCATGATGCTTCTTTTTGCTGCGTACGTTGTGCGCGCCAGTGACCTGCAACTCATACATGGTGACATGTATGCCGCGCGTGCAAAAAGTAATCAGCTTGCACAGCGAACTATTTTCGCGGATCGTGGAATTATTGAAGATCGAAACGGTGTACCGCTTGCGTACAATGAAAGACAATCGGTTGAGGATGATTTTGCAGATCGCGTATATATCGACCAGGCCGGGCTGGCGCACGTGATTGGTTTTGCGCAGGCTCCGGCAAAAGATACAGGGGGCACATATTACCGAACGCAGTTTATCGGCATGGATGGTGCGGAGAAAGCATTTAATGACCAGCTCGGGGGACAGAACGGTTTAAAACTTACAGAGACAGACGCACGCGACACGGTAGTGTCTGAAAGCACAATAAAACCACCACAGCCTGGCGACAAACTCACTCTTTCTATTGATGCAAACGTAACAAATGGTTTGTATGAGGTGATAGCGAAACGTGCGCAGGAAGCGCACGCAATCGGTGGCGCCGGCATTATCATGGATGTCAAAACAGGGGAGTTGCTTGCACTCACAAGTTATCCAGAATATTCACCAAATGCGATGGAGCAAGGTGATGTTACCGCGATCCGTTCCTACAACAACAATAAAAGCCAACCGTTTCTCGACAGGGCCGTCGACGGACTGTATTCACCAGGCTCAATTATCAAACCCATCATGGCCGCCGCTGCGCTTCAGGAGGGGGTGATAACAGAATATACAACCATCACTTCAACAGGACAGATTAGCTTGCCCAACCCCTACAATCCAAGCAAGCCGACTGTCTTTAGAGACTGGCGCGCACACGGCACATTGACAGTGCGCGATGCCGTCGCGGTTTCATCGGACGTATTCTTCTATGAAGTAGGTGGCGGGTTTAAAAACCAGCCAGGTATAGGCATTTCAAATATAGAAAAATACTTCCGCATGTTTGGCTTTGGGTCAGATGCGGGATTGGTGGGCTTTAGTTATAAAACAGGAACGATTCCAAGCCCTGCATGGAAGGCAGAAAATTTCCCAGATGACCCGGCGTGGCGCGTTGGCAACACGTACCATACGGCTATCGGCCAGTACGGTATGCAAGTAACACCACTGCAAGCAGTGCGTAGCTCTGTAGCAGTTGCAAACGGTGGATATATGCTGACACCAACGCTTTTGGCTAATGCGCCTACGCAGAATGCCACGAGACTTCCAATCGATTCATACAATTTGCAAGTAGCTCGCGAAGGCATGCGACAGGGTGTTAAAACTGGTATTGCCACCGCTATAAATTTTTCATTCGTTCAGGCTGCCGCAAAGACGGGGACTGCCGAAGTTGGAGTTCGTAATGAATATCAACATGCGTGGATGATTGG
>CAYGIN010000008.1:0-1801 GCA_964349995.1 uncultured Candidatus Saccharibacteria bacterium | reverse complement strand
TTATACTTTGGTACTTATATGACTGAAGAACTTATTTCGCAAGAAAAATTTGAAGAACTCAAGAAAGAGCTTGAATTTCTGCACACCACACGCCGCAAAGAAGTTGCAGAGCAGCTCGAGTACGCTCGTTCGCTCGGCGACCTTTCAGAAAATGCTGAATACCAAGAGGCCCGCGAAATGCAGGCTGCAGTAGAGGAGCGTGTTCAGAAGCTTGAAGCAATAATGAAAAACGCGAAGATCGTTCGCGGTAGTAAGAGCGATATCGTCGGCATGGGCGCAACTGTGTCAGTACAGAAAGTTGGCGCAGACGATAAGCACACATACATCATCGTTGGTGCAGAAGAGGCTGATATGCTCGCAGGAAAAATTTCCTACCACTCGCCACTGGGCAACGCACTCCTTGGTAAAAAGAAAGGGGATGAGTTCTCCTTCCACACTCCAAAAGGAACTCAGAAATACAAAATTCTCAAGGTTGAGTAACATATAAAAAAGAAGACCGCTCGGAATAAATCCCGAGCGGCTTTTTGTTTTCGTCCGAATTTAGCGGACGTAGATGGCCACGGTGATGGCGGTCATCTCGATCACCCAGACGATCATGGACAGGCGAGTCGCCCAGTCTCCCTTGCGTGCCAGCGAAAGCCAGAACGCAAAGTTGACCAGCATATTCGTAGGCCATGTCAGCGTCCTCAGGGCGTCGATGTTCTCCATAGTCCACGCGTTGTAGATCGTGGGCAGGAACATGACTGGTCCAAGGAAGATCAGGCTGGAGAGGATGAACTTCCCAGCCTTGGTCTCAAGAAAGGGCCCAGTGTGTTTGGCAACCCATTCGTGGAAGGCATCGAAGCCTTTAGCGATTTTCTGAACGTTCACGTGCGTCCCCTTGTGTTGAATGGTTATGTGCTTTGAATATAATAATACCCTATATTATGTAGAATGTCAAGTCTACGGAACATGAAGAAATAAGGCTACAATGGGCAAATGTTTTGGGCAGATAGATTAGCGGCTGAGATTATCGCTCGATTTGGAACGGGCAAGCCCATTCTTATTCGCGATGAAAAGACTCCATCTGGACGCGTACACGTAGGATCCATGCGCGGTGTGGCTATACACGGGGTTATACACGAAGCACTTACGGAAAAGGGCGTACCAAATGTTTTCAAATATGAAATTAATGATATGGACCCAATGGACGGGTTTCCAGAATATCTGCCTGAAGAATTCCGCCAGTACATGGGTAAGCCACTACGTAGCGTGCCAAGCCCAGAGCCTGGATTTGAAAGTTTCGCTGAATATTTTGCTCAAGAATTTAAAACAGTCATAACTAATGCTGGTTTTATGCCAGAGTTCTATAACGTCAGTGAACTATATTTCTCTGGTGCGATGGACGGTGTTATTCGCATGGCGCTCGATCATGCGACCGACATCCGTCGTATTTACCGTGAAGTGTCAGGTTCACAAAAAGGAGATGATTGGTTTCCGCTTTCAGTAATTTGTGAACAGTGCGGCAATGTAGGTACGACAAAAGTTTTTGCGTGGGACGGTGATATGGTTTCGTATCGTTGCGAGCCGAACATGGTGAAGTGGGCCCAAGGCTGTGGACACGAAGGTCGTGTTGCACCATTTGGAGGCAAGGCAAAATTTCCATTCAAAGTTGAATGGCCAGCAAAATGGAAAGTTGTCGGTGTAATGGTTGAAGGTGCAGGTAAGGATCACTCCACAAAAGGTGGAACACGTGACGTTGCTGCACATATTGCAAACGAAGTCTTTAAATACGAGACGCCTTTCGATGCACCGTATGAAT
>CAYGIN010000007.1:0-20576 GCA_964349995.1 uncultured Candidatus Saccharibacteria bacterium | reverse complement strand
CTCTGGTGTACAAGCAAAAATGCCTGTAACCTCAAGTACATGAAGCTTTCTGTCGTCGCCACCCCTATAGGTAATCTTGAAGACGTTACATTACGTGCCCTTCGGGTGCTTAAAGAAGCAGATATTGTCTGCTGTGAGGATACGCGAGTCACAAAAAAGTTACTCTCCCACTATGATATCCATACGCCAACCGCGACACTCACACGAGTTATGTCACTTCTTGAAGAAGGTAAACATGTTGCGCTTGTATCTGATGCAGGAACACCCGGAGTCTCCGACCCAGGACTTGAGATTGTAAGTAAGGCGCGCGAGATGGGGGCAAAGATAGAAACGATACCCGGCGCATCTGCACTTGCGGCCGCACTTTCAATTGCTGGAATGCGAGCTCCCACATTTACATTCTATGGATTTTTGCCAACAAAAAAGGGCAGAGAGACGTTGTTTAAAGAAATTGCCGCAAGTGACCGCGCCAGTATTTTCTACGAATCACCCCATCGCATTATGAAGGCCCTCGAGGCGCTCAATAAGCATATGGCTGGGCCCGACTCCGCTAAAGCTTCGTCGAGGCGAGTAGGCCTGTTTCGCGAACTCACCAAGCTGTACGAGGACCATATTATAGGCACCCCAGCTGAACTGATAGAGATGCTTACCCAGGACACAAACAAGCAAAGAGGAGAATTTGTGGTCATTGTTGAAGCCCAATAGGTTACAAAGGACGGTCCTTTGTATTCCAGAATGTGATATTATAGGAGCATGTCCCGAGAAATGACTCTTATTATTGTAGGAATTCTGGTCATCGTAACTCCATATACAGGGTTCCCAAGTTTTTTTCGAACAGGCGTATTAGTACTGTGTGGAATTGTTATTGCTGGTATTGGCTTTCTTATGCGCGCTCATACGCTTTCAAAACCCGCGGCACACAAAACTGAACACCATCCGTTCCAAGAGAATATCACTAACTAAATCTTATCGGCCCTTCATCGGGGACTGGTATACTTATCTCAAGTATGCTGCAGGATGATGATAAAGTAACGTACTTTGCGCTTACCAATTCGCGTGGGAAGCAAATTCCGTTTGGAATTAAACGCAAAGATCGCGCGCGTCACATGTACGTCATTGGTAAGACGGGCATGGGTAAATCAACTTTGCTTGAAAACATGGCGATACAAGATGTGCGCAATGGTGAAGGCATGGCCTTTATAGATCCGCACGGTTCCACTGCCGAGCGCATCATGGAATATATACCAGAGCATCGCGTAAAAGATGTGGTGTATTTTGCCCCGTTCGATATGGAACATCCCGTAGCCTTCAACGTGATGGAAGACGTGGGATACGACAAGCGCCACTTGGTGGTGTCCGGTCTCCTTTCAGCATTCCGCAAGATTTGGGGTCCTGACAGCTGGAGCGCCCGCATGGAGTATATTCTTTCCAATACACTACTTGCGCTGCTGGAATATCCTGGCTCGACGCTCCTGGACGTTAACCGTATGCTTGTAAATAAAAATTTCCGCAAAAGAGTTATTGAGAATATTTCGGACCCAATAGTCAAATCATTTTGGGCAGAAGAGTTTGCCAACTACACGGACCGCTACACACAGGAAGCGACACCTGCTATTCAAAACAAAATTGGCCAGTTCACCAGCAATCCACTTATCCGCAATATCGTGGGTCAGCCAAAATCTTCTTTCGACCTTCGTAAGATGATGGACGAAAAGAAGATTATCATTATGAACTTGTCCAAAGGAAGGGTGGGCGAGGTGAATGCAAACCTGCTTGGCTCCATGCTCGTCACAAAAATATATCTGGCGGCGATGTCGCGCGCCGATGTGCCAGCGAGAACCTTAAGTGAGCTTCCATCCTTCTATTTCTACGTCGACGAATTCCAAAGCTTTGCTAACCAGAGTTTCGCCGACATTCTCTCTGAAGCGCGTAAATACAAACTGAATCTTATTATTGCGCACCAATATATAGAACAGATGGAGGAAGAGGTGCGTGATGCGGTGTTCGGCAACGTTGGCACCACGGTAGCTTTTCGTGTCGGTCCATTCGACGCCGAAGTACTCGAAACGATATTCCAGCCAAAATTTATGCAGGCAGATTTGGTAAACCTTGGTTTTGCGCAGATTTATCTAACACTCATGATAGATGGTGTTGGTTCTCCACCGTTTTCAGCAACGACTATGTCACCATTTGATACACCACCTGAAAGTTTCGTTGAGCAAACGATAGAAAATTCACGCATGCAATTTGGCCGCTCGCGCAAGTCAGTTGAAGAAGCTCTTGCGGCTTGGAGTGAGCCTGATAGCATGGCTCCGAAGAAGGCTGCGACTGCAGTTTCCACACCTATATCAAAGCCAAGCACACCTCAACCTGTTAATACCGAACCTGCGCAACAGCGTCCGATCGGTTCTTCCGAACCGCGGCCCGCTGTTGCTCCGGCATCCGCGACATTTGTGGCAAAACCTCAAACTGTTCCTGTGCCAGTGCGTCCTTCTGCTCCACGCCCTCGACCGCCAGAGAAGCCACCGCTGGGTGGAGCCACGAGTTTGAAAGAGGCCCTTGCTATGGCCACACAATCAAATGGAACGCCGAAGCAGAGCCCGCCCGTTCAAGCACCCAACCACCAACCTTCACTTAAAGAAGCGCTCGGCAAGATCGTGGGAGAAAAATCCCACGCCTCTTTGCCTGAACAGACGCTCCGCGACATGCTGCGGGTCGATGTCTCAGGCAATGAAACAAAATAAATATCTATCACTACTAGCTGTTTCGATTATTTTTACCTCGCCGGTACAAAGTATTGGTGTTGGCACGTCGTCTGCGGCTTTGACGCTAAGCGCACAAGAATCAATTTCACAAACTGGGTGCATTGCTCTAACAACCTCTTCGCAGACAGGAAAGTTTTCCTCGAGCGCTACAAACTGGAGCCCTGTCACTGTGCTAACAATGAACAAAAGCACATCCAACCGCTCATTCTTTTATAAAGACTCTGCTTCCGGTACGCATACTCTCAAAGCTGCATTTGCATTAAAGCCCACGAACGTTACAGAGTCCTGTGCTTCGTGGCCTCAATCGGAATGGGGAAGTGCGTCATATACAACACAGAGTATTACTATTGGAACAAGTGGCCAGATAACGCAGGCAACCTCTACAGCAACACAAACTACACTGAACACCACTCCAACAAATGTTGGACCCCAAACACTCACCATAAAAATCACATCACAACCTACTGTGGTGGTTGGTGCAGGCTCATCTTTCGTTGGTTCTGCAACCAATTCACACGGAGGCGTAGGTTCTGATACTCGTTATGTCTGGAATTTTGGAGATGGTTCAACAAAAGAAGGACCAACTGCATTCCACACATACACGTACCCCGGAACATACAATGTGATGTTGAGCGCTGGCTCGGGCGACAAGGCTGGCATTGGCCACACAAAGATACAAGTTGTATCTGCGCAGATAGGCATGCTTGTACAGCCGGACGGTTCGGTCCTTGTATCCAATCAGTCGTCATATGAGTTACATATTAGTTTGTGGAATATTAGTTCAGGTCTTTCCAGTTTTCAGATTCCTCTAGATACAATTTTGTCAGCAGGACAGAGCGTGCGTTTCTCGCCAGACGTGATGCATATGGTTGCGGGCAGCGACGTTGTTTTGAGATATCCAAACAATTTTCCGGTACCAATCGTTGTCGTGCCTATGCAGAAGACAAGTCCCCCGGAAAGCGGAGAATTTTCTGCTAAAAATTCTCCTACGTACGCCGCCGTCGCGGCTTCCTACATTCCGGATGAACTTGTTTCTGCTTCGGCCTCCGCAGATGTCGCTGAAAGTGCTCCAGCTTTGTGGCCCTATGGGCTTGGGGCGCTGGGCCTTATACTTATTGGCGTAGGCCTATTTTTTAAGAAAAACCCCATGAAAAAGGTAACAAATAGGGCTTTAGATGAGTTTGATATAGAGGGCTAGAAACGCCCCTTTTCCGTATGAAAAAAGTCCTAATCTTCAGCTTGGCCTATTTCCCACACGTGGGTGGAGCAGAGGTGGCTATAAAAGAATTGACCGACCGTCTCCGCGACATCGAGTTCCACATGGTGACGATGCGTTTTTCGTCTATCGAACCGCGCGAAGAAAAAATAGGAAATGTAATTGTGCATAGAATAGGTATTCCTGGCTCAACTCGTATTCATAAATTTTTGTTTCAAATTTTCTCTGTAATTCCTGCGCTTCGCATACATCGTCGTGAATCTTTTGACGCTGTGTGGGCGGTGATGGCGCATTCAGCTGGAGTACCAGCCGCTTTGTTTAAAATAAAATGTCCTCACGTGCCAATGTTGTTGACACTGCAGGAGGGCGATCCGCCAGAACAAATTGAAAGAACAATGTTGCCATTATGGCCACTATTTTCTCGTGCATTCACTCACGCAGACCGAGTGCAGGCTATTTCAAACTTTCTCGGGGGATGGGCGCGCTCCCGTGGTTTTACTGGACCTTTGGCGGTGGTACCAAACGGTGTGGATCTAAAGCGATTCAATGGCGAGATTATTTTACATGAAGGTACCGTGCTATTTACTGCATCGCGGTTATTTCACAAAAACGCAATTGATGATGTGATTCGGGCACTGCCGTTGCTTCCAGACGTTCAATTTAAAATTGCGGGCATCGGCCCTGAAAAATCCAAACTAAAACAACTTGCAAAAGAATTGCACGTTGAAGACCGAGTACGCTTCCTTGGTCATATTGACCATGCACAACTCCCAGCACTGCTTCATTCGAGTGATATTTTTATACGACCTTCGCGTTCAGAAGGAATGGGGAACGCATTTATTGAAGCAATGACTGCAGGCATTCCTGTTATTGGGACGGCTGTCGGTGGTATTCCAGATTTTCTTACAGATGGAGAAACAGGTTTTGTTGTAGATGTTGATAGCCCAAAAAGCATAGCAACTACAGTGCAGCGAATCCTTGAAAATCCTACACAAACACAGGCTGTTGTCCGAAAAGCAAAAGAGCTCTCGACACAGTATGATTGGGATATGTTGGCCCTGCGGATGCGACAAGAAGCTTTTGAACCTCTATGGCAAAAACAGTAATCTGCGTTGCAACACCACTGTATGCGCCTGATATCGGCGGCCCAGCAACGCATGTGGCGCTGCTTGAAGGCAGCCTCCCGCGCGACCGCTTTGAACTCCGTGTCGTGAAGTTTAGCGATGTTCGTCATCTCCCAAAAATTCTTCGCCACATTGTCTATATGAGCAAGTTGATACGAGCCGCAAAGACTGCGCGTTTCATCTATGCTCTCGACCCAGTTAGCGTCGGTTTTCCAGCCGCCATCGTTGCGCATATTCTAAAGAAGCCGCTCGTGCTCCGCGTAGGTGGTGATTATGCATGGGAACAAGGCGTGCAACGTTTTGGTGTACAAGAAACACTCGACGAATTTATAACGCATACACAGTCTTCGTCTTCAGTAAAAACGTTACAGTCAATCCAATCGTATGTGGCACGTCATGCACATACGGTGATAGCTCCAAGCGAATATCTCGCAAGCGTTATTGGGGCATGGGGTGTTCCCGCGTCACGCATCAAGGTTATATATAGCCAGCCGGAATTTGTAGAACGCATTCTTTCTCGTAGTGATGCACGCAAAAAACTAAACATTCACGAAGACGAGGAAATTATTCTTTCTGCCGGTCGCTTCGTGCCATGGAAAGGGTTTGAAGGGGTAATAGATGCAGCTGCGAGTGTTCGCGCTGACCGTCCCGTCCGTCTCGTCATTGCCGGCGATGGCCCAGCACGCTCCGAGATCGAGGCACACATTGCCTCTATTCGCGCGGAAAACTTTATAACATTGGTTGGACAACTTTCGGGGCAAGAATTTATTTATTGGCTTGCCGCTGCCGACATGCTCGTTCTTAATACGAAGTACGAAGGCCTCTCGCACCTATTGCTCGAAGCGTTTATGACGAATACGCCAGTTATAACAACGCCTGTGGGTGGAAATAATGAATTAGTTGAAGATGGAAAAACAGGATTATTCGTTCCATATAATGATGTCACGGCTCTTTCTGCTTCAATTACTCGTTTACTTTTGGACCGCAGATTTGCAGCAGAGCTTGCACAGGGTGCTGTCGCATCACTTGAGCGATTTAATAAAGATAGGGCGCTTGAACAGCTCGGCACCCTTTTCAAATCTATATGAGAGTTTTAATGATTACAGGCGACAAACGCTTTGGACCGGGCAACGAGCGGTATGAATTACAGAAAGCCGCTGTGGAAGAGTTGCGCGTTTTGTATTGGGGGAAGGGAAACTATTGGCCCGCTGTACCGAAAGGATTTGACGTAGTCACCGTACAAGACCCATTCTGGCGAGGGTTGTTTGGATGGATTGCTGCACGCCGCATAGGCGCTAAGTTTAATGTACAGGTTCACACGGATCTCTCAGCACACTCTTTTGTACGACACATACTCGCGCAGATTGTGTTGCGACACGCAGATTCGATCAGAGTGGTTTCAGAAAGAATTAAAAAACAAGCTAAACAGATTGGCGCCTCTGCAACAATCTCAACGCTCCCAGTGCATATAGATGTCTCACGATTCCGTGAAATCATCCCGCAACCACATACAGCAAAAACAGTTCTCTGGTTCGGTCGTTTTGAAGAGGAAAAAAATCCATTAGGCGCTATAGAAGTGTTTAAGAACATACACGCGCAGAATCCCGAGGCGAAGTTCATTATGCTTGGGATGGGTAATTTAGAAGGGGAAGTAAAGAGGCGTGCAACGGGTTTCCCTATAGAATTTCCTGGATGGAGTGACCCAGCACCATTCCTTTCTAGAGTAGATGCAGTCCTGTGTACTTCGTGGCACGAAGGCTTTGGGGCAAGTATTATTGAGGCGCTTGCAGCAGGTGTGCCGGTTGTTGCCCCCGACGTTGGCGTGGCAAAAGAAGCAGGTGCGATTGTAGTTCCATATATGGAACTGGCAGATGCCGTGTTGGATGTGCTGCAAAAAGGAACACGGGGGCAACTAAAACTTTCAATGCCCACTACGGAGGAATGGATAAAACAATGGCTCGAAACACTGTAAAAAAACAACATAAAAAACCAATCCTTGTAACCGGCGCAGCCGGGTTTATTGGTATGTATGTATGTGAGGCATTACTCGCACGGGGTGAGAGGGTAATAGGCTTCGATGCACTAACACCCTACAACGACCCAAAACTGAAAACAAAACGTCTTGCAATCTTAAAGAAATATAAAAACTTCTCATTCGTAAAAGGCAGGCTGGAATCTGAGAAAACAATTGCAGATATTGTGGCGAAAGAGAAACCTCGCGCAATTATCCATTTAGCAGCGCAGGCAGGCGTACGTTATAGCCAGGAAAACCCGCAGTCGTACATTGATACAAATGTTAAGGGAAGCTTGAATGTATTTGAAGCTGCGCGTCTGTATAAAACATCCGTTGTATATGCATCTTCAAGTTCAGTGTACGGCGAACGAGAAGGGATTTTTAAAGAATCCGACGAGGTTGAAACCCCCGTATCTCTTTATGCTGCAACAAAAAGAAGTACAGAAATTATTGCTGCGACCTACAACCGTTTATATGGTATTCCTCTAACTGGTCTGCGTTTCTTTACGGTGTATGGTCCGTGGATGCGTACGGATTTGGCGGTGTATAAGTTTGCCCGCTTGCTACTGCTTGGAAAAAAGATTCCTTTGTTTGCGGGAGGGAAGGGCAAGCGCAGCTATACGCACATATCCTTGGTGGTTGAGGGAATCATCGCGGCAATGGATAAACTTAAAAGTGGCCACACAATCTATAATCTAGGCGATGAGCGTACGTTTGAAACAAACACAATGTTGAGCATGCTCGCCAAGGCCCTCGATGTCTCGCCAAAGACACAATTATTTTCGCACCAAAAAGGCGACGTTATGATGACTCGCGCATCGGGCACAAAAGCAAAGAAAGAGCTTGGTGTCTCTGCACATGTGCCCCTCGCGCAAGGTATAGAAGAATTTGCCGGTTGGTTTAAAGAAAATAAAACATTTCTGCTGTCACTTAACGATATGCATAGCTAGTATGAAATTACTTATTTGCACACAAGCGGTTGATCGCAGTGACCCAGTACTCGGGTTCTTTCATCGCTGGATTGAAGAGTTTGCAAAACACGCAGACCATGTAACGGTTATTTGCTTAAGGACGGGCCAATATTCATTACCATCAAATGTTCAGGTATATCCACTCGGAAAAGGAAATAAGTTGGCAAGAGCCTATAGGCTTCTTTCCCTTTCCTTAAAACTTAAGGACCAGTACGATACTGTATTTGTGCATATGAATCCAGAGTATTTCGTTACTGCTGGCCCACTATGGCGCGCGCTGGGTAAAAAAACCGCTCTTTGGTATACACACAAACATGTTGATATAAAACTTCGTGTTGCTGCATTTTTTGCAGATGTCATTCTTACCGCATCGAAAGAGAGTTTCCGTCTTACAAGCAGCAAGGTGCAGGTCATGGGGCATGGTATAGATACTGATTTCTTTACCCCTGATCCAACTATTGTGCGTGGCGATTGGTATTTGTCGGTCGGCCGTTTAATGCCGAGCAAAGACCACAGAATGGCAATTGTTGAAGCAAGAAACCATGGAGAAGAGTTGCGTATCGCAGGTGAAGGTCCAGAGCGAAAAGATCTTGAAGAATACGCCCGTTCGTTAGATGCGAAGGTTGAATTCCTTGGAGGTCTTTCTCAAGCAGCACTCAGGGATGAATATCGTAGGGCAAAACTTCTTATTCACACAAGCAAAACAGGTAGCCTCGATAAAGTCGTCCTTGAAGCACTAGCCTGCGATTTGCCGGTCCATTCACATGATCCTGCACTCAAGTCTCTTGAAAACATGAACCATGAATACGTGTGGGAACATCATTCACTCAAAAATCTCATTCCTAAAATTATAAACACTATTTCATGACCCACACACCACAAGTTGATAAGACACATTATGCGGGCGCTGCATACCGCTCGAGCGACCGATGGATGTCGTATTTTCACCAATTAGGACTTATCGAAAAGATCGGAGCAAAGAATGTGCTCGAGGTTGGAGTAGGCTCAGGCGTGCTTGCGCGCGAACTCATGGCGCGAGGCGTAGAGGTAACAACGCTCGACATCGCAGAGGATTTGCACCCTGATATTGTCAGTTCAGTAACAGACATTCCTCGCGAGGCCGCCTCGTTTGATGCAGCTGTTGCGTTTGAGGTGCTTGAACATATGCCATTTGAAGAGAGTGCTCAGGCCCTTCGCGAACTTGCTCGTGTTGCACGCACGCACGTTCTTGTGTCGTTGCCTCATCCAGGTTGGGTTTTTTCAATTATCTATAAATTGCCCTTGTTGCCAAAGATTGAGTTTTTCTTTCAAATTCCGTTTTTCTGGAGAACACATACATTTAATGGAGAACATTATTGGGAACTCGGTACAAAAGGTTATTCCATACGTCATTTTATAAACGTTGCACATGCGTGCGGCCTACACCTTGTTTCGCTGCAAAAGCACGCCAATGACCCAGCCCACCGTTTCTTTGTATTTAAAAAATAATATGCACATCGCCTACATTGCCAACATTCGGTTTCCGACGGAAAAAGCGCACGGTGCTGCGATTGCAAAAGCATGTGAGGCTCTTGTGAGGGCGGGTGAGGAAGTAACGTTGCTTGTTCCTGCGCGCAAAACTCATATCAATGTTCCTGCACTGCAGTACTACGGTATTAAATATTCATTCATTATTCGGCGTCTGACGTGCATTGATGTCGTTTCATTTGGAAAACTAGGGTTTTGGTTGCAGTCACTGACGTTTGCAAGCTCTGTTTTGGCGCATCTAAAATCTTCTCCGCACGATATTGTGTATGGTCGTGATGAACTTGTGCTTACCGTGCTTGCGCTGTGTGGGGTCAAGAATATCTATTGGGAGTCACATGACGGTACGTGGAATATTGCATCGCGATACGTCGCACGAAAAGCGCAGGGAATTGTAGTCGTCTCACAGGGGCTAAAAGATTTTTATACGGATAAGGGTGTACCAGCTGAAAACATAGTAGCTATTCCAAACGCTATCGACGTTCCAGCATTTGCACATGCAGAAACACGTGAAGCAGCACGTAGCCGTCTTGGGCTTCCGCAGGATAAAACTATAGCTCTCTACATTGGAAGACTTGATGGATGGAAGGGAACAGACACGCTTCTTGAAGCTTCTAAACTCCTCCCCAATATTCTCGTTGTGCTAATTGGTGGCGAACCACAGCATGTAGAAAAATTAAAAACTCGATATCCAAAGGCGGTCTTTCTTGGGTATAGACCGTACACCGAGCTATCTGACAATCAGGCCGCGGCAGACGTGCTTGTTGTTCCAAATACAGCAAAAAATGATGTGTCCGTGCGTTTTACCTCACCGCTTAAACTTATTGCCCATATGGCCTCACATAGGCCTATAGTGGCCTCGGATCTTCCAAGTATCCGTGAGCTTGTAGATGACACATCTGCCGTGCTTGTAGAGGCAGATAACCCAGAAGCACTTGCCGCAGGCATTGGGAAAGCCCTCACAAGCCCGTATATTGCAGAAAAAGCCTATCTCCGCGCCACAGAGCTTGATTGGTCAGCTCGCGCGCATCACATAACTACATTTATTCAAAACAGAAGAAGTGTTACCAAGGAAAGATAGTTCTAAACGGATTGCGTTTGTAGATTTTTACGTGGGGTGGGTTGCCGTTGGCGTTTTGGAAACGGATTGCTCGGTGGCAGAAACAATTCAATAGGGGAATCATTGCATATATTTTGTCAGGGATATTTCGCAGTATTGGTTTAAAAAGTCGCAGAAAAGCATATACATACGAAAATGTTAATACGGAAAATGGAACTCTGCCCCTAAGTTCTTGCCTCGATGTTTCTATGTAGGAATAAAATTCGTCCTTCCGAGCACTGCTTTGTGCAGAAGGGAGTTTGCGGTAGGCACCAAGGACGGTGTTTAGGTGATAGAGAGGCGCATGTAAGAAAAACTTTGTGTTCCAGAGCGCGACATCAAATGCCCATGGATATGTTTCATCGAAAGAGGCATTGGTTCTGTCCCATAAAGAGCGTTTCCAAAATGTAGACTCTTGCTGGATATTCCATGGAACACTGAGCATACTCTCGTAGAGATCTTTCCGTACTGGAATCACGTCGGTAAGCACACCGTCTTTGTTCATCAAAAGTCCAATGCCTGTGAGCCATTCAACCTGTGGCAATGTTGAAAATACTTCAGCCAAAGCAAACAAACTTCCCGGCATAAGTTTGTTTTTATTATTAAGCCAACCCATTACTTCACCAGTTGTGTGGGAAAATCCTACGTTGAGCGCATGAATAGGGCTTGTACGACTACCTTCAAGTTTTTCTGCGTATGCGAGTCTTGGCCGATAGGATTCGATAACCGCCCAGCTGTCATCGCTTGAGTTGTCGTCGATGACAACCAACTCTAGGTTTGGGTACCCTTGGCTCAATATGGAATCCAGGGCCTCTTTAAGATACTCAGCTCGATTGAAGCTGTGTACCACAATAGAAATCTTCGGGTATTGCATAGAGGGCAGTATAGCCCCACAATGGGCGCATGCAAATAAGGGTGCTGTATCTCTTTACCGGCTACCGAACGCCGCACTTGGAGAAAACGAAGCGAGGGGAAGAGCAGGGAAATGGGTTTTGGGGCATGCTACGCCTCCACAAGTTTGGAGTTGAGGCGAGGCACCTGGAACTCGAGCAATTTCTGCCTTTAGGACTCTGCCAGTTTCTGCGCACATACATATTGAGCGTGTACTGGGTGCACCTACCTCTGTACCCATTGTTCTTTTCCTACGACATTGTCTTTACCTCCACTGGGTACGGAACGCAGTTGCTGCACACACTTCTTCATGTAAAAAAACCACGATGGGTGATGCATGACTTCAGCGTTATGGGGCTTATCGGAAAAGAAACCACGCTATTGCAAAAAGTATTTGCATGGATGGTGGCACGGTGTGCCGGAATTGTGACCATAAGTAAAAAAGAGAAGGAGCTTCTTGAAGCACGCTTTCCGAATCTTAAGGGCAAAGTTGAATTTATTCCCTACGGTGTTGATTTAAATTTTTTTACACCTGCGCAGACCTTGGGAGAAGGGGCTGTCTTTGCGCCTGGACGAGACCCTGACCGAGACCTCAGAGTCTTGTTTGCTGCTACGGAAGGGTTGGGGAAAGAATTAATTATTACTACGCGCCAATCTCGTTTGGAGAAATTAGGAACGCTTCCTGCGCACATCACTCACAAAACCTTCTCTGTGCCAGAACTTAAACAAGCATATGAAGATGCGTCTGTGGTTGTAATTCCTCTCGACACCTCAAAGGGACTCAATAATGAAATGGGCATCTCTGCCGTGTATGAGGCGCTTGCAATGGGCAAACCTATTGTGGCGTCACGTTCGCAGGGAATGGAAGCCTACATCGAGGATGGGGTAAACGGCCTACTTGTACCCCAGCATGATATCCCTGCAATGCATGCAGCAATTAAAAGATTGCTTGATGATAGGGAATTGCGCGAGCGTCTAGGAAAGAATGCCCGTGCATACGCAGAGCAAAATCTTGACCCTGACCGATGTACGCAGCATCTCGCGGAGTTTTTTAAAAAAATTGCTACAGAGAAAACGACGACATAGTCTTTTTCACCCACGCACCATTTTCTTTTGCTAGATAGGTTCTGTCTTTGAAGGGAAAGGCAAAACGATATGCTTTTCTAAGAGTGGGCCCGAGTGCAGGAAAGCGATAGTATGGCCAGAAGAAAAAGCGCGGTATCCATGCGCCCAGTGGTCTGTGTGGTCGCGCTGATTTTTTCTGTGCAATAAGGCGGTCGTGGTTGGCGCGGCTGTCCTGGCCCATCCGTTTGCGGAAACAGCTTATAGCAACATCGGCGCTCCAGAGTCGTGCGTATTTTGCCATTTGTGGCCAAAGCCAATAGTCACCAGCGCTCTTGAAGTACGTTGGGAACGCCCCAACTTGTTTCCACACACCCGCGCGCCAAAAATTACTATCCTGTTCTATATGATGGGCTTCCATTCCGTATACTCCCAAACGTATCCAATCTTGGTGGTACAACGTGCATGTGCCACCTTTGAGCCGTTCCCCACGGTCTCCGATAGTGGATGTAATACCTTTAACCCACGCGATATCTGGGTACGCAGTAAAGATCTCCTTCATCGCCCCGAATGCGCCTGGCTCGTATATATCGTCTCCTGCAATCCATGCAAAGACATCACCCGTAGCGCGTCCAAATCCCTCATTAAGTGCAACGTACATGCCCTGAGGTTTTCCTGCTTCAATAATCTGCATGCTAATGCCGTTGCATTTTACATCCCACGCCCCATCATCAATCTTTTGCTTGTAGTGTTGTGCAACGCCCAATGTTTCGTCGGATGAATCGTTTATGACAACAATGTATTCAATAGAAAAATCTCCAGCTTGGCGCAGAACACTTTCAATAGTGGGGGAGAGCCACTTGGCTATATCGTATGCGGGTGTGATGATGGAGAATTTCATACAGTAGGTTTTATGTATATATTGTTTACAAGTGGTGACATGTCGCCATGCATGTAAGGTATTGTATTTCCTCCAGCAGTAATGAAATGTATGGAGTATCCAAGTAATTCAATCTCGGAGAAAAACTTCTGTATCCCACCTTGATATGTTTCAAGAATTCCGCGAGCAACTTCAAGAACTGCAGTAATTCGTTCCTTCATCCCTTTAAGAACTTCTATCTCTGCTCCCTCGACATCAATTTTTGCCCACGTAAACTGTTCTCCAAAATCCGCAAGCGGTTTTACAGCAACTTCAACAAACGTTGAGCTGCGCGGATACATCATCGAGCCCATAGGGTCGCCCGGGCGTGCATAATATAATTTTAATGTGTCTTGTTTTGAAAAGATGCCAATATTATGCAGCTCGACGTTTGCAAGGTTTTTTACTGCCTTCTGAAGGTATTTGAATGCCGCAGGAGATGGTTCAAATGAAACAACTTTCTTTGCATGATGCGAGAAAAGTAATGTATATAAACCTATGTTTGCGCCAATGTCGGCTATTACATCCTCTTTGTTCAAATGTTTTATAAAAAAATCTATGGTCTCTTGCTCCGGCACATAACGCTGTTCGTGCAGAGTCCAACCATATACGACACCATATGGTGATTTAAGTCCAAAGGGCATCGGATAGTTTGTGACTGCAGATTTTATCTGTTGCAAGATTTTCATATTTTACAAAGTGTATTTTTCGTATCCAACATAGTCTGGATTTTCTATATTGGCGTTCCAAAGATACAAAGGAAGTTTGAATACCCAGGTGTTTTTCATCTTTGCAGTAACGTTGTAGGCAAAGTCACGTCCAGAACCTCGGCCAGAAGGGATGCCCCAGGTTCGTGCATTTCGCGGGCGGAAGTAGATGCCACGGTCGATTACCTCGCGGCTGAAGAACGTGCAGTTATCGGCACCGGGGAATGGGGTCGTGTCGCGATAGAAGAGTTTGCGCGTATAGGGGAACCACTTAATGGGAAAAGGAATGAACTGATGGATGGGTTCAATCATAAAAATCCCACGACGCTGATGTGGCAGTTTGTTCAACTCTTCCGGTTTTACAACAACCGCCGCTTCGCCTTTTTCGCTGAATATCTTCTCAACATCGAGGCTCCTGGTAAGCAGTTCGGGGCGCAGCCGTTGGTATTGAATCATAACCATTGTGGCCCCATATTTTTTTGCTAGTTCATACTGTGCTTCGATGCGATTAAGCAATGATGCGTCGTCGGCATCCTGCGTTGTAATCCATTCGCCCTTTGCGATAGAGAAGCCATAATTACGAGCTGCATATCCTGCGTTTATGTCATACCCGCGCCAATTAGTACGCGGTACTTTGTTTGGATTGTCATAAAAGCGCACACGAGAGTCCTTCGTTGCGATTTCTTTCACAATATCTTGGGTGCCATCTGTGGAACCGTCGTCAACGACAATAATCTCCAAATTCTTCCATGTCTGGTTTTGCATGGACTCAATAGCCCGACGTATGCGGTCCTTTTCGTTCCACACTGGTATAACAACTGAAATAAGTTCCTGTTCAGACATGTGCGTGGGCCCCAGCTTCGAGTTCTTCGACGAACGCGCGATAATTGGTGACGAAACGTGCCTGAGAGTGGTTTTCACGTACGAATTCCCAGCCCTCCCGTGCTCGACGCTTGAGTTCATCTGCCGGTAGTGACGCAAGTTCGTGCACCGCTCGTTTTATGTCTTCGATAGTATTCTCTCTCAAGGTGATTCCAAATCCCTCCGTATCCAGACCTGATTCATAGCTCACAATTGGAAGTACTCCACCATGGAGAGACATCACTGCTGAACCAGCTGTGCCCTCTGAACATGAGGGATAGACAATCGCATTTGTCTCTTTGCGGATTTTATCAAAGGATCCATCATCAAAATTTATATACCCCAAGACCTTAATATTGGGAGTTTGAGTCAGTTCCTTTTTATAGATTTCCATAAAGCGACCATCGGTTGTCGATTTACCAAACACTGTCAAATTGTACTCAGGCATCTGTGCAAAAGCTTCAAGTACTAGATCAAGCCCTTTGTGTACTGCTCCTGCGCCTCCAAACCAGATAAAATTATTTCGTGAGGCATCGAAGTTTTTATCCTCAGGGAACGGGTATTCATAGGCGCATGGAAGTGGTGTGGAATAAATCTTTTTGCCTGCAAATGCATATGTGTTTGCCGTGAATTTATTACCTATCATTGTTGCGCAGTCGGCGTGTTCAATCGAAAATGTCGGTCGTGTTGCGCGTTGGGGAATAAATGTTTCGCCGCGTCTGCGTTGCAAGTCCAGACATCGCGTATACTCAGCAGTGTTTTGGAATAACCAGTGTGCAGCAACGATATGAAGAACTTTCACACAGTCTTTATTGAGCAAGGGAGCTATGTGGTCCATATTTTGCTCTAGCACTATAAAATACTTGTAATGTTTTTTTGGTACAAAGTTTTGATTGTTATTGTCGATAACATCAACAATGTATCCTTTTTCATTAAAAATTTTTACCATCTCGACCGCCGTCCAGTAATTTGCATGGGTATTTACAGAATGGTCTGGGTTTACAAACGGAGTTTTATCGTGAGAAAACAGAACTCTTCCTTTTGGAACACCAGAAGGTCTGTACGTGAGAACTCCTCCACGGAATTTAAATATTAGCTTTAGTACAATGGTTCGAAATGACGGCCGTTTTCTCATATGCTTTGAGTGTTGCACTGCTTTAATACAGGGTCAAGGTCTCTATGGACAGACAAAAAAATAACGTCTACGATAGAGTACTTTTCGTATAACAGCCATGGGAACATCTGAGTTACAAGGAAAAAAAGTGGTTGTCACTGGCGCAGACGGCTTTATCGGTTCGCACATGGTTGAAGGCCTCTTGGATGCGGGGGCTACTGTGCGTGCCTTAGTGTGCTACAACTCGTTTGGTGCTTGGGGGTGGCTCGATACCTTTCCTAAGGAAAAACTCGATCGCCTGCAGATAGTATCCGGGGACATCCGCGACAAAGCCCAGATGGACACCCTTATTGAAGGGAGCGATATCGTATTCCACCTTGCCGCACTTATAGCCATCCCATACTCGTACGGTGCATTTGAATCGTTCGTTGAGACAAATATCACCGGTACGCTCAACGTGCTTGAGGCGGCACGTAAACATGGGAGTAAAGTATTGCTGACTTCAACATCGGAAGTCTACGGTACCGCACAATACATTCCGATGGATGAACGACACCCATTACAGGGGCAATCGCCGTATAGTTCTACAAAAATTGCAGCGGACCACATTGGCGAAGCTTTCTACCGCTCATTCGGCGTGAAAGTTGTCTCAGTACGCCCGTTTAACACCTATGGGCCGCGTCAATCTACCCGTGCTGTGATTCCGACTATTGCAACGCAAATATTATCGGGACAAGAAACAATCCAACTTGGACGTCTCGACCCAGTTCGCGATTTTAATTATGTGAAAGACACGGTCTCAGGTTTTATTGCATTGGCGACGTGTGATGCTGCGGTAGGGCAGGCAGTGAACTTGTGTTCTGGAGTTGGAGTTTCAATTGGTGAAGTTGCTCAAAAAATTGCAGATGTCATTGGCAAAAAAGTAACAATCACTGAAGACTCAGCTCGTGTTCGCCCTCCATCATCTGAAGTTGAACGATTGGTTGGCTCGCGGGGGAAAATGCAGATGCTCACGGGGTGGGAGCCGAAATACTCTTTTGAACAGGGTCTCAAAGAAACAATCGATTGGTACGCGAAACCAGAAAATCTCAAACATTTCAAACCTTCAATTTATACGCTTTAGAAAAGAAAAAAGTGCGGACATTTGTCCGCACTCCGCACAGTAGTTCTGGCTTGTCGCGCTGTCAGGCCTCAGACGCTCCCATGACGTGCGATTGCAAGGCCTTGAAGGCTGGCATCTCGATGAGGTCGGCCTTGCTGAAGGAGCCGTTCGCGACGATGAAGAGGTCGCTGCCCGCCTCGAGCGCTGTGTAGCTGTGCATCACATACGGCGGCACTTCGATGCCCTGGCCGACCTTGGTGACGACTTCGAGCACGCCACCGTAGAGATCTTCGAAGGTCCAGCGAACTTTACCCCGGAGGGTCCAAATCTTCTCGCGTCGGACTTCGTGGTACTCGTTGGCGCCGACGGTGCCTGCCGGAATATCCCGGACCATGTAGATGCGCAGGCCACGGATGTCCTCCTGGTCGGCGCCGACCTTCGTCTGCCCCCATTGGAAGAATTCACGGTTGAGAGCTTCGAACTTTTGGT
Organism: uncultured Candidatus Saccharibacteria bacterium; assembly: GCA_964349995.1. Classification (GTDB taxonomy): domain Bacteria; phylum Patescibacteriota; class Minisyncoccia; order Phycocordibacterales; family SBAW01; genus GWA1-54-10. The sequence continues at coordinate 2,718 of CAYGIN010000007.1, read as the reverse complement.
CGAAGGGTAGGACGAGGACCCCGCCTGACTTGCTCGGCCATATTCCGACCACTTCGATTTTCTTCACGTCTTCGACTCGATTGTATCGTTGCAAGGTACTTCTCCTCTTTCTTATTTAAGATGGCAACGCCGTCTCAGTGGGCTAGTTCTAGAAGAATAGACTTCATTAGTCAATAGTTCTGCCATCCTACTATACGTGAGGACGTTTTCTCGATATAGTGAGTCTTCAAGATATGCGAGCAGTTATTTTGGCGGGAGGCAAGGGAACTCGACTACGTCCCTACACCATAGCCATTCCCAAACCGTTGGTACCCATCGTCGACGACACCCCGATTTTGGGCGTGCTTATTGGACAGCTCAAAAAGCAGGGGTTCACTCATATCACGCTAGCAGTCAGTCATATGGCAGATATTATTAAGTCATATGCGGGCGATGGTTCTCGCTGGGGCATCACAATAGATTATTCTTTTGAGACTGAGCCTCTTCACACTACAGGAGCACTCACATTAATTCCTGATTTGCCCGAACATTTTTTGGTTATAAATGGTGATACGTTGACTGATTTAAACTACGGCAAGTTTTTGCAGGAACATATAATACGAAATGAAAACCTCTCAGTATCAATCAGACAACTTGAAACAAAAATTGAGTTCGGTGTCGTAGAATTTGACCAGCACCATTACCTTACAGCATTCAAAGAAAAACCAAGCAGCTTCTCGTATGTGGCGATTGGAGCAAATTGTTTCAGTAAAAAATTAATTGACGAAATAGTTCCAAAAAATACTTGGTATGGTTTTGATAGGTTGTTGTTAGATTGCCTTAAAAATGGAACCAAGGTATGGATGTATGAACACGAAGGTTTCTGGGTTGATATCGGACGACCTGAAGACTATCAATACGTCGTCGAGAATTCCGAGCTGGTGAGAAAGTTTATTTAGTGCTTCGAAAGCCACACCTCAAGGCACAGTAGCGTCCATAGCTGGTAATAGCCTTTCGGTTTTTGGCCGGCATAGGTTTGTTTAATAAATTTCTGCACTGCTGATTTATCGAGATACTCGTACACACGAGCGTCTTTGAAGGTAGTCTCAACATATGAACGCATTGCCGGTTCCTGTAACCATTTTCGCACAGGTGCACCAAACCCCTGTTTTTTTCTATCAACAAATTCACGAGGCATAGTTTCTGCAAGCAAATCCTTGAGAATTAATTTACCAGTAGTACCGTCGGTTTTATATTCAGTTGGTAGGTTGAATGCGAATTCTGCGAGTTTGTAATCAAGGAAGGGGCAACGCACTTCCAAGCCGTGCATCATACCCATCTCATCCACTTTTGTAAGCAACTGTCCTTGCATGTTGGTTGTGATATCAAACAAGGCCATTTTCTCAATGGCAGAGCCGCTAAAGTCCTGGACGAGTTTATCAATTGGCTCATTCCAAATATTTGAACTTTCTTTTTGCAGACTTTTTCGCAGAGAAAGAGGGAAGACAGTTTGGTTTTTTAGGAAGTCTTTATACTGGTTGGAAAATAGCATATTTCGCAGACGTGAGAGTTTGCTTGTGTGCCAGTATGAAAAATAGCGACCATACCCCAGGAACATTTCATCGCCGCCTTCTCCTGAGAGGGCTACCTTCACATATTTAGAAGTCTCTTGTGAAAGCAGATGTTGAGGAAAATCGGCAGGGTCACCGTGGGGTTCATCGAAATATGCCATCGCCGCCTCAAACTCATGAATGAGATCGGCCGATGCCTGAAGGGTGCGATGATTCGTTCCAACTTTTTTTGCGAGTTGCTGTGCAAATGGAAGTTCGTCAATAAGGTCACCGTATCCGAGTGAAAATGTCTGGAGCGGGCGGTCTAAGACGCGCTGTGCGTATTCAGTAACGAGGCTTGAGTCGATACCGCCGGAAAGAAATGCTCCAACTTCTACATCAGCCGCCACCATGCGTTTCTGAACCGCGTTGGAAAATAGTCTACGAACTTCTTCTTTTGCGTCATTGTATGAAAGAGTGACTGGCTTACGCTCCATCGTCCAATAGGTTTCAATTTTAAGAGCGTCATTTTTACCTGCCTGCGCAGGCAGGTACGTAGCGCACTGTCCGCCAAGAATAGTGTGAACATTTTTGTATATGCTGCGCCACGGCGGTACGTACATAAGCGTTAAATAGGCATCAATACTTTGTGGATCTATTTCTGTTTTAACGCCTGCGGCTTTAAGTGCTTTTATTTCTGATGCTACTGCGAGTGCGCCCTCTGGTGTGTAAGCATAGAAGAGAGGTTTTTTGCCGAAGCGGTCGCGTGCCATAAACGCAACTTTCTTTTCTTCGTCCCAAATAACAAAGGCAAACATACCGTCGAGTTTCTTCGGACATTCAGAACCATATTCTTGGTACGCTTTTAAAATTACTTCTGTGTCTGAGTGTGTTGAAAATTGATGACCTTTCGACTCCAATTCTTTGCGGAGTTCTTGGTAGTTATAAATCTCACCATTGAAGGTGATGGCGATGTTTTTTGTATTGTCCTTCATCGGTTGGTGGCCGGAAGGAGAAAGGTCAATGATGGCCAGGCGTGTTTGGCCAAGGGCGGCACCTGCAAAGGCCATAGTCCCACGGTCATCTGGCCCTCGATGCCCAAGGGCGTTAAGGGCAGCTTCAAGTGGCTGCTCTGCGGCATTTTTGCCGATTATGCTTACAATGCCGCACATAGGTGATATCAGTATAT
>CAYGIN010000006.1:19571-20998 GCA_964349995.1 uncultured Candidatus Saccharibacteria bacterium | reverse complement strand
CTGGTGCCCTTGTCGCCGTGCATGAGGCTCTTGCGGTACTTCTCGTCGTAGGTCGAATCGAAGGTGTCGCCGAAATGCTGCAGGAGCTTGTCCTTGCCGCCCTCGGCGATGATCTTCGGCGCGGCGTCGACGGCGGCCCAGGTCAGGCCGTCGAGAGCGCCCTTGAAGCGATCGCTGCCGATGTCGTTGTTCTTGCGGGCCAGCACGATCGCGTCGAGGCGCGCGCAGAACGCCGCCGTCGTCGAAATCGCCACCAGGCCGGAGATCGAATTGCCATACTTCCCGGACAGGCCGTTCAACTTGAGATCGATGGTCTTCATCGTTTCATTCCTCGTGGTTTGAATGTGGGGTTAAGCCCCGGACTTGTCCACCTAAAGACGCCTAATAAAAAGCGCCCCTAGGGACTAGGGCAACATACATTACCGTTTAAACGGAGTCAAGGGGCGACCTTAGGCTGCAAGCTGGCGGGTTGGAGTAGCAGTAGAGCGGGCAATATCAACGCCCATAAAGATAAGAGACGCGGCACCAATGAAGAGTGCTATTTGTACGGCAAGTTTGGTCTGGAGAACTGCGGTAAGGAAGAAGACTCCAATGCTTACTGCCCCGCCCTGGGCTACATGGGTGAGATTTTCAAATACATTCGGAAGCGAAACAAAGTAGGCTGCGCCAGCAAAAGAAAGTGCGAGCGCGTAGCACTCAAGCGCGAAGCGGCTCGTGAGTTTGCGCGTTGTATAGACAACCGCAACTCCTGCCATAACCTGTTGTTCAATCTTGCTCTTCATATATATACAAACTATACCTTAGTGCTAATAGTTTCATAAATCTTTTTAAACTCCTTTTTTGCGCGGTGTACGCGGGTTTTTATGGCGCCAACGCTGATTCCCTCTTCCTGCGCCATCTCCTCCTGTGATTTACCTTCAAGGAAGAAACTTGAAAGCGCTTTTGCAAAAGGTTCTGGTAAACGAGAAAGCACCGAGGCAACCTCATCCATAAATTCTTTTTTTTCAAACTGTCGCATATTGCGGTCGGGAATGATTGCCCAAATCTCTTCGTCGAGTTCCATCTGTCTCTCCCCTTTTCGCTTCTGCTTTTGATAGTGCGTGAGTGCCGTGTTTATAAGAATGCGATAACCCCACGATGAAAACTGCGCGCCATCTTGTTTTTTAAACTTTGCCGCGTTCATATAAATCTTCGTGAAGGCTTCCTGCACGATATCTTCTGCCTCTTCTTTTGAGCGGACAATGCCCATTGCCTTACGCAAGAAAGGCTCCTCATATTTGCGCACGAGAAGGGCGAAAAGCGATGGGTGTGAAATAGAAGCAGTCAGAAGCTCCTCGTCGGTATACTCCTGCCCCTGCTCTTCCAATGAGAGATATTCCTTCATGTCTACACTGTATATCATGGCTCACTCTTTACAACCATCTTGC
>CAYGIN010000006.1:0-19471 GCA_964349995.1 uncultured Candidatus Saccharibacteria bacterium | reverse complement strand
ATATTCCTTCATGTCTACACTGTATATCATGGCTCACTCTTTACAACCATCTTGCACGGCCTCAAGTTTCGGCTATAGTGGAGTTATGTTAAACGCGCAGGTGATTAAGGTCCTCCGTATTAAGCTCCTTCGAAGGGGTGGAGGCCTCGCGCGTTTTTAGGAAGAGATTCGTAAAAACACACCAGCCCTCCACCCGAAACAAGGTGGGGGTGGCTGGAGTTCGTTTTGTGTAGCATAAGGGAGAGAAAAGTGGTTTGCGGAAGAGACGCTTACGACGAGGCCCCGTTTCGCGCTCAGCAGCGGGAAGAAGATCGCAAAAAGCGCGATGAGGCGGCGGCATATAAAATTGCAGCCTTCTTCGTGAAAACATTTGGGAAAGGGGCCGTCCTCAGCGACTGCGCCGAAAACAAGCCCACCAAAATCCAGCTTGCGGAGACCTATCCCGGCTGTTTGTTGGTCCACCATCGCGGACACGAGGTGTTCGTAGACTCCTCACAAGATCCGGAGGCGGAGAATAAGTTCCGCGCTTGGTGCAAGGACAACTTGCCCCACGCCAAGATCTTCCCTCGAACTTGTTCCAAGTAGAGCCGCTAGGCTCTACGGCCGCCCTTCGGGACGGCCTTTTCTTTTGGCTGTTTTTGAGTAGAATGCTTGGATGGCAATGCTTGAATACAACGAAATTTTAAACAAAAAGGTAATTCTCCTCGACGGCGCTCCGTACGAAGTGTTGGACGCACACGTCTTCCGTAAACAACAGCGCAAACCTGTTAACCAGACAAAGCTCCGCCACCTTATTACTGGCAAGGTTACTGAGCACGCCTTTCACGTATCGGAAAAGGCTGAAGAGGCTGACCTTTCGCTCAAAAACGTAAAATATCTTTACACTGCAAAGGGCGAATATTGGTTCTGCGCAGAAAACAATCCTGCAGACCGTTTTGCACTGAGCGCAGACACTGTTGGCACAGGCGCACAGTTTATGAAAACCAACTCTATCGTAGAGGCTGTCGTCTTTGATGAAAAAATAATTTCAGTTCGCATCCCTATTAAAGTTGAACTTCTTGTAAAAGAAGCGCCACCGGCAGTACGCGGCAATACATCACAGGGTGGCAACAAAATCATCACGCTTGAAACTGGCGCAACAGTTAACGCTCCCCTTTTCATCAACGAAGGCGACCGCGTTCTCATCAATACCGAAACAGGTGATTACGTAGAACGAGTTGGTAAGTACTAAATCAAACGCATAGACAAAAAATAGAGCCTCTGCTTTACTGTGCGTAAGTAGTACAAACGCGTCTGAAAGGGAGACATCTCATGCGGCCCAAGTTACTCGTTCGCGATGTTCCGAAAGAAGTCTTCGCCCACTTCTGCCTCGAATACGGTAATGCGAAGCAGATCAAGGAGAACGTCTTTGCAGGCACGTGGCCAAGTTCCAAAACGTGGAGCTTCCTCACCGGCAAGTTTGCAGGGACGGTGGCGATGCTACATGTCCACGAGAATGGCTCTTTCACCTACTATGAGTTCAAGCTGTTCGCCGCCCCTACTCGCACAGGATTGTTGTTGAAAATGAAGAACGACGACTTTCACTGCCGCGTTCAAGCTGAAGTGGGCAAGGCCGATGGACCGAGCAACTTTCGCTGGGAGTATCCGATGGGCGACAGTTGGTACCCAATGGATCCGCTGCTCTATTTGATGCACGAGATCCAGACCGTGGCTCATGAACGGCTCAAGGACGCCAACTTTCTTCTTCCGTCCATCACAGCCAAGGCGGCCTGAAACGCAAAAGCCCGAGGAGCAATCCCCGGGCCTTTTTCTTGCGTAATCTTTTTAGATTTAGCGAACGATGAATGGCAATAGTGCCATAAAGCGTGCGCGCTTTACTGCCTGTGCGAGTGCGCGCTGGTTTGCGGCCGAAAGGCCGGTGCGGCGGCGAGGCATGATCTTGCCGTGCGGGTTCAAGAACTTCTTGAGAACATCGACATCTTTGTAGTCGATGCGCTGGAAGTGCGCGACGTAGTTATCTGTTTGCTGTGGCATAACGTGTGAATAATTAACTTAATTTTATGTTTCCTTTAGAACGGAATGTCGTCAGGATTGATGTCTTCCTGAGGGTAGTCGATTGCATCCTCCTTAGGAGCTGGTTGTTCCTCTGATTGAGAACCTCCCTGCCCTGAGCTTGTCGAAGGGCCTCCGCTTGCTCGCGAACCAAACTGTACGCGCTCTGCAACAACCTCTGTGCGGTACTGTTTACCCTTCTCTGGGGTTTCCCAGCTTCGGGTCTGCATGCGGCCTTCAATAAGTGCTGAGCTACCTTTTTTGAGGTATTGAGCGCTTGTTTCTGCCTGACGGCCGAACACCACGACATTGTGGAATTCCGGCACCTCTACCCACTGTTCGTCCTTTTTGACGCGACGGTTAGTAGCAACACTAAACGTTGCAACCTGCCCACCCGAAGGAAGCGTTTTAAGCTCTGGGTCGCGGGTAAGGTTGCCGTAGAGGATGACTTTGTTCATATCTCAAGTATACGCCTATTCCGATACAAGAGCGTCGATAGATTTATCGAGCTCAGCTTCTGAAACCTCGCCCGCTGGCTCTTCAGCTGCTGCCTTAGGCTTCTGGATAGTCTCGCCTTCGAGACGATCCGATGAGAACACTGCGCGACGTGGTGCTGCACTTATATCCTCGCGTACCGTCTCAATGAGAAGGTAGCGGAGAACATTTTTATTAGAACGAAGTGCTTCTTCAAACGCGTTTATCGACTCGCGCTCAAGTGCAAACTTCGTAAAACCAAAGTACGCTTCATCGTACTTTTCGCGCTTGCCGGTGAGCGAACGCTCAACCGTGTATGCAAGACGCTTTCTTTCTGGGAACTGCTCACTGATAATTTCAGCGTTGCCGAGGGCGCTGCGAATTTGGTCTACAACACCAGCAACACCTTCATCGCCCACAGTTGGGAGGATGTGAAATCCGACCTCATACACAGGTCGTTTCTCAGAGTTCGCTTGGGTTAAGACCTCGGCGGTCTGCGACTTTTCAGCCATGCAGAGAGATTACCACAGACTCCCCTATTTGCAATATTTGGGCAAAAAGATAGCCCCGAGCGATGGAGACACTCGGGAGTATCTTTCCATCAGCTCGAGGCTGATTTACTTCTGTGCTTGGCCAGGAGCCATGGCGTAGCCTGGGCTGTCGCGGGCGACCTGGATGAACTGAATGAACTCCTCGAACTCGAGGTCGCCGAGCCGAGCCTTCAACGCCAGAATTTGCAGAACCAGCGTGATGTCCGCCTGGAGCTTCTCCGGCGAACTGAACAGAGTCTGGTCGCCCAAGGGCGTGAAGTAGACTCGATCAGGCTCGGGAGTCGTGCTTGGGAGAGGTCGGCATTCCTCCTTGGTGACGCGGAGCTTCTCCATATCGGAGAGACCTTGAGGGCCAATCGTCTCGAAATCGTAGCCCTTGTATTTGCCCTCCGTCCACATGTTGCACGTGACAGCATGGGCCGGCACAACACCGGTGAAGGCGAGAACGGCAGCGAGAAAAATGGGGCGCATAATCTGTCTCCCCGCAGTGAGTTGAATTACCACTATTGGCATTCATACTCCTGCGAACATACCTAAAGTTTTTTACAAGAAAAAGATGTTTGAGTCAACTCAAAAGAAAAACCCCGACGCGATGTGAAGGGGTTTCCCTTTACATCGGCCGGGGCCGATTTAGAACCTGGTGTACTTGCCGAAGATCTGGAACTGCTCAGTGCCAGCGACACGCACGGCGACGGTGCCGTGGACGTCGATCGCGAACTCCTGGATCGAAGGCGTGTTGCCGATCCTGACCGACTGGTCGATGACGCGGACGAGCAGCGCCTTGTATTCGAAGCCGGTGGCAAACGCCTGGCATTCCACCAGAGCATTCGTGTTCTGAGCGATCGGGGTCACGATGCCGTCCTTCACGAGCATCCGGTCCATCGGGAGGCTCTTGTGGAGCTCCAGAATGACCTGGCCGTCCATCACCATGCCAGGCTTCTGCTTGGCGGGGACGGTGACGAAGATCTCGACCGGCTGGCCATCGATGTGCGCGATGATGCGACCGCCTTCGCCAAGAACGGAGACGAGGGCTGACTTCACCGGAGGGCGACCTTCGGCGTTGGCCGGAGAAAGGATGGTCGACGACAGAATGAGGGCGACCGCGGCAACAGCGAAGATACCGAACTTGTCCCAATAATAGCCGAGAGCGTTCATGTCTTGTCTCCAAACAGTGGGCAGAACCGATATGGTTCCTGAAACCCCTGCTAACTAACTAGAGTATATTATACCACCATAATACCCTACTCGTCAAGGCCTATAAAACGCCTTGAATTAAGGAGTATTTGGGCAGCCATTTCCTCTTCTGGCACATCTTTAATACGAGCCATAGCTTTAACCACTTCCCTTACATGGATAGGTTCATTTCGCTGGCCGCGGTATGGAACGGGGGTTATATAGGGCGCATCCGTTTCCGTAAGCAACATATCCATAGGAGTATTGCGAACTACTTCGTCGTAGTCGTGCGTAAACGTAAGTACTCCTGTAAATGAAAGCGTAAATCCTAAATCCAAAAACTGTTTTGCTATATCCCAGTTCCCTGCAAAGAAATGCACATCGCCAGGAGATTTTGCGCCTGCCCGTCCGCTAGGCGGGTGAGCCTTTAAAATTTCTAGTGAATCTAAATATGCACTTGCGTCACTTCCACTCTGGTGAGCAGAGTCGCGAATGTGCAACATCAACGGTTTGTTGAGCTTGTTCGCAAGCTCTATGTGCTGGAGAAATACTTCTGTCTGAACTTTCTTTGTATCTTCTTCAAGACGGTAATAGTCCAACCCACATTCCCCTATCGCAATTACCTTTGGTGACTGTGCCAGCTTTTCGTATGCATCAAAATCAAATTGCTCGCCACGCGATGTGAAAGCTTTGCCCTCCCCCCCTAATTCTTTTGTATCGTGAAGAGATTTCGATGTATGAACTGGATGCAACGCAATGCTCGCATACACATCGTCGTGTTTCTCTGCGAGTTCTACTGCAGCACGCGATGTATCAATCTGCGTGCCAACCAAGTTCATTCCAACCTCGGCCTCTTTGGCGCGAGCTAGTACCTCTTCTCTATCGGCATCATATGCAACAAACTGCACGTGCGTATGTGCGTCAAAATATTTCATTGTCGCTGAGCGAAATAGTCGAGCGCGGCAAGAGAATACGACCGGGTTACATCTGAAAGTTCAATCGTTTTATCTTCAACCTCCTTACGACCAACCCATCGCATCTCAACACCATCTTCTGGTGTCAGTTCACCTCCAATGACTCGGCCGAAATAGGAACAATCAACATGCTCGTGATTTGTGTTAGCAAAGCTGTGTCTATTTAAAAACCTTGGCGGAATAAGATCGTGCGTGCCGTCTGTTGGTTGCTCGGCAAGTCGCTCACCCCCAATAAGCTCAACATCAAAACCTGATTCTTCTTTTACTTCACGCACGGCAGCCTCATTTGGGTCTTCGTCCAACTCAATATGCCCACCCGGCTGCAACCATATACCTAGTAGTTTGTGTTTATGCAGGAGAACATGGTCATCTTTAACGATGTAGACACTCGCAGTGAAATCTATTTTCTCGTGAATGTGTGCCATTAGTCTTTGCGTGCGAACAAGTTTTCCGGCTTTTTGTTTGCAATAACTCCTTCTTTTATTTTCTTGGAAGTCTCAGGCATAAAGGGGTTCAACATGCGGCCGATCATATAAAGATCTTGGGTAAGGTCGAAGATAATTTTCTTGCCCGCCTCAGGATCTGTCTTAACTAATTTAAACGGCTCAGTCTGAGTGATAGTTTGGTCAGCCGCTTGGATACGCGTAAATATAAAATCCATTGCTCTGTTTATTTCATACCGCTCAAGCGCATCCGTATATTCCTGTGGGAAGCCAGCCGCCTCTGGACGTGTACCAACTTCAAGATGCCTTTCAGCAAGTGTAAGTACGCGCGAAACTAAGTTGCCCAGTCCATTTGCAAGCCCCGCATTGTAGGCCTCTTTAAAACTCTCGCGTGTAATATCTCCATCTTCAAATGGAGAGATGTGGCGCGTCAGGAAATAGCGCACAGCGTCAGTGCCGTATTCCTGCAGAAGTTCGTCAGGGTCGATAATATTGCCGAGCGTTTTACTCATCTTCCTTCCTCCCGAGAGAATCATTCCATGTACGAGAATACTTTTTGGTAGTGGTACACCAGCAGAAAGGAGCATGCCTGGCCAAATCGCCGCATGGAAACGAAGAATGTCTTTGCCAATGATGTGTACGTTCGCAGGCCAAAATTCTTTGTAGAGGGTTTCATCCTGGCCATACCCAAGCGCAGTAATATAGTTTGCGAGCGCGTCGCACCACACATACATCACTTGAGAATCGTCGCCAGGGACCGGAATACCCAAACCTTGAGGCCAGCTTTCTTTACGAGGACGAGAGAAGCTTACATCTTCAAGCCCTTCATTCTTTATGAAAGAAAGGATTTCGTGTTTGCGCGTTTGAGGCAGCACCTGCAATTCATCAGACTCGATCTTCTCTTGTATCTGCTGAGTGTATTTTGAAAGTCTGAAGAAATAGTTTTCTTCTTTCAAGAATTCTGGAGCCGTACCATGGTCAGGGCATGTGCCATCAACCAAATCTTTTTCTGTAATAAACGCTTCGTGCCCAACACAGTAAAGGCCTTGGTATTCTTTTTTATATATATCCCCCGCTTCAACCATCTTTTGCCACAGCGCTTGGGCACCAGGCCAATGTACTTTTTGATCAGTTGTACGAATAAACTGGTCGTACGAAATATCCAATTCACGAAATAGCCCCGTAAAACTTGAAACTATCCCGTCTAAAAACTCCAAAGGCTCTTTCCCCTCCTTCACTGCCGCATCAACCATTTTCTGAGTGTTTTCGTCCGAACCAGTCAGAAAATATGTTTTGTCTCCTATAAGACGATGATAGCGAGCCACTACATCACTCAGCGTTGTGATATACGCGTGGCCCAAATGCAGCTTGGCATTTGGATAAAAAATCGGCGTCGTCAGGTAAAAATTCTTATCGGCCATAGCTACTTCGCCGGCTCACCGTTATCAGCAAGGCCCTGCTTTGCAAGCGCGCGCTTTTTCTCGCGGTCGACATCAGCGACATATTCTTGGATGGCGCCTGCAATAGGCACCGAGAGCAAGATGCCCAAAAATCCGAAGAGTTGAAACCCAATGAGAAGGGAGAGGATAACCATGAGAGGCGGCACGCCAACCACTTTTTTAACGACCAGTGGGTAGATCAGGTTTGCCTCAAACTGCTGGACAATGACGTAGAGACCGAGAATTAGCAGCGCCTCTGTCACTCCACCATTCAGGAACCCTATGGCTATTGCTGGAATCATTGCCAGAATCTGGCCGAAGACCGGAATAAGTTCAAAGACCGCAGCCAGGATTGCGAGTAGAAGCGCGTGTGGAACGTCCAAGATGAGAAGGCCGAGATACAGTAAAATACCGACGATCAAACCAAGTATCAATTGTCCCTGCATCCACTTCCCTATTTTCTGTTGCGAGCGTTTCCATAGGTTCAATACATAGGCTTGTTCTTTAGCGGGTGTGATAACGCGGAGGAAATCATCTACGCCAGTTTCCTGTACTGAAAAATAGAACGAGAAAACAACAATGAGGATAAATGATGTAACGCCACCGAAGAAGGCAGAGAGCGCACTAAACGCGCCGCCCGTAGAAGCACGAAGTGAATTCGCAAAGTTTTGTAGAATATCCGCCGACGCAATAGTATCGCTTACGTTACCCCATGGTAGAAGACCGTGCGTCGCGTCGCTGATATTAAGGTTTGAGAGTGTCTTGGGCAGTTCCTGAAGCATAAGAGCTGCCTCACTCAAGATAGGCGGTAGAAAGAAGAACATGCCGATGAAAAAGGTTCCGATAACACCTACATACACCAGCAACACTGATAGGATTCTGGGAACACGTTGCCTCATCAGCCAGAGGACGCCCGGTTCGATAGAAGAGGCTATGACTATCGCCGTAAGGACAATGAGCACGATGTCGCGCAGGAACCACAAAAGACCCACCAAAAGAATAAAAAGGATGGTTTTTATGATGGTCCCGGACGTTATATGAACGGTGACATCGCGCTCAGACATGCGCCAACTATAGCACAATTAAGGGTTAATTTTGGATGTAATGAAGGTGCCAAGCTCAGCCACTGGCATTCGGGTTTGTTCGCCTGTGTCGCGGTCGCGGACCGTCACCGTATCCTTAAGTTCTGGGGTTTCTCCGAGGGTATCGAAGTCAATGGTAATACACCATGGCGTACCAATTTCATCCTGGCGGCGGTAACGCTTACCAATGTTGCCGTTGTCGTCCCACACAATCTGCGGCACTTGCTTCTTGAGCGTGCTGTAAATCTCGCGAGCTTTCTCAACCAATTCTGGTTTATTTTTCAAAAGCGGAGACACTGCGGCCTTAACAGGCGCAAGATGTGGAGCAAGTTTGAGAACAACTCGTGTTTCTCCATCCATTTCATCTTCGTGGTACGCATCACACAAGACTGCCAAAAACACACGGCCCATACCCATTGAGGTTTCAAGTATCCAAGGAATATATTTCTCTGCAGTCGAAGGGTCCGTGTAGTTCAAATCAACACCAGAGAATTTCATATGCTGCGAAAGATCGTAATCAGTACGATCATGGATACCTTCTACTTCATCAAATCCCCCTGGAAATTCGTATTCGATGTCCCACGCATCTTTAGCGTAAAAGACCAAGTTCTCGTGTTGTTTAAATCGAAGTTTTTCTTCTTTAATCCCCAAAGACAAGTACCAATTCCAACGATCCTTCTTAAGCGCCTCGTACGCTTCTTTATTTTCGTTCGGACGAATGAAAAGTTGGGTGTCAGCTTGTTCAAATTCTCGAGTTCTAAAAAGGAAGTTGCGTGGGGAAATTTCATTTCGGAACGCCTTACCTATCTGCGCAACACCGAAAGGAACTTTTGGCTGCATCGTATCTACAATATTTTTGTAGTCGAGATAAATACCCTGGCATGCTTCCCCCGGTAGATAGACCGGCTCTGCCCCTTCAGACGTGAAGTCGCCTAAATTGCTCTTAACCAACAAATTAAATGCTTTTGCGCGCGTGAAATCTTTTTTACCACATACAGGACATTTGATTTTGTCTCGGTTCTGGTCGAAAAGTTCGTTGATGGCATCTTCCGACATTTTTTCATCTGCCGTAACTCCAACATTTGCGAGTTCTTTGTCGACACGGATACGCGCATGGCAGTTACGACATTCAGCAAGAGGGTCAGCAAAACCGCCGACATGGCCGCTCGCCTCCCACGTGCGTGGGTGTTTGAACATACCAGAATCAAGGCCGTAGAAATTTTCTTTATCGTACACATTTGCCTGCCACCACGATTTTTTGAGATTATTCAAAAGCTCAACACCACGAGGGCCGAAGTCATAAATACCGGCAAGACCGCCGTAGATTTCTGAGCCCTGAAATACAAAGCCGCGGCGCTTGCAGAGCGAAACAATTTTTTCCATCAAATTCTGTGATTCAGACATATTTTTTATGTATTTTACTGAGCGACCGTACCCATGGCTTGAGTATAACTAGGCTCATTTCCGAGCTGCGTTGTTGGAGCGACCGCAGTAGCACTTACCTGCACCTGTGCGAAGCGATCCTGTCCCGAAAAACTTGGCGTGTTAACAAGCACTGGCGACTGTCCTGTCTGCGACGAACTTGGGAGCAATGAAACTTGGAACGCGCCAACTCTTGATGCCGTCGTAAAGCCCGCACCTGCTTTTACATCCCCCATCGTCCATGTAACAGTGCGGCTGCCTGCGTCATATGTTATGCCGCTGCCAGATTGCGCGCTCACAAAGGTAACGTACGGTGGCAATGTTGCAGAAACAACACCGTTTGCAATGGTATTCGAAGTATTCGTCACCGTCCAGGTGATGCCGTAGGTCGTGTTTTGTCCAGGCACCGGAGGCATCGGACCTGTGTTTGAAAATGGCCCACTAAAATGCGACGCCACCGCACTCAGCGCAACAATTGATGACACGTACACCTGTACCTGTGCAGCCGACGTAACGTTTTGAGGCACGCCCGTCTGTCCTTGGCGCACACCTTGGACTGTTACATTAAGTGTGATTGCGGGATTGGAATACAGCGTTCCTCCTGCTCCAGATGACAGCGTTCCAAAACGGAATGGGAGCGTCCCCGTACCACCTGGCGGCACTTCAGCAAGCTGTTGATTTTGATCCTTGCTCCAAACAATCGTCGAGTCAGAAGATTGGTAGAAGCCCGTTGGGGCACCTATGGCAGAAGTATTAAGGGTAGGCCCTGCGAGCGAAAGCGAAAGCTGTACATCTGTCACAGGGTCAGGCAGATTATTTGTCCATGTGATAACACCTTGAATATCAGCACCTGAAGGAACCGAAATTGTTTTGCCCGTCTGGCCGTTAACAGAAAGTTCTGCAGCAATAAATGGTCTATGCACCGTCAACGTCTGAGGTACTGACAGGAATGGGACGCGGAGTGATGTGTTTGTTTTATCAGCATCTGAACCTGCAAGGAAATAAAATACCCGAGTATCGCCGTCTTGGCCGTTGAGTGTACCTGTAATGCGCAGCACTTTGGAATCACCCGGCTTCATTTCTCCCAAGCGCCACAGGGTACCCCCAACCTGCGCTTGCGGTGAGGTGCCCGTTACAGTAAAGCCGAATGGATAACGAGCTTGTATAACCACATCTTGTACTGGTGCGAGAGAATTGCTCTGCACTGTTACATCAAACGCAAACTGTTGGTCAGAAATTGCTTCTGTTGGCGATGACACTGAGATCGAAACTGGTGATGAGCCCACGGTAAACGTTACATCCGAATCTCTTTCAAAAACTGCGTTTGACCCTTCGATTCTGTATTCCAACTCTACCGATATTTTTTGTGTTTGACCTTCCTGGCCGTAGAAAATCGCTTGTGCCGTGCGCTGCACTGTTTGGCCCGCACTTATAGAGCCAATCGATTGGCGTTCATGTGTCAAAGATTGGTTGGCGTTAGAGGCATTGCGGGTTCCGTCAGGGTAGTTGATGATCAAATCTGCTAATTTCAAATTTGCCTTATTGCGGTTAACAATGAGCACCTGAATGGTTGTTGCCTTACCTCCATCTATAACCGATGGCATAATAATTTGCACATCAATGTTTTGTGGAGAAATGCCGCCCGTGCCATAGAAAAAGATATATGTTGCCGCACCAGCCGCAAGGATAAAGAATACGAACGACACGATTAGAAATTTTGTTGCAATAGACCAGCCTTTTTTAGTAGATGCCATAGAGAGAAGTGTGGTGACCTGAGAAGTAAGAGGGGTAGAACTTTCGTTCCACGAGACAGGCACATCTGACGAGCGCTCTTCAAGCGGTGTTCGATCATCTGGATTCATCGACACATCGTCACCTCGCGAATAGAGCGCGGCTTTAAGCCATGCTATAGAGCCCTTCTTCTCTGCCATTACAAAAGTATAACAGTTAGAGACCCGTCTCGGCGAGGGAGGTATTTATGGTTCTGACAAGTAAAGGACGGGCCTTTTTAGCTTGTGCGATACGCTCTTGGGAAAATGTATTGGTATCAAGAAATATACTAAGTTCCCTATTTTCTTCTACATATCCAAGCTGCGCGATGATGCGGAGCACGAGCACTGCTTCTATATATGGAAGTGTTTCTTCGTTAGTTTCTTGTGCAATATATGCCAGGCCGTGGGAAACAATATCAAAAAGTTCAGGAACAGGCTCTTCGCCTTGGATAAGACGAGTCAGAAGACGCCCTATCTTCCCTGCTGTCTTACGCTGAGCAATAGGCGCATGCAGAAACGGTCGCGAGAGTTCCTGCGTTCCTGTGAGCTTCCATTCATACTTGCCGCGTACAAGTGAAAACGTCCCCTGTGTCAGAGTTTCAAGTCCGTAGCGAAGTTTAGAACGTTCAAGGCGCGCAGAACGTGCGGAGGCTCGCACAACACCAAGATCTTCTGTCAGCATGGACACAAGCGTATTGGCTTCCCCTACCGTTCGTTTACTAAGAACTATTCCTCGCGTGGAAACAACATCATGCATTCGTTTTTTCTGTCAGCTGCAAATCCTGAAGGCCAGTTTGTGCAATGAGGTTGACACGATATTTTTCTGCAATCGGTTTTTCTTCAGCAGAAACTTCGAGCGTGTAGGAAGGTCGGTCGCTGATAGAAAGTTTTTGTTCTTTGCGCCACTCTTGGATGCGGCGCGCTAAATCACGCACCAAACCCTCTTCTTTCAGTTCTTGAGTGAGGTTTGTGTCGAGCGTTGGTTCTGTCAGTGATACATCTTCAGTAACATGTTTTACATTGATTTCCTCAGCAAGGATCGTATGAAGCGCTTGGTTGTGTGGCAAAGAGGCAGCTGAGAATGTTGCAAGAGGCTGGCGAACTTTTATACCTGCGCGGTCGCGGAGTTCCAAACCTTTACTTGCAAGCTCACGGATGGTTTGCATGTCGGTGAGGAGCTGTTCATCGACTGACCCTGCTTCAGGCCACATAGTAAGATGTACACTGCTCTTTTCTCCCAAGCCCTGCGCCACGCTTTCTGCAATAAATGGCGTTATAGGTGCGAGAAGTTTTGCTACCGTCAAAAGCACGTGTTTCTGTGTTGCAAGACACATCTGTGCATCATCGCCATCACCGCGGGCACGGTCGCGAGAACGACGCACATACCAGGTTGAATAGTTGTCAATAAATGCACGGATTGGACGCGTTACATTTGGAAGGTCATATTTTTCAAACGCTTCTGTTGTCTCTGCAACTGTTTTGTTTAGAAGCGAAATTACCCAACGGTCGAGCGGATGCTCGCTCTTTGTATGGTCAGTGTCTTTTAGTTTATCTTTGTAGAGCTCGAAGAATTTAAACGAGTTCCACAATGTACCGACGACACGGTTGTGGACTTCACGAACATCCTCGTCGCGGAAGTTAAAATCCTCTGCTTGCATAACAACCGAGCCCATAAGATAGAAGCGGAATGGATCTGCTCCCCACTTGTCCATCAATTCATACGGGTCTGTGTAGTTACCTTTCGACTTACTCATCTTTGTCCCATCGGACGCAAGAATGTTGCCCGTCGTAACAACAGATTTAAATGATCGTTTGCCGAAGAGCATCACACCCATCGCGTGCATGTAGTAAAACCATGTGCGTGTTTGCGCAATATATTCAGCGATAAAATCGCCTGGGTAGCCTTTTGGAGCCAAACCAAAGAAACGTTCGGGATTTACTTTTGTTTTATTGCGCGGATACTGCATGGACGCAAACGGCATCGCTCCCGACTCTACCCAGCAGTCCAGCACTTCTGGGATGCGCTCGTAACGGCTTCCTTTCTCATCAACAAGTACTACATCGTCGATATACGGACGATGCAGATCAAGCTCGTATTTTTTATTGTGTGGGAATGGTGCAAACGGCAATGGTTTGTATGTGCCTGGCTGCAAGAAAGGCCCGTCGCGACCTTCAGCAATCTCTTCGTTTGTCTTGTGCTGCGAAACGCCGTTCAAAAGCCATGTGGGACATTCATGCGTCACAATAAGCACATTCCTGCCACTGTAACGACGCTCGACTTCAAAAAGAAATTCTCCGACGCGGCGGCGCACGTCTGCATACGTTTCCCCTCCTTCTGCTGCCTTGCCAAAACGCTCGTATCTGGATGGAAAATTTTTCATCCACTCTTCAATCGTTTTGCCATTGTAGACACCAACCTCGAGCTCTCGGAGGCGCTCATCTGCCATAAGGGCAGAGTCTGGCAAACCAAGCTCTTTCAACACAATTTTTGCTGTTTCCTGTGTACGAAGAATAGGCGACACGATAACCATATCGATCTTTTCTTTTTGTAACTGTACTGCGGTAGCACGGACTACTTCTTTGCCCGCTTCGGTGAGATGATTGTTCGCATCAGCGCCGCCGTCGAAAATTCCCGCAACATTACTCTGTGCCTGGCCGTGACGCATAACAAAATATTTATTGCCAGACTTTTTTGTTTTAGAGAGAAGTTCCTCGAGCGAGCCAATCACCATGAGTTTCTTTCCTTCTTTCTCTTTCCAGATAGGAAGCGGTGATGCCCAGAAGCGGTTACGAGAAATAGTCCAATCAGGCGCACTCTCAACATTGTTGCGGAAACGGCCGTGTTTGAGGTGCTGTGGAAACCAATAGATTTTCTCGTTCTCCGAGAGCATCTTGCTCTTCACTTTTTGGATATTCAAAAACCATGAGACAACTGCGTTGTAGATAAGCGCCGCGCCACAGCGGTAACAGTGAGGGTATGAGTGCGTGTGTGGTTCTTTACCGTGGAGAAGTCCTCGTGTTTCGAGGTCTGCAATAATATCTTTTTCCGCCTGTTTGATATATTTGCCGCGGATAAATTCAGGAACGATATTGTTGTAATGGCCGTTGGGTTCAAGCATTTGCACCATCGGCAACTTTTCCTTCATACCTAAGGTGAAGTCGTCTTCGCCATACATCACAGCCGTGTGCACAATGCCCGTGCCCTCCCCCGCGGTTACAAAATCTGCTGCCCACACTTTGTAAGAACGCGGGCCCTTGAGCGCGGGCACGTCAAACAATGCTTCATATTCAATACCAACAAGATCACTTCCCTTTATATCTCCGCCGTCCTCCTGTTCTATATAGTGAACGCTTCCCTCTTGCACTACCGCGTAACGCATCTCAGGACCGACGGCTAACCCAACGTTGCCAGGTAAAGTCCATGGAGTTGTCGTCCACGCCAACAAGTGCGTATTCTCCGGCAATTTAAACTTCTGCGGATTTTTTACTTTAAAACGCGCAGTAACTGCTGTTTCTGTAATATCTTTGTACGTGTTGTCCATGGCGATCTCCGCTTTTGCCAGCGGCGTCTCACAATGCGGGCAGTACATAAGCACTTTCTTGCCCTCGTACATCAAGTTTTTTCCGTGCAGGCGCTTAAGAGCCCACCAGATGGATTCGATATACGAGTTGTCCATCGTTTTGTAGGAATTATCAAAATCAACCCAGCGCCCTACTCTCTCAACGTATCGCTTCCAGTCATGCACATACTGGAGCACTAATGAGCGCGCAGTTTCATTAAATGTCTCGATGCCGATAGCGAGGATATCTTTTTTTGTTTTAAGACCGAGTTGTTTTTCAACCAACGACTCGATGGGAAGACCATGAGTGTCCCAACCCCATACGCGTGGTACACGATATCCGCGCATTGTTTTGTAGCGCGGGATAACGTCTTTGATTACTGAAGAGAGGAGGGAGCCAGAGTGTGGGAGACCAGTTGCAAAGGGTGGGCCATCGTAGAAAATGAAGTCACCTTTTGGAGCAGGTTTTTCAACCGATTTCTCGAATGTCTTATCGTCTCGCCAAAATTCAAGGATTTGCTCCTCTCGTAGGACTGTCTCGCTCTTTTCTGCCATATCAAAAAATATACCACTTTAGACCTTATTTTGCTTACATTTCCTGCGGCGCTGGAATTCCAAGCACTTCAAGGCCTTTCGCAAGTGTATGTTCTATAGCCTGCACAAAGAAAAGTGCGGCCTCAGAAACTTCTCCATCGACGATCAGGCGCTCTGATGCATACCAACTGTTGAATGTGGCCGCGAGCTCTGTGAGGTATGTGGCAACGTGATGAGGTTCAAGTTCAAGAGACGCTCGTGCTACAGCCTCTGGGAAATGCAGAAGTACGCGAGGAAGAACTATATTCGAAAATTCCTTGTCAGTTATTTTTGCATCCTTCGCAGCACGAAGGAGAGAGCGGGCGCGCACGAGCGCGTATTGCACATACGGACCAGAGTCACCTTCAAGTGAGAGAGATTTTTCTGGATCAAAAATAATATCTTTTCCTGTGTTTTGGCGGAGCACCATATATTTAATAGCGCCCACTGCCACATCTTCCCTGCCTCGTGCATCTTCAGTTAAATCTCTAACGAGAGATTCTCCAGTAATGACATTTCCCAAACGAGAAGACATCTTACCTGTCGTGAGTTTCAAGAAACCATGGAAGCGCGTGAGCATTTTATCTTCCAAGTCTGGGAAGATCTTTTCAGCCGCCGCACGCACAACTCGGAAAAAGTCTCTGGTTTCATTGGCAGTTACCGTAAGCGAAAGATCGAATTGTCCTTTCTTCTTTTTGGCCACGACAAGGCCGAGTTCCTTTGCTTCGTACGTTGGGAGGCCTTTGCTGTTGATAAACACGCGGGTATGGAGGCCGACATTCTCACCACGAAAAATAGTTGCGCCATCGCTCATTTCAAACAACTCCGAGTGTTTGCGCACTAAATCGATACCAAGCGGGCCAGTCTCGCTCTCAAAGAAGTAATAATCGAATTTTGTTCCAAGTGTTTTATAGATTTCCTCAAAGTGTTCGAGGGACTCCTTTCTACCCTGATCGTAAAGCGCATTTACATCTGCGTCACTCTTTTCGTAAATAGTTTTGTTCAGTTCATCTATTTCTTCTTTATTGTTTTCGTATTCTGCAGAGCCAAATACGTAGGCTTCGCCCCAGGACATCTCAGGCTTTTGCCTCTTGGCCCAAATAGCCTTTGCAACATGAACACCAACATCACCTTGATAGTTAGCGCGCTTAACATCCGCACCTCCAGCTTCGAAGAGCCGCGCGATGCTTTCGCCTATAGCATTGCTCATCAAGTGCCCAATATGAAATTCTTTGAATGGATTCGGGTCGGTATATTCAACCAACACTTTCTGTCCAAGATATATATTGTTATTCCCCCACTCTTTTTTCACTGCCTCTTCTACAACATCCGCCAACGCTTCGTTTGAGAGATGGAAGTTAATGAATCCAGCACCAGCGATTTCAATAGTTTTTACTCCTTCTATAGTAGAAAGTTTTTCCGTAAGAGACTTAGCGATATCACGAGGATTTGCTTTAAGTGATTTTGCCGCAACAAGAGCGGCGTTAGTAGCATAGTCGCCATGCGACATATCAGATGGGCGTTCAACAACAAAAGAGACATCGTCTGCACCGAGTTCTGCCAGGGCGGATTGTATTGCCTTTTCAATAGACGTACGAACCATAAAGTTAGAGTTTAGCATTCGAAAGTGCGGGTGTGCTGCTAGACGCAGAAGTTTTTACGGTAAAGGTGATGCGGCCGATAACTTGGCCTGAGGAAGTTTCAACGGTACAGCGCCACTCGCCATCAGTTAAGACTTGTTTCTTTGAATATCCACGATAACCTTCTTCACGTCCACCGTTTATTGGGAATGTGATAAGACCAACGCTAAGCCATTTCTCTGTCTGAGGATAGAAGTACTCCCAGCGATGGATGATAGGTGTTGAAAGATCGCCTGGTGCAAATATTGCGCTGAAACAATATGCAGGCTCTCCTTCTGCGATGTTGAAGTTGTCGCCAGTGTCGCGCCAAAATTCATACCACTGTTTTGGTTCATACGTTGCGGCATAAATCGCACCTGAGGTGCTCGGTGCGTCGAGCGTTGTTATCGAATGGTAAATGCCTGCGCCCTTAAGTGAGAGCGGCACCGGTGGAATAATGTTTGCAAAATAAAGACCGTTGAAGACAAGAAAAATAACAACTATCATTCCTCGCATTTCCCATAATTGTTTTTGTTTATTATCTCGCAGTGCAAATACTTTCAGCAAAGAAATAAATACCGCCATACACGCGAGGCTTACCACCCCACTCATAAGGAACGAGAATGTACCTATGCTGTGGAGCACAAACGTTGGCACCGCGATAATCAGATATGTCAGCAATAAGAAGTAGTAGACCGCGACATTGAAGCGCAGTTGGCCATACTTGGTTTTGAGAAACTCATTGCCAATAAGAAGCACTCCAAGGAATATTATGAAGAGCAAGCTGCTTCCGAAGGACCCACTCTTCCCGTAGAGAATAAGCAAGTTGCTTGCCAGACCTCCGAAACAAAACTGCATAATGAGCAGTAAGAACGGTCTGTCTGGGCGACGATTGAGCGCAATAATAAGCGTCGCCGAAAGCGTGAGGTAGAACAGCAATAAAATATTGTCTGCAATACTGTCGGGACGTTTTGCGAGCAGCAAGTCAAAGGTAAAGCCGAGCGCCAGTGTTAACGCCGACAGATGTCGCTCATATGTGTTCCAGAATTGGATGGCGCGTTGCTTCACTCACCTATTATACGAAGGAATCAGGTATCGGGAATGCCGCGCAGATAGTCTTAATTTCAGTGTGAACCGCTTCAAGCTTTGATGCGTCAGTGCGGTTTTGCAGCGCTTCAATCATAAGTTCTGCAACGCGTGCGCATTCTTTCTCACCAAGTTTGCGTGTTGTGATAGCTGGCGTGCCAAAACGGATACCAGACGGGTCCATTGGTCCGCGCGGATCATCAGCGATAACATTTTTGTTAAGCGTAATGCCAACACGGTCGAGCACCTCCTCTGCTTCTTTACCTGGAATGCCGAGCGAGCCAAAGACATCTGCCAAAATCAAATGGTTGTCAGTGCCGCCGCCGAGCATGCGGATATTTTTTGCACGGAACACTTCTTCCATTGCCTTCGCATTCTTAAGTATTTGTGCTGAGTAGGTTTTAAATGATGGATCGAGCGCTTCACCAAAGGCCACTGCCTTTCCTGCAATAACGTGCATGAGTGGCCCGCCCTGCAAGCCTGGAAAGACTGCCTTATCTACTTTCTTTGCAATCTCTTCGCTGTCGCGAGTCAGAATAAGCCCACCGCGAGGGCCGCGAAGTGTTTTGTGTGTCGTTGAAGTAATAACATCAAAGCCGTAGTCGAATGGGTTCTTCACTACCCCGCCTGCGATAAGACCTGCAATGTGTGCTGCATCCATTACTGCGTATGCGCCAACCTCTTTGGCGATGTCTGCCATCTTTTGATAGTCTAGTTCACGTGAATATGCAGAGTAGCCGCCGAGCACAATTTTTGGCTTTGTCTCAAGCGCAACGCGGCGCATATCTTCATAATCAATCTCGCCCGTCTCCGTGTTCTTCATTTTGTAACGAACGAAGTTGAAGAACTTTGTGATGTAGGTAACTGGGTGGCCGTGCGTAAGGTGCCCGCCATGCGAGAGGTCCATGCCAAGCACCGTGTCGCCTGGCTGGAGCAATGCAAAGTACATCCCGATGTTTGCAGAAGCGCCTGAATGTGGTTGAACGTTTACAAATTTTGCACCAAATAATTTCTTTGCACGCTCAATTGCGATTCTTTCCACCTCATCAGTAAATGGTTGGCCGCCGTAGTAACGCTTGCCTGGATAGCCTTCAGAATATTTGTTGGTAAAAATTGAGCCTTGAGCTTCACGCACTGCTTTTGATACGTAGTTTTCAGAAGGGATCAATTCCAACCCTTCGCGTTCACGCGTCTCCTCCCCCTCTAATGTTGCGAATACTTCTTTGTCTTGTTTTTTGATGTGGTCGTAAG
>CAYGIN010000005.1:4242-22338 GCA_964349995.1 uncultured Candidatus Saccharibacteria bacterium | reverse complement strand
TGCGGATTTGCTATATAGAGTTTGCCTGCCGAGCCCGTAACTTTACCCGTCGCTTTTACATGTGTGCCCTCCGCATACATCTTCGCAATGTAGGGTTGGTTAAACCACATCAACTTAACACGCCCACTTTGGTCGCGAAGATACCCTTGTGACATTGGCACTCGGCTTTTCCAACTTTTTTTCGTTTCCAACTTTTCTAGCGTCCCAACAAGCGTAACTTCCTGTCCAAGTTCAAGCTGCCCGACATTGGATTCTCCCCCCGCCTGGTCAAAGCGGGCAGGGAAGTGATACAGCAAATCACGAACGGTCTTAATACCCAACTTCTGTAATGCTGATTTCTGGAGTTCAGTGAGGCGGAAATGCTCGAAAAGTTGGTCATTTGGGTTCACCAGTCTATTATATAGAAATGAAGAAAAATGATACTGCCAGACGCGCTATTGCTTTACACAAAAAGTGGGGTGGAAAAATCCGTATTGCTCCGGCAGCACCTATCAAAAACAGCGCTGATATGTCTCTTGCGTACACCCCAGGCGTGGCGGCAGTGTCTATGCTTGTCGCAAAAAATAAAACATTGGCCCGCGACTACACAATAAAAGGAAAGATGATTGCTGTTATCTCTGACGGCTCGGCAGTATTGGGGCTTGGCAATATCGGAGCGCTCGGAGCACTTCCTGTTATGGAAGGGAAAGCGGCTCTCTTTAAAACATTTGCAAACGTAGACGCATTTCCTATCGTCCTTGATACTCAAAACGTAGATGAAATTGTAAAAACAATAATCAACATCGCGCCTGCGTTCGGTGGCATCAACCTAGAAGACTTTGCCGCACCACATTGTTTTGAGATAGAAGACCGCGTAAAAGCCGCGCTCGACATTCCTGTTATGCATGACGACCAGCATGGAACCGCTATCGCAGTGCTCGCCGCTCTTATAAACGCTGCAAAGGCTGTTAAAAAAGATGTAAAGAAATTGAAGGTTGTTGTTGCTGGCGCAGGTGCTGCAGGTACGGCTGTCACAAAGCTGCTTATAAAAGCAGGAGTAAAAGATATTATCGTGCTTGACCGCAAGGGGACTCTTTCTAAGAAACGCACTGACCTTTCAGGACATAAAAAAGAATTAGCGAAAAATACAAATCCACGAAATATACATGGAAGTTTGCAAGACGCGCTTACGGGTGCGGATGTGGTGCTAGGTGTATCTGGCCCTGGCCTTATGAATGCATCTGACGTGCGCTTGATGGCAAAAAATTCAATCGTATTTGCAATGGCAAACCCAACTCCGGAGATTATGCCTGAAGAAGCAAAGAAGGGTGGGGCAGCTGTCATCGGCACCGGCCGCAGTGACTATCCAAACCAAATCAATAACTCACTCGTATTTCCAGGTGTGTTTCGCGGTGCGCTTGATAATAAAGTTACGAAAATTACTGACGATATGAAACTGAAAGCTGCAAAAAATCTCGCAGCTCTTGTTAAAAAGCCAACGGTAGACAAAATTGTTCCAGGGCCTTTCGATAAAGGGGTGGTTGAAGCAGTTGCGAAAGCGATAAAATAACTTACAGTATAAGAGGCTGTAGATTTTGGGCCAGAAAGAGAGGGTAGATGGGCGAATCTCTCGCTGAAGCAACAGGCGCACGACACACTGGTACGTTGCCAACTCCCTACTATGAAAAAAAGTACGGACTTCTCTCCGCAGAAGGGCTTGATGCCATTGCGAATGCTCTGCATGACATTGCAGACAAGTTGCGGTTGAATCCGCACAGCGTACTCGCGAAGGCGTTTCAACCTGCCACTATCGGAATGGATCCGACTTTCGCAGCCGTGTTCGAAATCGGCTATATTCCGGGCGTCCCTCAGAAGGTCGTGGTTAAGGGCATGGCACGCGTGGTCCAGGCTGAGATTTGCTTCCGAGTCATGTGGACGGCCAGTGTCGGCAAAGAGCCGCCAAACATAGAACCTCTCCTCGATAATTCGATGGGGGGCTGAGTACCAAGGGCCCGTGCACCGCGCGGGCCTTTTCTTTTGCTTGCAGAATAGGGCAATTTTGGTAGGTTCAGAAGGAAAGTCCTTTAAGGGAGAAACTCATGGACCAAATAGTTGTAGCGAAGTTTGGCGGCAGCTCGCTTGCTGACGCTGAACAGATTCGGAAAGTAATCGGCATCATCGCCTCTCGAGGGTATCGGTACGTCGTTGTTTCAGCTCCGGGCAAGAGCAAGCGGTACTCCACCAAGATGACCGACGAGCTGATCCAGCTGAAGGAGAACCAGAGCAATCAGAACGTGCAGATCCCAAGGGCTGCGGCTGTCCGTTCACGTTTTACGGATATTGTGCGCGAGCTTGGACTCAAGATCGACCTCGACGACGATCTCAGGTTCTTGGGCCGGCCGGCCGAGCATCACAAGGATATGGTCGTGAGCCGTGGCGAATCGATCATCGCGCGCATTCTCGCGGTCGCTGTCGAAGGTGTTTTCCAAGATTCGGCAAATATCATCAAGTTCCGTCCGGACGGCCAGGTTGATGTAAAAGCAACCGAGCAATCCAGACAGATGCTGCTCGACCAGGACAGGGTGTGCGTCATTCCCGGATTCTATGGGACCATGTTGCACACCGGCGACATCACAACCTTCCCTCGCAACTATTCCGACGTTTCGGGAGCGTGGATTACAAGGCTAGTGAACGCCCGCGAGTATCACATCTACAGCGACACGCCGATGATGCGGGCACACCCCCACATCGTGCCTCATGCACGGCGCGTTGATGTCGCGACCTACGACGAGGTCACCGAGCTCTCTTCTATGGGGGCAACGGTGATCCATCCGGCGACACTGCCTCCGCTGGAAGGTGTGGGCGGTCGTCCAATACGGCTGTTCAACACCAATTCTCCGGAGGATCCCGGAACGCTCATCGTCTCCGACGAACAAGTTTCCTCTCACGACCGCAACAATCCCATCGTGGGTGTTGCGGGCCAAGAAGGATACTCCATCATTCGTATCAAGAAGCGTTTGATGGGGGAGGAGATCGGCGCGGACAAGCGAATCTTCGCTATATTCGACGAACACAATATCAACGTCGAACGTAGCACGGACAATTCGCAAAGCGTCGATGTCATCGTCAGGACGGATCAGCTTAACGGCGAGATCTGGAATCTCCAGGTCGAGTTTCGAAGCAAGCTGAATGTCGACGTCGTCGATGTCGTGCAAGATGTTGCGCTTGTCTCTGTGGTGGGTACCGCCATGGCTGGCAAGATAGGCACGACCGCTCGGTTGTTCACTGCCTTTGCGAAGGCGGACGTGAACATCATGTCGCACTTCCAAACCTCGTGGGAAAACAATATCACCATTGCCGTTCGCACGGACGACAAGGACAAGGCCATTCTTGCGGCCCATGATGAGTTCGAAAAAGAATCTTAAAACTATCCTGCTCCGACAACGGGGCAGTTTTTTATACATAAAAAAAGAACCCCGATGGGGTCCCTAGAAATTGTTCGCCTGCTTGTACTGCGGTGCGAAGTTTGCGATGTCGAACGTGCCGGTGATTTTGCTGTAGTAGAGGGCAAGGTAGATGGCGACGACGGCGAACACGATGTGTTGGCTGTCCAAACCCTCAGTCATCGCCAGTGTGAGCAGTTCCTTGTCCGCCATCTTCCCCTTGGCGGTGCGGAGGAGAAAAAATCTTGACTCGCACTCCTCGTCGGCCTTCACGTGGTCGAGCAGGTCACGAACAAGTTTTTTCCGCTCTCGCCTCGGAAGGCAACTCCAAGTGCCCGTAGCACTTTCGACTACCCTCCAATGCACTATATATGCCGCAAAACTCGTAGTGTTTTCCCGAGTATCTTCCAAGGTCATCGTAGCCTCACGCTGTTGCTCCGCAGAAGACAGTACCACTTTAAGGCGAAAAATGCTAAGGTGTCTTTGTTCACGCTCAATATATGGAGAGGTGCCAGAGCGGTCGAATGGAGCAACCTGCTAAGTTGTTGTCTGGGAAACTGGACCGAGGGTTCGAATCCCTCCCTCTCCGCAAAGTTTAGCCCGCGTGTGCGGGCTTTTACTTTGCGAGAGAGGAGAAATGCGCCTGCGCGCATTTCGTGAGGGATTTGAAGAAGCTTCTTCCATATTTTTGAGAAGCGTAGCTTTGAGAAAATGGAAAAGCTATACTGCTCCTGTAAGGAGAGAAATTCCCTCCCTCTCCGCAAAGTCGTGCTAGGTGATCGCGCCCGAGACGTGTCGTGCTGCTTTTAGGGACCTCAGCGGTACAATAAGGATATGCAAAATAAGTTTTCATTATCTCTTAAACTTCTCGCAATCTATTTCTGGTCGTTCACGCCGACGCTCATTCTTTCGCTGCTTCCTCAAAGAGATACAGTTTTAGGCGAGATATTTATTCGAGATGCTCAAGTGGCAGGCTATCAATTTGAACTTCTCTTCGCCCTTATATTTTTAGTGTGGGGGATATACCTCTGGAAGGTCTCAAATAAGCCAAACATTCAATACCTTTTCATTGACTTCACCATTTGGACTTCCATTATCCATTTGTTATGGATGGTATTTATTGCACTCATTCAACCGCTAGATATGACACATCTTCTCAGGGACGCTGCTATCCTTGCCGTCCCTCTCGGCCTAGTGATTTACTTCAGAAGGCGAGCATAAATAGATAAAATATCCGCTCAAGACGGCTCCCCAAATAAAAAAACAGCCCACACATTGCAGGCTGTCAGGGTTTCCAAACATATCCGGAACCACGCAGGGTAATCAATTGTTTGAACGTTGGATCAACGGCGCGGAATCTCAGCCGCAGCCTATTTACTTGGAAGCGGATATGGCAACGAGATCCATACTGCCCCATTTCCTTTTGCAGGAAGAGGGAAGAGAAGAGCTTGCCGCTACCGGGCTCCAGTAAAACGAGCAGTTGAAACTCAAGACGAGTAAGCGGGATACGGATGCCGTTCCAGAGTACCCGGTTAATGGTTAGGTCGGGGTAGAGCATAAGCTGTCCCGCGATAATTTGCCTCTGAGTTTTCAGATTTTGGAAAGGATTATGCCTTTCGCGCGTAGCTACCGTAACATCACTCATATTTCACTCCAAAAAGGACGATTGAGGCTATCCTATACAACCACACTCCATTGTCAAAGGTTTAAGAATACGCTAGCGCAACACAGATGACCTCCCGGGCCCCCGCTTCGTGAAGCGCGCGGGTTGCTTCTGCAAATGTTGCACCGGTGGTTGAAACATCGTCGATAACCACACAAACACGACCCTCTATATCCTTTTTTGAGAAAATCTTCATCGCGTTCGTGAGGTTACGTTCACGCTCGCTCTTATGCAGACCCTGCTGTTGAGGTGTCGCCTTTATTCGGACAAGCACACGTGGTTTATATTCAAAAAAATCTTTTGCATGTACTAATGCGGCTTCGCACAGCACTTCTGTCTGATTATGCCCACGCTCACGGTGGCGGGCAGCGTGCATGGGTATGGGTATAAGGAGTGGCTTCCCTAAGCTTTCTGAAGCAATTCCTATCAAAATATCTGAAAGTATCGCGCCAGCAAGCGCCGCTGCGCGTTTATGTGCAAAATATTTTAATTCCCATACAAGCGCCCTAACGCGCGCATCATGGTAGGGGAGCGAGCCGCTTTTATCTCCCCGTAGTGTCAGTGCGCGTAATTCATCCAGCTCAAGTTCTCGTACCAATGTGTCCGTCGCACGCGGTGGAGCAATAGTATCGAGTATTCGTGTCAGTATATTGGAGATACTCACTATAGAAATGATATACTGAAGTTGTTCAACCATTGATATTATGGCCTTTTCTATTTCATCTTCACTTTCCTCGCTCTTCTCGCAGGAACAAAAAAGTGCACTTGGTGTCGACATAGGCACCTCATCAATAAAAGTCGTCCAGCTCCGTCTTGAAAAAGGTCGGGTTGTTTTGGAAACCTATGGCGCAATAGCGCTCGGACCGTATGCTGGCGTGGAAATAGGTCGCGCGACCAGCCTTCCGTACGAAAAAATCGCCGAAGCGCTTAAAGATGTGATGCGCGAAGCGAACGTCACTGTTAAAAACGCTGCCATATCTATTCCATATGCATCAAGCCTTGTTTCTGTGGTTACACTTCCTGCGGGGGCAGAAAAACAATTGGCACAGGTTATGCCGCTTGAAG
Source organism: uncultured Candidatus Saccharibacteria bacterium (assembly GCA_964349995.1). Taxonomy (GTDB): domain Bacteria; phylum Patescibacteriota; class Minisyncoccia; order Phycocordibacterales; family SBAW01; genus GWA1-54-10. The sequence continues at coordinate 16,188 of CAYGIN010000005.1, read as the reverse complement.
CCCGGAAGTATATTCCTGTCCCTATAAATGAAGTGTTACTTGATTGGTATGTTATCTCGGGAGGAGGTAAGAATGCCGGCCCAAATGACAAGCTCCAAGTACTGTTGGTCGCTATACATAACGACACGATAGCAAAATTCCGTTCCATCGCCAGCGATGCGGGTATAACTGTTGAATTTTTTGAAATTGAAGTATTTAGTGCAGTCAGGGCTGCGCTCGACCACGGCATTGCTCCTATTGCTGTCGTTGACATGGGAGCGGGCACGACAAAATTTTATGTTGTCGAGCGCGGCATCATTCGCGAAAGCCATATCATAAGTCGAGGAAGCCAAGACCTTACGCTTGCCGCTGCGCAGGCGTTAAGCACTACCGTTGCCGATGCAGAACAGCGCAAACGTAAATTTGGAATGCAGGGCGAAGAGATTATTGCAGGAAACGGAGTGCTCAAACAATCGCTAGAACTATCTCTCTCGAGCTTATTTTCTGAACTTGCACGTACCGTGGCGGCCTACGAAGCACAAAAAAACCAACCACTCAGTGCGCTCGTGTTTACAGGTGGTGGCGCAACGCTCAAAGGACTGGAGGCATATGCCAAACAAAAGATACCGACGGAAGTTCGGCTCGCACACCCATTTTCAAAAACACAGGCACCTGCCTTTTTGGAAGAAATATTGAAAGAAGCGGGTCCAGAATTTTCTGTGGCAGTCGGTTTGGCACTTCGCCAGCTGCAAGGGAACGGATAATGTGTTGACAGCGTGCACACAAGGATAAATCGCACTATATAATAGAGACAGTTACTGGACACCATGCCCCCATCACCTACACCCACATCATTTATTCCCAAGAAACCTCTCGATTCATCCACTGCCTATCATGAGAGTGGAAGTTTTGGGTTTCTCTTTTTTATCTCAGTATTTATTTTTATTGCGTCGGTGGTAGCCGCTGCGGGTGCATTTGGGTACCAGACCTTTCTGGAAGGCTCGATTTCCAGCAAACAGTCATCGCTTCAAAAAGAGGAGGCCGCATTTGATCCAGAACAAATAAACCAGCTTATACGTCTGGATTCGCGTATCAATAACGCAAAAACATTGTTTGCAAAGCATGTGGCCCCCTCGGCAATTTTCGCATTTTTGAGCCAGCAGACACTACGAAACGTGCAGCTCACCAGTTTCCAATATTCATTGAACGCAGACGGCACCGCATCCATTCTTCTTTCTGGAATTGCAGACACATTTTCAACTGTTGCGCTGCAGAGCGACCAGTTCAATGCGGCAAACCAAGTTCTCAAGGATGTTGTTTTTTCAGGTGTAGATAATAACGGCGTAAGGAGTGTGAGATTCAGTGTCACGGCAACAGTTGCCGCTTCGCTGATTGATTACACTAAGAATCTTGGCAACAGCAACGTACTAGTTCCCGTAACCTCTCCAACTCCAACCCCAACTTCAACTCCAGCAACCTCAACGAGTCCACAATAATTTATGACACGCATCATACTTCCAATCATCTTGCTCGCCGCAGCCCTAGGGTTGTTTGTTATGTATACAAACCCAACGTTTCAGGGGGCTAAACAGCTGTCAGCAAAGCAGGCGGCATATGACCAGGCGCTAGACAGAGCGCAAGAGCTTCGTGCAGTTCGTGACCAACTTCTCTCTCGCAGAGCAGCGTTTTCGGAAGGAGACATAGATAAATTGTCTCACACACTTCCTGACAACCTCGACAACATCCGTCTTATTATTGATATCAACAATATTGCGTCCAGACACAAGGCTTCAATTTCACAGGTACAGCTTGGCAGTACAAGTGGTGGGTCTGGAAGTTCGCTTGCGACTGGGCCGTCTAATTCAACCCTCGGTACTGTTGAGATGGGATTTTCAATAAATGCATCCTACGATGATTTCCTCGCATTTCAAGAAGATCTTGAACACAGTTTGCGTATTCTGGATGTGACTCACATAGCGTTCTCGACTGGAGGCGATCTTAACACATACACATACACCATTAGGACCTACTGGCTCCATTAACATCCGACTATGAATTCTCTTACGCAAAATAAAACATTAATGGGAGTTGTAGTGCTCGCGATCTTTATCATTCTATGTTTCCTATTTTATTCATGGTCAGGCAGTTCATCATCGGGGCTAACAGGAACAAATTCAAACAATGAACAAATGGGCCAGAAACTTCTTATTACTCTTGCAGGGCTCAACACTATACGTCTCGATGGTGATATTTTTACTGACCCAGTGTTTGCCTCACTTACTGACTTCGGGGTTATCATTCCGCCCCAGCAAGCAGGCCGCCGCAATCCATTTCTACCAATCGGGTCTACTAACTAAAAGAGCATATGGACCTGCTCGAACTTCTCCAGCAAAACGGGTCAATTGATTCGGCTCTCGTACCACAGTTACGCTCCGAGCTTGGGAAACCTGGAAGTGATGAAGAGAAGGTGCTTATTGCTGCGGGTGTTCATGTTGCCGATATCCTAAAAGTAAAAGGGGCTTACTATGGTGTACCAACACGAGAGATTGAGGAACACACAGTCCCTTTTAAAGTACTAAACTATATTCCTGAAGAATCCGCACGACACTATAGGGTTGTGCCTCTCGCAGTGCAGGACGGTGCGCTTGAAATAGGCGTAACCGACCCTGACAATTTGGAAGCACGAGACGCGCTGACGTTTATTTCAGCAAAACTAGGCATGCCCTACAAAGTGTTTCTTATTAGCAATACGGACTTTGAAGTTCTCCTCTCCCAGTACAAAGGAATGTCAGGGGAGGTGGGTAGAGCACTTTCCGACATCGATATTGAATCGGAAAAAGAAACAGAGATTTCAAACAAGAACACCCGCGCCATTTCTATAGATGAGAATGAAATTACTGACACCGCAGAGTCAATAAATGAAGGGGCGCCAGTTACTAAAATCGTGGCAACCATTTTGGAACATGCGGTTGAGCAACGTGCGTCCGATATTCACGTTGAGGCGCTGGCAGAACAAACGCGAGTTCGCTTTCGCATAGACGGTATACTCCAGACAAATCTTACACTTCCTTCTAAAGTGCACCCCGCCGTAGTTGCGCGTATAAAGGTGCTTTCAAACATGCGTCTAGACGAAAAACGCAAACCGCAAGACGGCCGTTTCTCTGCGCGCATCGGTACTCAGAAAACCGACTTCCGCGTTTCAACATTCCCAACGTATTACGGTGAGAAGGTGGTGATGCGTATTTTGGGTTCGGCAGCGCAAGAACTGCGTTTGGACAGCCTTAAATTATCTGATCGAAATCTCGAGCTCATTCGCGCGGCGATTAAAAAACCCTATGGGATGATTCTTATTTCCGGACCTACAGGTTCAGGTAAATCAACAACGTTGTATTCCATTTTGAACGAAGTTGATCGAGATCATCAGAACGTATTGTCGCTTGAAGACCCTGTTGAATATACAATCCCCGGGGTTTCGCAGAGCCAGGTGCGCCCTGAAATCGGATATACCTTTGCAAACGGACTCCGCACAACTCTGCGCCAGGATCCAAACATCATCATGGTAGGAGAAATCCGCGATGCAGAAACAGCAAACCTAGCTGTGCAAGCCGCGCTCACAGGCCATTTAGTGTTGTCGACCATCCACACCAACAACTCTATTGGTATCATTCCACGTCTCCTCGACATGGGTGTTGAGCCGTATCTTATTCCGCCCGTACTTATTTTGGGCATGGCGCAACGTTTGGCAAAAACTCTGTGTAAGGATGGTGGCAAAAAAATGAAAGCTGATGAAAGTATAGAACAGATGATCAAAGACGAATTCAGCGACCTTGCTCCAGAACACAAGAAAAATCTGCCCGATATGTCGGAATTTTATAGAATCAACCCTACACCTGAATGTCCAACGGGAACGCAGGGGCGTGTTGCCGTGATGGAAATGTATGATATGAACCCAGAACTCGAGCGCGCTATCCTCGAAAACAAATCTGAAGCCGAAATGCTCAAAATAGTCCGCAAACACGGCATGATGACCATGAAAGAAGATGCTATTATTAAATCAGCAAACGGTATTATCCCGTTTGAAGAAGTAAATATGCTCGGCGGCACTTTCGATCTTGATGATGAGGCGCGGCCGGTGGCACCAGAGAAAACACCAGAAGTAGTTGAAGGCGTTGACGATGGGCCAGGGAATGAAGTGAAAATTTAATTTTTGATCGGCGATGGATTACACCAAGAAATTAGCGCAGCTTATTGAGATGCTCGTAGCGCAAGGCGCCTCGGACCTTCACTTGGGAGTGGGTGTTCAGCCTGTTATCCGCGTTGCGCGTATGCTCACCCCTGTACTCTCGGAGCCTACATTGAGCAACGATGATGTTATGGGGCTGCTGTCTGTAATGTTGCCACCGGGATTTAAAGAAAAATTCATTCAAGAACAGGAAATCGATTTCTCATATGCCTACGGCGATAAAGTGCGCTTCCGTGGCAATGCGTATTTTGAACGTGGCCGTGTTGGTGTCGCGCTACGTCTTATTCCAAAAACAATCCGAAGTATCGCGGAGCTGGGCTTGCCATCAGTGCTCGAGACATTTACAGCGCGCGTCCAGGGATTTTTTCTGGTTGTGGGGCCTATCGGCCAAGGCAAAACAACAACACTCGCAGCATTGATTGAAAAAATAAACCAGGAACGCACAGAACATATCATCACGATAGAAGACCCGATAGAATATTTATTTGAAAATAAAAAATCTCTGATAGAGCAGCGAGAAGTACGCATCGATACAAAAGATTTTGACACAGCACTTCGCAGCGCATTCCGTCAGGATGCCAACGTCATTATGATAGGGGAGATGCGAACACCCGAGACTATGGCTGCAGCAGTCTCAGCAGCTGAGACTGGCCATTTGGTTTTCTCGACCTTGCACACAAATGATGCAGCGCAGAGTATCGATCGTATTATTGACTCGTTTCCTCCGTCACAACAAGACCAGATTCGCATCCAACTCGCATCGTCATTGGCGGGTATCTTCTCGCAGCGTCTCGTACCACGCGTGTCAGGTGGGTTGGTGCCAGTCTGTGAACTTCTTATAAACACCCCAGCTGTTGCAAATCTTATCCGTGAAAAACGTACGCACGAAATCCAAACAGTGATAGAAACCAGCTCGAATGAGGGTATGATTGACATGAGTCGCTCTCTTGCTGAAATGGTGCGCATGGGAGAAATAACCATTGAAAGTGCCTATTCACGCGCTACGAATCCAAAAAATCTTGAACGTCTTTTGTAATCTTTATGACAGAATTTAAATACGAAGCACTCGATAGTCTAGGAAAAACGCAGAGCGGTACTGCGAATGCGCCCACGCAGGATGCAGCCGTAGAAGCGCTGCAACGTAGGGGTTTTACTCTCACCTCTATTGCCCCAGTCAACGGACAGGGAGGATATTCTCTTAATAACATCACACTGTTTGGCGGTGTATCGAGCCGCGATATTGTGCTTTTGTCACGCCAACTTGCAACACTCTTCGAAGCGCAAGTATCCGCACTTCGTATTTTCCGATTGTTGGCAGAACAGTCGGCCAAGCCGATGCTCCGAGGGGCACTTACTGCAATAGGGGACGATCTACAAAGTGGCTCATCGATTTCAAAAGCGCTTGCAAAACACCCGAAAGTTTTTTCGGATTTTTATGTCAACATGGTTCGTTCTGGAGAGGAGTCTGGCAAGCTCGACCAGACGTTTCTCTTTTTAGCAGATTACATCGACCGTTCGTACGAACTGGCAAATAAGGCAAAAAACGCTCTCATCTATCCAGGGTTCATCATTTTTACCTTCATCGCGGTGATGACATTGATGCTTACAGTTATTGTTCCAAAACTAGGTTCAATTTTGGAGAGCAGTGGTCAGGAATTGCCATTCTTGACCCAGGTAATTCTCGATTTCAGCAATTTCTTGACCGATTACGGTATTTTCCTTTTCGTCGCGATTATCATAGGTGGTTTTTTCTTTATGCGCTATCTCCAAACTGATCGCGGTCAGTATATTGGTAGCCAACTCAAACTATCGATTCCGTACATAGGCGATCTGTATAGAAAGCTCTACCTTTCGCGATTCGCAGACAATATGCACGTCATGCTTACCTCTGGCATTAGTGCCGTTCGCTCACTCGAGATTACTGCAAGCGTGGTGGAGAATAAAGTATACGAACGCATCTTGCTCGAGGCACTGGAAAATGTGAAGGCGGGACACTCTATGTCAGAGACATTAAGTCATTATCCTAATGAAATTCCAGCAATCCTTGTTCAAATGCTTCGTATCGGTGAAGAAACAGGGGAGTTGGGTAGCATTCTTGAGCGTATGGCCAAGTTCTATAACCGTGAGGTAAATGCGTCGGTTGACGCGTTGGTTTCTCTTATTGAACCGGCTCTCATCGTAGCCCTCGCCTTAGGTGTTGGCTTCCTTTTGGCTGCAGTTCTCCTCCCGATCTATAACAGCACCACTAACATCTAACGTTGGTGGTTATCCCCACGCGTTTCTACAGCCGTATATAGGCAGGCTATACTTATTTTATATTAGGAATTATCTGTACGCATGAATAAATTTTTTAACAAAAAAGCGACCAAAGGCTTCACCCTTATCGAACTCTTGGTCGTTATTGCGATTATCGGTATTTTGGCATCTATTGTCCTTGTGTCTCTTAACAGCGCTCGTGCAAAAGGCCGTGATGCACAGCGTGTCGCATCTCTCCAGGAAATGGCGAAAGCTATTGCCCTGGCTGACACTGACCCAGCTCCAAGCATTACAGGTTGTACGGGTGGAGGTACAGCATCGTCGCCGAACGCAACTACAAACGATGCAAAGAATTGTACAGGTCCCTCTCCTATTTCCTTCAGCGGTTATTTGGATCCTTCGACCACAGGCACAGTTTGCACAAATACTTCATCGGCAACCTGCCAGTACCTTATCTCAAAATCTGACGGCACAACGGGCAACCCCACTACGCAGAACTACGAAATCTGCACCTATCTTGAAGCAGGCTCTGGTTCTATAGGCATTGGTATGGCTCGTGTAACTTCTACGACCTCAACTGGTGTAATCTCTGGTTGCCAGTAGCACAGACTATATCTATGAGTATGAAATCACAAAGGGGCTTCACGCTCATAGAGCTTCTTACGGTGATAGCAATTATCGGTATTTTGGCATCCATTGTCCTAGTCAATCTGACCTTGGCGCGTGAAAAGGCTCGTGATGCACGGCGCGTCGCCGACGTAAAAAATATTCAACTAGCACTTGAAACTTTTTATAGCACCAATCTGTATTACCCACTCAATATCTACAGCGACGTACTCTTCCATAGCTCTTCATACATGCAGACTATTCCATATGATCCGAATTCTTCTACTGTGTGTACAGATGGAAGCCAGTCTAGTTGCTACCCATATGCGGCACTTAACAGCGACGGGGGAGGCACAAGCTGTACATCAAACCAAGCGTCTCGGTATCACTTGGGTGCGGTAATGGAAGCTAACGACGCTGTGACGCAAGATGCCGATTCAGCTGTTGATACAAGCGATACATGTACAGGCAGCCAGGTAACTGATTTCAACGGCGCAGCCGCAAGCTGTGTTGGGACTGCTGCTGCAGACGGTGGTGCCGACAACTGTTTTGATGTCACGAACTAATGGATTTTTTATTTATATTGGGCTCAGTCGGACTGGGGCTTATTGCAGGGAGTTTTCTCAATGCATTATCGTTCCGCTTTCACACGGGCGTTAGCATTGTGCGTGGGCGTTCGCGCTGCATGCGTTGTGGGCACGGTCTCTCAGTATTTGAGCTTGTGCCCGTCCTGTCATATCTAGCCTTGCGTGGCCGATGTCGCTATTGCGGAGTGGGTATTTCAATCCAGTATCCACTTGTTGAAATACTTGCTGGCGTGCTTTCTCTAGGTGTGTATATCACTACCCCCGCTCCGCTTGCGTATGCATTTTGGTTCTTTGTGTGGATGCTCATACTGTTCATTGTTGTGTACGATATTCGCCACACTGTTATCCCGTGGTCTTGCTCACTTCTTCTTATGGCGCTTTCCCTTGCATATATGTTTGTATTTCCTGGGGCACTAGATAATCTCTTTGCTGGCCCTATGCTCGCAGCACCACTTCTATTTGTCTCTCTTGTCTCACAGGGGACATGGATGGGATGGGGGGATGGGGTGTTTGAACTCTCACTCGGTTGGTTGGTTGGTCTTACGCTGGGCTTGAGTGCTTTAATGATAGCCATCTGGAGCGGGGCTGTTATAGGGTTGTTGCTTATTGGTTTGGCTCGAATTATGGAAGGGTTTACCCCCACACCAACTTCGCAGAAGTTGGTGTGGGGGTTTACAATGAGAAGTGAGCTTCCTTTCGCGCCGTTCCTGGGCTTAGGCGCTGCGGTCTGCTATTTTTTTCATGTCGATCTTTTCACACAAATTGCGATCCTCTGGTAAACCCTCTCGGGGCCGTGCCTCGCGGCAGGCGGGCTTTACGCTGATTGAACTTCTTGCGGTTACCGCCATTATCACCATAATCACGCTTACATTACTGCTCCGCCAGTCTGCGTTTGATAGCACGGTTGTGCTTCGCAATGTTACATATAGTGTTGCGCTCTCTGTTCGTCAGGCGCAGGTATACGGTGTGAGTGTTCTTGGAAGTTCAAATGCTGGTGACGTGCAATTTGCTCCTGGATATGGCTTATATTTTAATCAGAATACACCAGCCTCATACATACTTTTTGCCGATTTTAATAACAACTCAACATACGATGTTGCGACCGAAACTGTAAAAGTGTTTTCCTTAAGACCTGGATACACGATTTCTGGGATATGTGTCCAACGTTCAAACGGTACGAATCGCTGTAGCAACCAGGAGGATGGAACTGGCAGTGCGACAATCGACTGGGCTACAATTATGTTCAAACGTCCTAATCCCGACGCTTCTTTTAAAAACGATGCGTTCCCCAATGAGACATATATAAGCGGGTGGGTGCAGGTACAGTCTGCGGCGGGTACGGCGCGTAGCGTGCTCATTACAGCCTCAGGACAGATAAACGTACAAGCTCCAGGAACATTGCCATGATGAATCGCGGCTTTACTCTTGTCGAAATGCTCGTATCTGTCGCCATCTTCAGTGTGGTGATGGTGGTTGCGCTTGGTGCACTGCTGTCGCTGTCGGAAGCAAATCGAAGAGCCGAACTCCTTTCTGAAGCAACAAACAATTTTAACTCTGCAATAGATAGTATGACGCGTACTATCCGCACTGGTTCGCAGTATCATTGTGGCACCGGCACACTCACACAACTTCAAGACTGTCAGGAAACAGGTCAGACGCAATTCGCGTTTCTTCCAAGTGGAGCCTCACAGGTCACGGTCTATAAATACAGCACGGATGCATGTCCAAACAATATTTCAGGCTGTATCCTGCGTTCACAAGACGGAGGTTCAACGTTTGCAGCCATTACATCTCCTGACATAGTCATCACATCACTGGAATTTTATGTTGTAGGTGCACCAAAGGGCGTGCAGACAGTGGGGGGACAATCACTGGACGTGCAACCTAAAGTAGAGATACTCATTGGTGGGTATGTAACCATTAAGGGCGGTGTAACATCCACATTTAACGTGCAAACCTCCGTCACACAACGTCTCTATGATCTCTAAAAAACAACTACACAGAGGGTTCACCCTCGTTGAAACACTTTTGGCTGTTTTGATACTTACAATGGCTATCGCAGGGCCGCTTACTATAGCGTCAAAAGGTTTACAGTTAACGCTTATCGCTCGCGACCAGGTGATGGCCGGACTACTGGCACAAGATGCACTTGAGTACGTACACTTTGTTCGTGATACAAACAAACTTAACAACCAGAACTGGCTCGCCGGATTCAACGGTGTTTCAAATAATCATACGACTAATCTAACGGGTGGACAGGCTGACTGCACTGGAGGAAACCATTGCACTATCGATTCACTTGCAGATCAGGTAACGTATTGCGGCACATCTCTCGCTCAATGTGCTTCTTCGTATCTTTACTTTAATTCTTCAGGAGGTAATTATACATATCAAACCTCAGGCAACACACGGACTATTTTTTCTAGAACAATTTCAATTACAACACCTTCACCTGGCGGTAATGCGAGCGAGGCCGATGTCGTAGTGGTGGTGCAATGGAAAGACATTGGAGGTGTGACACGCTCGCTTGAACTGAGAAATGCGTTGCTTGATTGGCAATAATTATATGAATAGAGGATTTACAATATTTTTTGCAACACTTGTAGGGAGCTTGGCGCTTGCTATCGGACTAGGTATTTATGATGTGGTGGTCAGACAGCTTAGTCTCTCGACGACAGTGTCGCAGTCACAGTACGCAATTTTTGCCGCCGATTCAGGTGTGGAATGTGCATTGTATTGGGATTCAAAATATGGAGGATCGGGGAGCGCGTTCGCAACCTCTAGTACTTCAGCAGTGCCTGGAAGCGACATCATTTGTGGTTCGTATGATATGGCGGCAAACGGAACACCTCCCGTGCCGTTTGCCGCACAACCGACAGGTTGGACTGCGTGGGGTGTTACTTCCTCTGCAAGCGCGGCAACAACTACGTTTACTCTGACCTTCCCTGGATATACATACTGTGCTGTAGTAGAGGTCTCGAAAATTACCTCTGCCGGAGTATCGCAGACGGTAATCTATTCGCACGGCTTTAACTCTTGCGTTGCTGGGGCAACTCGGCTCGAACGTGAACTGAAAGTTACCTATTAACGTCAGCCTGCCTTCGTGTAGTATTGATGCATGGCGCCCAAAGACATCTCTGAGAGATACGAAAAACTCAAAAAAACTCTCAACCATCACCGCTATTTGTACTACGCGCTTGAGGCGCCAGAGATTCCCGATAGCGCCTATGACGAACTTGAGAGGGAGCTCGCTTCTATTGAAGAAAAACATCCTGAACTTATAACCCCTGACTCTCCGACACAGCGGGTGGGGGGAGTGCTGGGCACATTTAAAAAAGTTCGCCATACAGTATCTCAATGGTCGTTCAACGATGTGTTTACTGAAGAGGAATTGCGAAGCTTCGATGCACGCATGAAAAAAATGCTCGATGTTTCGTCGCTTGAATATACGTCTGAGCTAAAGATCGACGGGCTTAAAGTTGTTCTTACATACGAACAAGGCAAACTTGTAACTGCCGCAACTCGAGGCGATGGCGTGATGGGGGAGGATGTGACACATAACGTGCGCACAATTCAATCTGTACCGCTAATACTTGAGCGTCCAATAGACTGCGTCGTTGAAGGAGAGATTTGGATGAGCGAAGAAGCGCTTAAGAAAACAAACAAAGAGCGTGAGAAAAATGGAGAGCCTCTGTTCGCTAACCCACGCAATGCCGCGGCTGGTTCTATTCGCCAGCTCGACCCAAGAATTGCTGCCACACGCGGCCTCGATACGTTTATATATGATGTCGCTTCAACAAGCGAAGCCTTGCCCGACACGCAGGAAGAAGAACTCCAGTATCTACAAGGACTTGGATTTAAAGTAAACAGACATTTGAAACTCGCAAAAAATATTGATGAGGCTATTTCCTACTGGAAGACATGGGGAAAGAAAAACAAAAGTCAGGATTATTGGATTGACGGTGTTGTTGTAAAAGTAAACAGCCGTGAATTTCAAGAGCGGTTGGGATATACAGGCAAAGCGCCACGGTTTGCAGTAGCATTTAAATTTGAAGCAGAGCAGGTTACGACGGTTGTCGAGGATATAGTGCTCCAGGTTGGCCGCACAGGTGTGCTTACGCCAGTGGCACATTTACGTCCTGTACTTGTAGCGGGTTCCACAGTAAGCCGTGCAACGCTCCACAACGAAGATGAGATTAATCGTCTTGATGTGCGTGTGGGTGACACAGTAATACTCCAAAAAGCAGGGGATGTTATTCCTGACATTGTAAAAGT
>CAYGIN010000005.1:1902-4142 GCA_964349995.1 uncultured Candidatus Saccharibacteria bacterium | reverse complement strand
TCCGCAAAAAAACTTGTTGAGTCAATAAAGAAAACAGCAAAAGATGTAACGCTTGCGCGGCTTCTTACAGGCCTCTCGCTTCCACAGGTGGGGGAAGAGACGGCCATACTTTTGGCACAAAAGTATAAATCAATAGATGCTTTAGCACAGGCCTCTGAAGAAGATCTAATTAAGATAGAAGGCATTGGCCCAATTGTTGCAAAAGCTATTGTTGGATGGTTTGGAGAGAAAGAAAATAAAAAACTTATTCAACGTCTAGAAAATGTACTGAAAATTACAAACCCAGATTATACAGCCCTTCGACAAGCTCAGGGCGAAAAGCTAACGCTTTCCGGAAAAACTTTTGTACTTACCGGTACCATGGAAAGCATGTCGCGCGACGAAGCAAAAGAAAAAATCCGCACACTCGGCGGCTCCGTGTCTTCTTCTGTTTCCAAAAACACCACCTATGTTGTGGCGGGGGAGGAAGCAGGTTCTAAACTCGATAAAGCAGAAGAGTTAGGAGTTCAAATTTTGAGCGAAGAGGAGTTTTTGAAGTTGATTAAATAGCAAATTTTCTGTATTCTCGCAGGCAGAACGAACCTCGAAAGGGACAACCATGCATTCCGGAAAAGGCCGGGATGCACTCCCGGACATCAGCTCAATCATCGAGTTCAGCGAGCGTTTGCGTAGTGGCGTATCGCAGCAAGAAGCCAGGAGGTTTCTCAACAGGGAGAGTAAGGGTAATAAGGGGCTGCCCGTGATGCCCGACTACACTATCGTCGAGCACCGCCCTTCTTCTCGAGTATTTAAGATTTCCAGCGTGCAACTGTACCTGGATGAAAGGCAGCAGCGCGGCCGTTCCGTCGAAGGCTATGAACTTTGGGAGCTGTTGGCAAGCCTGCCTGTGCTCAATGCGAGCGACCTTGAGTATTTACTGAGCGCCACGTCTGATATCCCCGAAAACTGGAAAGTGTCCCCGACAGGCAGAGGTCTTCGGACAATAACTTTTTGGGGAACGATATACAAGTCTAAGCGAGATCACGCCTTATATGTTCGTGCCCTATATTGGGGGTTGGATACAAACGGTCGCACATGGGTTTGGAATTCAAGTTTTGTCTCGCTTGGGGCCCTGTGGGATGAGAATGAACCCGCAGCAATCTACGATTTTCCTTTTTGAACCCCCATCGAAAGATGCGGGGTTTTTCTTTTGTTCCCATATATGGGAACACCTCGTTTAGCAGTTCCATATATGGAACTGGAGCAACTGCAATATATGACTTTATTTGTTACTATTGCCTCATGATTTCCAAGGAGGATATACAGAAGCTCGCGGAACTGTCGCGAATTAAGCTAAACGACACTGAAATGGAGTCCTTGCAGAAGGACATTTCCAATATTTTGGACTACGTGGGGCAGGTCTCTTCCGTAGAGGGAAGTGCTGAAAAGGATGTGCCTTTGAATCACAATGTCATGCGTGAGGATGTTCCATATATGGAACTGTCGCAACTTAAAGATGCACGCAATGATGTCGTTGCTGCGTTTCCTCGTAAAGAGAAAGATTTCAACGTAGTGCGTAAAATAATTCAAAAAGATGAGCAACCTCAATAAGCTTTCAATAACAGAGGCCGCTTCAAAACTACAGGCTGGAGAAATCACAGCGGTAGATTTGGCACGCGCATGTTTGGCAGAAATAAAAAATAGAAATAAAGATCTAAACGCATATTTGGAAGTATTTGATGACGTTGAAGAACAGGCACGTGTAGCTGATGAGCGACGTAAGGCGGGGGAGAGTCATCCGCTTCTCGGCATTCCACTTGCAATTAAAGACAATATTTTAATAAAAGATCGCCGTTCATCTGCTGCAAGCAAGATGCTTGAAAATTATGTTGCAACATACGATGCGACAGTCATTACAAAACTTAAAGAAGCGGGCGCAGTTTTTATTGGTCGCACAAACATGGACGAGTTCGCACTCGGCGGCTCGACAGAAAATTCTGCCTTTGGTGTTACTAAAAACCCTCACGATGAAACGCGAGTTGCTGGAGGAACATCTGGTGGTTCAGCTGCTGCTGTTGCTGCGGGCATGGCTCTAGGGGCATTGGGCACTGATACCGGTGGTTCAGTACGTAACCCAGCAAGCTTCTGCGGAGTAGTAGGACTTAAACCAACGTACGGCAGTGTTTCGAGATTTGGAGTTATAGCAGCGGTTTCGTCGTTTGACCAAGTAGGTCCAATAGCTAAAACAATTGAAGATGCTG
>CAYGIN010000005.1:0-1802 GCA_964349995.1 uncultured Candidatus Saccharibacteria bacterium | reverse complement strand
GCGGTTTCGTCGTTTGACCAAGTAGGTCCAATAGCTAAAACAATTGAAGATGCTGAAATAATCCTTACTGCTATTCAGGGTAAAGACCAGTTTGACTCTACTTCTATCGATGGAAATTTGTATCCAAAACACGCAGAGAAGAAAGTAATTGGCATTATCGAAGGTCTTGCTGAGAGTAAGGTGGCAACTATTGAAGATGCAAAACGCAAAGATTTAGAAGCCCAAGGGCATACAGTAAAAACTATTTCTTTGCCTTCGCTCAAATTTGCTCTCGCTGCCTACTACATAACAAACTTCGCAGAAGTATCATCAAACCTCTCACGTTTTGATGGCGTGCGATACGGCTTGTCTCTCAAAGGAGATTCACTTGTTGATGATTATGCAAAAAGCCGTGCAGAAGGCTTTGGTGCAGAAACCCGCCGCCGCATTCTTCTTGGAACCTACGTTCTTTCTGCCGGTTATTACGATGCATATTACGGAAAGGCAGGTCTTGCGCGTGAACAATTACGAAGGGAGTACGAAAAAGCGTTTGAAGAAGTGGATGTCATTATGACGCCAACAATGCCAGATGTTGCATGGAAAATAGGGGAGAAAGAAGATCCTCTCTCTGCATACTTGGCAGATATTTTTACCGTACCTGCAAACTTAACTGGCAACCCTGCAATTTCTATCCCCGCTGGATTGGCAGATGGACTTCCTGTCGGTGTTCAATTCACCGCAGCGCATGGCGACGAAGCCGCACTCTTTCGTGTGGGGAAGACGCTTCTCGGCGAAACTAAATAAGGCGTACAATAGGGGATATGTACGCGCCCGATTTCTACGGCTTTTTTCAAAGCGTGTTTTCTTTTGGTCAAACCATTCCTGGTGCGGCAAATGACGCATATTTTAAACTTGTTCTCGTTGCCGACATTGTTGTAGTCCTGGGTCTTAGTGCCGCGTTTATCATGCTCATACTCATTGTGTATGTGAGTATTCGGCTTGAACAAATAGAGCACCACGGTTTCCATCATATGGAGATGGCCCAGCATGCACATCACGAGGCTGAACATATTCAGGAGCATCAAAAAAATCCAAGGTGGGATGGCATTGTGCAGATGGTTCATTCAGACAACGAAAGCGACTGGCGGCGCGCAATTTTAGATGCGGATATTATGCTTTCGCAGATGCTTAATGAAAAAGGGTATACAGGAGCAACACTTGGCGACCAACTTAAAATGGCCAACCCTCTTCAATTCACCACTGTAGACATTGCGTGGGAGGCGCACCGCATGAGAAATGCCTTGGCTCACTTAGGCGAAGCGTTTCCACTTTCTGAGCGCGACGCACGCGCAACCATAGAACAATACCGCCGGGTATTTGAAGAGTTCGATTATATTTAGCTGTCGCACAAATCTGGTTGCGGGGGTGGGATTTGCACCCACGACCTCCAGGTTATGAGCCTGGCGAGCGACTTCTGCTCTTCCCCGCTATATTCAAACGTGCTTACAATGTAGCAAAAATAGGATAAAAATGCTAATTTGTTGAGTATTGTCGGGGTAGCTCAGATGGTTAGAGCACAGCATTCATAACGCTGAGGTCGTGGGTTCGACTCCCACCCTCGACACAAGTGGAGAAAACGCAATAAATGCGCTACTATCTGCTTGTTCCGCAGTATGCGGGAGTAGCTCAACTGGTTAGAGCGCTGCCCTGTCACGGCAGAGGTTGCGGGTTCGAGTCCCGTCTCTCGCGCAAGTTTCGTTTTTTATCACGCCGTTGTAGCTCAGATGGTAGAGCAACTCCATGGTAAGGAGTAGGTCCCCGGT
>CAYGIN010000004.1:21123-23078 GCA_964349995.1 uncultured Candidatus Saccharibacteria bacterium | reverse complement strand
AAGCGACGGGTAAAGTTACGGGCTCGGCAGGCAAACTCTATATAGCAAATCCGCAGCTCGAAAAAATTTCTACCACAGAAGCGACATTGTTTGTCGACTCCTCCCGAGGACAGTCCTTAACTCAGGGAGCCAAAGGACTGTCCTCGGGAGAGTCGTCCGCGTTCTTTGGAATCTATCCTGAAACCAAGGGCATTACTTCACTTTGGTTTCGACACGCAATAAAGAAAGTAGTTGCAGAAGGTGCGATAGACACAGCAGAAGATCCTATTCCGCCAGAAATCCTAAAACGCTACAATTTACCGACACTGAAAACCGCTCTCGTCTGGATACATACCCCAGAAAAATTGAAAGATTTCGAAGCGTCGCGCAAACGCTTCGCGTTTGAAGAAGTGTTTATGATACAGCTCGAGCGCGGTATTGAACGCAAAAAACAACTTAAAGAAAAAAGTTTTACTATCGATATACCACAAAAAAATATAGGAGAGTTTATGGAAGCGTTTCCCTTCAGCGCTACAAATGCTCAGGAAAAAGCTATTGAAGCAATTCTGACGGATATGAAAAGTGGCCATCCTATGTCGCGCCTGCTTGAGGGAGACGTGGGTTCTGGAAAAACAGCTGTCGCGGCCACTGCTGCCTATGCCGCTGTACGTACGCGCCCAGAGAATCAAAAGTTTGGAACACTCCAAGTTGCCTATATGGCACCAACAGAAATTTTGGCAAAGCAACACTTTGAATCATTTATAAAATATTTTGAAACGTTTCCAATAAACATAGGACTCATTACCGGTTCTGGCTGCTATAAATTTCCATCCAAGATTGGAAGAGGTAGATCAACAGCCATTTCCCGTACACAGCTTTTAAAATGGGTGGCGAACGGAGAAATTCCCATTGTTATAGGCACACATGCGCTTATACAAAAATCTGTAAAATTTAAACACTTAGCGCTCGTTGTCATAGATGAACAGCATCGTTTTGGTACTGCGCAAAGACAGAAGCTCGCGCAAAAAGAAGTGCGTGTACCGCACCTGCTTTCTATGACAGCTACTCCTATTCCCCGCACACTCGCACTTACGCTGTACGGAGACCTCGATTTGACTCTTCTTGATGAAATGCCTGCAGGCCGCAAGCGCATCATTACAGAAATAGTTAAACCCGATAAGCGTGATGGCGCATATGCAAAAATCCACGAACAATTGAAAGAAGGTCGACAAGCCTATGTTATCTGCCCGCGCATCGATGAACCTGACCCTGAGAAAGCGTTCGCGCTTCAGGCAAAGTCAGTCAAGGCAGAAGCGAAACGTCTTAAAGAAAAAGTATTTCCTGAATACGAGATAGATATCTTGCACAGTAAAATGACGCCGAAAGAAAAAGATTCGGTTATGAAAAAATTTGAGAACCATGAGATAGATATTTTAGTCGCAACCTCTGTAGTCGAAGTGGGAGTTAACGTGCCTAACGCCACAATGATATTTATAGAAGGTGCTGAACGATTTGGTCTGGCACAGCTCCATCAGCTCCGCGGACGTGTCGTACGCAGCAACCATCAAGCATATTGTTTCGTCTGTCCTGAAAGCCGCGGCGAAACTACACTCGCACGTCTAAAAGCTCTTGTTACTGCAAAAAATGGATTCGAGCTCGCAGAACAAGACTTGCTCCAACGCGGCCCGGGCGAACTTTCTGGCCGCAAACAATGGGGCATCTCCGACATCGGCATGGAGGCACTTAAAAATTTGAAGCTTGTAGAGGCTGCGCGCGCTGAAGCATTGGCTCTTGTTCAAAAAGATGAGAACTTAAAAAAATATCCCCTGCTCCAGCACGCCATCTTCGCGCGAACCAACGCGGTGCATTTTGAGTAAATAAAAGGTATATTCTTGTCATCGGGCGCGTAGCTCAGTGGTAGAGCAGTCGTCTTATACACGACCGGTCGAAGGTTCGATCCCTTCCGCGCCCACAAA
>CAYGIN010000004.1:0-21023 GCA_964349995.1 uncultured Candidatus Saccharibacteria bacterium | reverse complement strand
AATTCCATCAACTGTGGCGGACTGGACAACAAGGGCGTTGATTATTATCTGCCCTCATTGCCCACACTCCGCCGCGAGCTGAACGCGCTCGGCTCACAACTCTGGGTCAGCGGTGCTGTGCCTGGAGCATTTGACCCTTCGGGCTACTACAGCATGGGCCAGAGGCTCTCACTCGCTGGTGCGGCCGATGTCTACGAGGGCGATCTTTCTTGCCCGAACTTCGACACGGGCAATGGTTATGAACCGCCCGCTTGTTTTAATCCGCAGCATTTTAGCCGCGGAGTCGAGGCGTTTCGCAATGGCCTGGGGCGTGATGCCGCGCTGGCAGTAAAACACGCCCCGACCAAAGATTGGGATCTTATCCGACAGAACGTGTTCACCTGCTTGAAACACGGCGTCCAGTACCTCATCTTCAGCAACACTATTCCAAACACGAGGATGGTCGGACCAGACAAGCAGTCTGTCATCGACATGCCTTCGGGTGGCGGTGGCGGAAGACAGTTGGTTCCATTCAACGTCAGAATGCTGGAAATCGCGGCACCCTTGGTGCGAGACACTTCTCTCAAACTCATCGCAGCCGGCGGTGTCGAGTGCGGACAAGACGCATATGACTACCTGAAATGTATGGCCAGTGGGTTTCTGTTCAATACTGTGCTGGCACGGTACGACTATCACCCAAAAGTCGCCACACGGATTATCGACGGCAACAATTACTTCAAGGGTCTTGCTCAGATCCTACTCGAGCGAGGTCTCCCGACTTGATTCGAATACAACAGCGCCGCCCCATAGGGAGCGGCGTTTTTCTTTTTTATTTTTAAATTAGAAGTTGACCGTAACTGGTTTTACTTCTATCTCTTGTTTCTTTTTTGGAGTGACACCGTGAGCCATGAGGATGCCTTCAAATTCTTCGCGTTCCAGTGTTTCTGTTTCTATAAGGCGTGTGGCAATGGCGTTAAGTAGTGGGCGGTGGTCATCGATTATTTTCTGAGCTTTTTTGTATGCCTCATCCATAATGCGGCGCACTTCCCCATCAACTTCAGCCGACACCTTTTCAGAATATTCTTTGTTGCCCACTCCGGCACCAAAGAGTGCGCGCCCATCGCTTCCTTCAAGCGCAACAGTTCCAACTTTTTCTGACATGCCGTAGCGTGTCACCATGTCGCGCGCCAAGGCGCTTGAAACCTGGAGGTCGTTTGATGGACCCGTGGTTACATCATCAAAGACAGTTTTTTCTGCAACATATCCACCAAGTGACATTGCAATGTCATCAAGGAATTCTTTTTTGCCTTGCATGCGTTTATCTTCAAACGGAAGCTTGAGCGTATAGCCTGCCGCACGGCCACGAGAGATGATAGAGATTTTGTGCACAGGGTCTGCATGTGGCAACAGTGATGCAACTATTGCATGGCCTGCTTCATGGTACGCAGTAATTTCTTTTTCCTTCGCATTCATCACGTGCGATTTGCGTTCAGGGCCGAGCATTACTTTTTCAATCGAACGCACGAGGTCAAACTGCGCAACGGTCTTACGACCTTCGCGCGCAGCGAGAATTGCCGCTTCGTTCATCAAGTTTGCCAAGTCCGCGCCAGAGAATCCTGGTGTGCGCTCTGCTATTACTTCCATATTTACATCTTCGGCAAGCGGTTTCTTGCGTGCGTGGGTGTTCAAAATATCCTTTCGGTCCTGGCGGTCTGGCAAGTCTATAGAGACACGGCGGTCAAAGCGTCCCGGGCGTACAAGCGCTGGGTCGAGTACATCTGGGCGGTTAGTTGCTGCCATAACGATAACTTTTTCGTTTGGTTCAAAGCCGTCCATTTCAACGAGGATTTGGTTGAGGGTTTGTTCGCGTTCATCATTACCGCCACCTACGCCCGTGCCACGGATGCGGCCGACTGCATCAATTTCGTCAACGAAAATAATTGCTGGGGCGGCGTGCTTTGCCATGTGGAAGAGATCGCGAACACGTGACGCGCCAACACCTACGAACATTTCTACGAATTCAGAACCAGAGATGGAATAGAATGGCACACCCGCCTCCCCCGCTACTGCGCGGGCAAGCAATGTTTTGCCGGTACCGGCAGGACCCATAAGCAAGATGCCTTTTGGAATACGCGCACCGATGTCGAGGAATTTTTTCGGGTTCTTCAAGAAGTCGACAATTTCCATCAGCTCAATTTTTGCTTCTTTTGCACCTGCGACATCTTTAAATGTAACTTTCTGTGATTTGTCGTTCGGGTCAATGACACGATGTTTCGACTGGCCGAAGGAGAACGCTTGCATGCCCGCACCTTTTACTTGGCGCGAGAGATACCAGACAAAGAACGCAATCAAAAGAAGTGGCGCGATAAACGGCGCAAGAATGCTGAGCCAATATTGCCAGCCACTCTGGCGCTCAATGCTGACAATCACTTTATCGAGTGATTCTTTTGAAACGCCGTAGTTGTTAAGCGTCTGCGTCAGTGCGGCATCAGGTTCTTTTTTAGAAATTTTTTCTACAGGTTCAGCGCCCTCTTCTGCAGGCACATAGGTGATGGTGAGCTCATCGCCACTTACAGTTATCTGTGAGACTTTGCCTGACTGTATATCTTGTGCAAGTTGCGACACAGGAATAATCTCTGGAGCATTCTTTTCGTTTCCAGTGAAGTACGTATATGCGCTTGCAATCACAAAGAGTATAAGAACGGTTGTTGCCACATTCACCCAAAAAGAATTTTTTGGAAGCTTGGGGAGATTCACCCTGCCGCCTTTTTTCGGCCCATTATGTTTATGATTTTTTTGTTCCGCCATTTGTGAGCATCATACCATTTTGAGGTATTAAAAACAAAAGAAAATGCTCTCGCCAATGGTTAGGCGAAAGCATGTTGTTGGAGCAGGTCCTCGAAAAACTCATCCGCTTCACGAGCAGCATTCTCGAGTTTCACTGGGTTGCTTTCAAATGTACCAATCCCCTCGCCCCAGATAATCGCCCAACGGACTTCCTTCTGAGAGCGAAGATATTCAATCCCGTCTCTGCGCCGTGCGTCACTAGTCATGAAGGTAGCTTGTATGATTGGCGATTGCCCCATAGTTCCCATTTTGGCAGCAATACGCGACATCATGGTGTCTTTATCGCGCTTGGAACAATTCGGGAAGATAAGCAGGTCAGTTGGCCTGAACCGCTCGATGATCTCACGGGTTGGCATGGGCATAGCTCCGGCTCCGTCGTAGTACGGATGCCCATGAATCAACACCGGTCCCGCGCACAAACTTGGGATCGAAATTGACGCCTGCACATAGTCCGCAGGATGATGTCTAGGATCTTTGGCATCGAGTAGTCTGCCTTCGCCGGTGTTTGCACAAGTCACGCAAGCCCACACTTCAATGGGAGAAGCATGGAATGCCTTGAGGTTGAGCCGCTGCCGGAAGGCATCGCACAGAAATTTTGTGTCTTCGATCGGCTTGCGGGTCACTAAACGCTTGAGGTCGAAGAATTGCTTGCTTGCAGCCTCTGTCCAATACGTATCGATCTGTTTTTCAATTTGCCCACCCGGACCAAAGATCGTGCTAGCAAATCCTCCTGAACAGCCGACCATAGTCTTGAAAGCTGGGATCAAACCCCTACGTTCCATCGCCCTACCATGGCCAGCTCCCATGACACTGCGCTGCACTCCCGGACCGACATAGAGAGTAGGGTTCAGCTCATCAGCATGTTTGTTGCCCGTCCGGACAAACTCAGCCTGTAGCACAACATTACGCAGTACTTCAGGGTCACCTTCGAATTCAAAGCGCATGACGCGCTCCTTCTATAGTTGGAACAAAGTTCTATATCAGACATTAAAGAACCGATGCAGTAAAGTCAAACAGCACATTGTGGTATATTCAGAGCGTGAATCTTATCGAACACAAGAAGGCGCGGCTAGACTATGAGATCCTCGAAGAATTCGAGGCGGGTATCGAATTGCTTGGACATGAAGTGAAGAGCATCCGCGCTCGTCATGGAAAACTTGAAGGGTCACATGTCATCGTGCGCGCTGGCGAAGCATATATAGTTGGGATGCATATTCCACCTTACCAGGCAGCAAATACACCAGAGGGCTATGACCCAGATCGCAGCCGCAAACTTCTCCTTACGAAGAAAGAACTTCCAACACTGGCCGCGTATGAGAGTCAGAAAGGCTTGACAATTGTGCCAATTTCAGTGTATAATAAGGGCAGTAAGTTGAAAGTAAGGGTTGCGGTGGGGCGCGGACGTAAGAAATACGACAAGCGCGCCGTCTTGAAGAAAAGAGACACCGAACGAGACATTCGCAGAACTTTGAAAAATCAATAAAAGTGAATGGGTCAAAAATCTGCAAGAAGCACGGGTTAGCGTCGCGCACTTCTTGGGGATGACAGGCCTAGACATTGCAACCACTCTTTAAGTTGCCACACAGAACTGGGATAATTCTTTAAACTGTCCCAAACTCTAACTGGCAAATCAGTTGCATCGCCGTTTTTCACGGCAGATGATTTCGCGTTCGCCTACGCTAAGGCTTAACGTGTCGCTCCCCTTCCCGAACCTGTAAGGAAGGATCAAGCGTTATATACTCAGGTCGCTCTAAACGGATTGTTCAACCGTTTAGCTAAGACTTGAACTTTGCCTAACCGCGCTTTCGTTCGTTTTCTATTCGGTTAGGTGAGCACCAAAAGCGGACTACGTTTGGTAGATTGCTTAAAGAATTTGCTTTGCACCCGGGTTCAACTCCCGGCATCTCCACTCGACTCACAAAAACCACCGTTAGGTGGTTTTTGTTTTCGCTGAAAATATTTTTACATACTCGTGATACTCGTCGTAGTCAGCAGTGAGTTCTTCACCTTTCTTTATTTTACGGGCAGTGACGAATACTTCCCCTTTGTCGCGGGCAACCATATTGGGTTTCTTGGAGTGATTTAAGAAATATGATTTATCTATCGCATCAATGCCGTAGTCGGGCACGAAGTACACACCGTCTTGTAGTGCGCAGAAATCGCGCACTAATTGTTTTGTTTCTTTTGGTGCATTACTTGTGTCCAGTTCTTTTTCTGAAATCTCGAGAACGTCTCCGTGCGGGTCACAGTTTTTAAATGGATCAATACCTTTAGGGATGTCGCGTATAGCAACTACCCCTACCCCGTGCTTTGTCACCGCAAGTCGGCACCATACATCATTAAGTGACTGTAAAAACTGCTTTTTATTCACCTATCGAGTATATCAAGCAAAACTTTTTCTCTTCATGCATACTTCAGTAGATATTTTCTATTGTTGAGTTGTTTGATGGTAATGAGCACATCACGCACTCGTCATCATTAGTGACCTAGAGATAGGTTTCGATTAGCAACTTAATTAATATTTTATGAAGAAAAAAATTGGTCTCTCAACTGTAGCACTTGGTCTTTCAGCACTTATGCTGGCGACACCTGCACTCGCCGCAACCATTTCGACGCAGATGGACATTGGCACAAGGGGTTATGACGTCACTACGCTCCAGCAAACGTTCGCAACGGATGCATCTCTATATCCAGAAGGTTTGGTGACAGGATACTTTGGTTCCCTAAGCTCAGGTGCAGTAAAACGCTTCCAGGCACGCCATAGCATTGTATCGAGTGGTACTGCAGCTTCGACTGGATATGGCCGTGTCGGTCCATCGACCATGGCAACGTTCAACGCGGTATATGGTGGTGGCGTAAGTACACCTTCAGCTCCAATAATCAGCAACCCAGCGCTTGCCGCAACTAACAACGGCATGACTGTGATGTGGAATACGAGCCAGCCCGCAACTGGAACAATCTACTACAGCACGCTCCCTCTCACGGTTACTGAAACCACAGGTCCTGGACAGTCTCCAGGCATAACAGGTGTAAATCTTCAAACCAACACTGTGGCTATAGGAACATCAAACTCAGTTAACCTCACAAATCTCACTGCAAACACGACATACTACTATATGATCCTTGCGGTGAACGCCGGCGGACAGATATCTGTCACATGGCCATCAACGTTCAAGACAAACTAGTGTAGCTCAAGCTCTCAAACAAAACTCCCCTACCAATCGGCAGGGGGAGTTTTGTTTTTAAAATAAATTAATTATCTTCCTTTCTTTCGTTGCTAACACGCACCCCGGCCTCGAGTTTCTGGAGAATTTCTGCTTGTGCAGAGAGTGAGGCGCGGAGCGTACGAACGAAGTTGCGTGATTTATCCTTCCTCGTTGTTTCTGTAGTTGTGGCATTCGTTGCTACGGGGCGGGTTGTTGAGGCAACTTTTTGTGCGGTTGAATACGTAGCAAATGTCTTTGCGCTGCGTGTATTCGAATCAGAAGGAGTTTCAGAATCATCTATATCTTCTGACGAGGTTGCCTCAACACTTACTGAAAGCGCCACTGGTGCAGTAGCAGTTATTGAAACAACTCCGCTGCCTGAATTAGTATCTGGTTCTGTCGGTTCTACTGGTCCTACTGGCTCTGTCATCATTGTTACGGCCATAGCAGAATCCGAAACTGTAGCGTCAGGATTAGCAGAAGGAGTATTTACATCAACCTCATCATCAATATCTGCAGCAAGTGCAAGTGCTGCCTTGGCGTGCGTGTTGTAACTATCAGAAATTTGCTGCACCACCTCTGGTGTGAGGGAACCGCGAGCCGCAAGAGTTTGTGCTTCCTGCACACGCACTCGCGCAATAGAAGCATTCGCTTCTGCTTTTGCTTGTACTGTTGGCGCGAGAGCAACTTTTAAAGGCTCTACTATTTTTGTTTTAACTGAATACAAGGGAGTGCCTGGCAGAGAACCTTCTGAGGCATACGCGCTACCAGTTGAAAAGATTACGAGTAACGCAACGCTGAGCATAGCCAAAGAGCGCGGCGCAAACATCCATACATATGGGCTTGGTGTAGAAATAGGAGCAGGGCTAGATGGAGCAATTTCTTGCTGAACACTAAAACGCATCGCACTCTTTTCTGAGTCCGTCATGCGGATTTGCTCCGTCGCTTTTTTAAAATGTTGTTCTAGGTCGTTCATGATTGTGGTTGTTGCTCCCCGAGGATTTGTTGCAGTTTCTTAATGCCCCGATGAATACGGACAGATACGGTATTTTCGCTTTGACCAAGACTTTCTGCGATCTCGCGTGGTGACAGGCCGTCGACATATCGGAGCATAAGCACAGCCTTGTGTTGCTCTCCCAACTCTTCAAGGGCCGCCATTGCTTTTGCGCCGTCAAAGCGCACTATCGCCGCCTCAAGCTCATTGGTCTCGTCGCGCAGTAATTCCCCTTCCATCATAACGCTGGTCTCTTCATTAGCGAGCATGGCATCCAAAGACTGTGTCTTATGTTTGCGATACTCGTCGATGATCAAATTATTGAGAATGCGATATAGAAAGGAACGCCACTGGCGAATCTCTTCGGCGTCTTTCTTAGAGATATGGTTCCATGCCTTAAAGAAGGTTTCCTGGGTCAAATCCAGCGCACGCTCACGGTCCGAAAGCCGCAGGAACGCATGTCTGAATAGCTCATCAGAATGACGCTCAAATATATCCCCAAATTCCTTCTGTTTATCCTCCATATGAGTAGACGTGGGTAATTGTACCGCATTACCTAAAATAGCCTCATATGCTATACTGCCTTCACAAAACCGCTTTGGATACTCGCATCAATAAACAAATACGTGCAGCTGAGCTTCGCGTCATAGGCGCTGAGGGCGAGAACTTTGGTGTCATTACCCTCGCAGAGGCGCTAGCCCACGCTGACACCGCAGGCCTCGACCTTATAGAAATCTCCCCTAACGCCGTACCTCCTGTGGCAAAAATAATGGAGTTCGGGAAATACCAATATGAACAGGAGAAGAAACGAAAGGAAATCAAAGCAAAGTCACACACCACAGAGACCAAATCCGTTCAGGTAAAGATAGGGACCGGGGAAAACGACATGATGCTTAAGGCAAAGCGTGCCGCAGAGTGGCTTGGAGAAGGCCACCGCGTCAAAGTAGACCTCTTCCTATGGGGCCGCTACAAATATATGGAATTTGCCTTCTTGAAGGACCGCTTGGAACGCTTTTTGAAAATTATCCCAGCAGAGTACAAACTCAGTGACCCTATAACCAAGAGCCCTAAGGGCCTTAGTACCGTCATAGAGCGTACCGGGGCTAAGAAATAGCCCTCTCCTTGAACTTATAGACCCGTGGTGTTATAGTGTGCGGGTCTTTCAAAAAGGCCTGTTTTGGGCCTTTTTGGTTGAGAAACCCCATGAAAACCAACAAATCATTTACGAAGCGCATCAAGATTACCAAGAACGGTAAGATTGTTGCACGCAAACCTGGGCAGAACCATTTCAATGCAAAGGAGGGTCGTTCAACCCAGATGTCCGGCAACCGTTCACAATTGCTTACTTTGAGTCCAAAGGTTTCTCAGCGCTACATTGGTACTGTTTCCCCATCAAAACGTTAATCTATTTTAATTCACTACTATGGCACGCTCAAAAGGAGGAGTAAATTCACTAAAGCGCCGCAAGAATATTCTTGCGATGACCAAAGGCTACCGCTTTGGCCGCTCTACAAAAAAGAAGCAGGCACGTGAAGCTATCTTCCATGCTGGCAAATACGCATTTGCTCACCGCCGCGACAAGAAGAACGACTACCGCAAACTCTGGAACGTTCGCATCAACGCGGGTCTCGATATGATCGACGAGAAGTTCTCATACAGCAAATTCATCGGCGCGCTCAAAAAGGCAAATATCGAAATTAATCGCAAAATGCTTTCTGCTCTCGCGGAGCAATCTCCAGAAACGTTTGCTCGCATTGTAGCAAAAGTAAAATAAATTAAACCTGTGCGGTAACAGGAACATGGGTAGCCGATCTGGCTGCCCTATTCTTTTTTACGAGCTCTATCACTTTTTCAACAAGGACCTTAGGGTCACTATCAAAAACGATATTGTCATTGGGCCGATGGCCATTAGCCAATATATCTTTAATGACTTCGTCGGTCTCCCATGAACCTTCAAGAATACCGATGGGTTTTCCGTCTTCAAATGCGACGGTAAATTCGTGCACTGTACCAATGCGTCCGCACCCAAAGAGCATACCGTCGCTTGAGTGGGTAAAAATAATGTCTCGGCCCGGGAATCCAAAGCCGGTATATAAAATAAGGTCCATATACTCGAGGGGCAGGTTGTAGGTTTCAATATGTTCTTTTTCTGAACTTGCTGGAGAAACACCTATGGAGATTCCGTTTACCTCTTTGATGCCCATAGCCGACCACATCGGAAACCCAGTCGTAGCTCCCGTGAGAAGCACCGCTCCCTGCGTAGCAATCTGTCGTCCAAGTTCCATTCCCTTTTCCTGGGCATCCAGTCCGCAATGGCCAGTCTCTGCCGCACCTGAGACGCCAAGTTTTATTTTCTGTCCTTGTCCGAGTAACTCCATTGTCCAATTATAACTCTACTTGCGCCTCAGTGCCTGCGTCTGGAGCAGTAGCATGAAGTCCTATATATTCACGAATACGTTGTGTTAAAAATGCTGATGACGCAGGCTCTCCCATCGTTACAAATACCTGCGTAAGCGACGGTCCAACCTGCTCTACAAATTCTAAAAGTTGCGAGCCGTCCATATGTGCCGAATAGCTATACAGTGTTTCTACGTGGCAACGCACAGGTACATGTTTACCCTTAATCGGTACTTTTTTAAATCCATCGGCCAACTTTCGGCCCAGACTGCCCGCCGCCTGATATCCAACAATAAGGATAGTCGAGCGTGTATCGGAGAGGACGTCGAGTTCATGCTGCACAACACGGCCACCGTTACTCATACCGGAGCCTGCAATAATGATCTTTGCCCCGCCCCGCGCCCCAATGTTCCGTGATTCCTGCGCATCGTGTATATAGTGCAATTCTGGAAATTCAAAGATGCGCTCGCCGGCTTTCATACGTGCCTGTATTGCTTCGCTGAAATATTGAGGATGACTTACATAGCTTGCAGTGATTTTCTGCGCGAGCGGTGAGTCCAGAAATACGGGCATCGATGGAACTTTTTTATCCATCATGAGCGAGCGAATATCGTAGATTAAATCCTGCGTGCGTTCAGTAGAAAATGCGGGGATAAGCAGTGTGCCATGCGACTCCGAAATTTCTTTTATCCGAGATGCGAGCTGCTCCAAGCGGCCTTCCCTTGTTTTATCGCTCTGCACCCTATCGCCATAGACGCTTTCCATAAGTAAATAATCTATGCCCTTTGGAATTTCGCATGTGGCCAGGAGCGGTGAGGAACCGCCGCCAAGGTCACCCGTGAACACAATTGATTTGTCGCCACGAACAAACTTCGCCATTGCAGAGCCTAAAATATGTCCGCTATTTAAAAATTCTACGGACATGCCATCGGGCAATTCAACTACTTTGTGATACGGTACGGTGTCCCACTGCGACAAAGCTTGTCGTATATCATCTTCGTCGTAGAGAGGGTCTTTACCAATCTTTAGCGCCGTTTTACGCGACAACTCCATCGCATCTAAAAGCATGGGCTCGGCGAGCGACTTAGTTGCCTCGGTTGAAAGGATACGTCCGCGGTACCCGTCTTTTACCAACTTTGGTATGCGGCCGATGTGGTCGATATGCGCGTGCGTGTTTATAAGATGCGTAATGCTGTCTGGATCAAATGGAAATGGTTTCCAATTTTCATCATCAAATGCATGTGCTCCTTGGAACAGTCCGCAGTCTATTAAAAATTTTGCGCCCCCTGTGTCGAGTAAAAAATTAGAACCAGTGACGGTTCCTGCTCCTCCATAAAAGTATATTGTTGACTGCACCGACATAGTATATCAACAAAAAATCCGACCAAAGTCGGGTTCTTTGTAGACCGCAGGAGCAAGTGTCTCCCTGTGTTACGTGGGTGCCCTACCGAGCACTCCACAGAGTGTCCGGACATCGAGCTCCCGGAAGATTCACTTAAGGACATTTGCCCCAGCAGTCTGAATTAAATATACCACAATGGCTCAAAAGCCTGTGGATTACTCGTCGATGCCGAAACGCTTGTATTTATGAATGGCCTTTTTGCCAAACCAGTGGCTGATTTCGTGTTTTGCCTCTTCAGGAGTTTCTGATGCGTGAACGAGGTTGAATACTGCTCGGTGTTCAGTGTTTGCAGAGATTGCAGAGTCAGCTGAGAAGTCGCCGCGGATAGTACCCATTTCTGCCAAGTACGGCATGGTAGGACCAACAATTTTGCGGACCATGTCTACAGCGTGAACGCCTTGCACAACCATCTTTACCATCGGTGCACTTATCATAAAGTCGATAAGCCATGCACGTACGGTTTTGCCGATTTTGAAAAGGTCGCTTGTGCCGAAATCTACTTTTACATCACGGTCGTATTTTGCATAGTTTGCTGTGGTCTTTTCACCAATGCGGCGAAGCCACTTTTCATCCTTAGGATAGTGTTTATCCATCTCAGCACGTGATGGTTGAAACATTTCGAGGGCGACGATCTTGAGGTCACGCTGCTCCATGCGCTTGATAATCTCCCCCACCAGGCCCTTACGGACGCCGTCGGGTTTGATAAGCACGAATGTCTTCTCCTCCTTTGGATGTGTCATGGCGCTACTTTACAATATATATAGAATTTTACAAGAAGGGGGTCAAAATTTCACACCCGTCTTCGGTGAGAATGATGGTCTGTTCAAAATGTGTAGCACGAGAGCCGTCGAGGGTTGAATAGGTCCACTGGTCATCTTCTAGCACGATGTCGCCCTTTCCAAGCGTAAGGTGAGGTTCAAGTGCTAGTACCATTCCTACAGGCAAAATTTCACCCTTCCCTTTTGTACCAACATTCGAGATATATGGTTTTTCGTGGACACTTTTTCCTACTCCGTGTCCTCCCAAGTCTTCTACAATCGCGACCTTATATTTTTTTGCAACGATTTCTACTGCGGCACCGGCATCTTCTGCGTGTGCACCGGCTTTCATTGTAGCTACTGCGACGTTCAGAGTTTCGCGAGCCGCTTCAAGAAGTCTCTTTGAATCTTCGTCCCCTTCTCCGGCAATGCAGGCAAGTGCTGCATCGGTGACATAGCCGTTGTATGTGACGCCGAGGTCAAGAGAGACGATGTCGCCTTCTTGAATCACACGATCTTCGCTTGGTATACCGTGCGCGACTTCGTTGTTAATGGTGACGCACAGAGCGGCTGGATATGGGTATGAGGCACCAGAGGGTTTGTAGTTCAAAAACGCCGGTACACCACCACGGTCACGAATTCCTTTTTCTGCAGCAATATCAAGAGCCGCAGTAGTTACACCGGGCTTCACCATCTGGATACATTCTTTCAAAACTTCAGCGAGAATCTTTCCTGAAATTCTGAGCTGCTCTATTTCTTCTTGTGTCTTTGCGATCATGGAGTTTAGAGACCGAGCTGGGCGATGATATCTTTTTGAATTTCTTCAACACTGCGCTCACCATCTATATCAAGGACTTTGTACGATGGGTTTGCACGGAACCATTCAACATTAGGCATCGTGTCTTTGCGTGACCATGCAAGACGTTTGCGGATACCTTCTTCTGTATCGTCATTGCGGCCGCGCAACAGCAAACGTTTTACAGCCTCTTCATCAGAGATATTAATGCAAACAACAGTTGCAGGTTTTGCTTCAAAAAAATCGAGCGCCGAGTCTAGCATAGGAACCTGGTCTGGAGTTCGTGGAAAACCATCAATAATCATATGCTCATCTCCCTGGGCATTGTTCATCAAATACTGCGCGAACACCGCACAGCTTATTGAGTACGGAATGAGGCCCCCAGCTCTCAATATCGCATCAGTTTTCTTGCCAGTAAAATCTGAGCGGGTTCCAAGCTCACGAAGACCTTGTCCCATACCAAACTGAAGTATTGTGCGGCTTGTATCAACCTTTGCGAGATGCTCTTTTAATAAATCTATCTGCGTTCCCTTCCCTGACCCTTGAGGTCCTAAAAATATCAGTGTCTGTTTATTCACGTTAGACATTGTACCCTTCTTTTTTCATTATTTCGATAACCTCCTCTACTGCCTTGACGAGCTCCCCATCTCCGTTGATGACAGCGTAGTCATACTGAGGCTCATCATTAAATTCTAGTACTGCGTTTTCAATACGTTTTGCATGTTCCTCTTCAGACATTTCAGGATTTCGCTTCTGCAGACGACCCTTCAGCTCATTGATGTTGGCTGATTTAACAAATACTGTTGTAGCGTTGTAATGCTCCTTATAAAATTTTGCACCGACAAGATCAGGATTAACTATCACAATAAATCCGCGAGAGAGTTTCTCCTCAAGATCAGGCTTATATGTACCGTAATATGTATCGCGATTTGCGACGTAGGTTTCTTCCAAAAGTTGCCCTGCGGCGCGAGCTTCAGCAAATTGTTCTTTCGTAAAGAAAAAGTAGTCAACGCCGTTCTGCTCTCCCGGACGAGGTTCGCGCGTTGTTGATGTAATGAGACGTACTACCTTATGCGGATAGCGCTTAATAATCTCATTCGTGATTGTGCTTTCACCGCTACCTGTCGGACCTGCAATAACCAAAATCTGTTTGGTTTCCATTGCTTAATATTCGCGGATTGAGATTTGCGCGTCAATGCGGCGCGCGAGGTCGAGGACAACTGAGACTACGATGAGAAGTGCGGTACCACCAAGCGCGAGCGATGTAATGCCCGTTATAGATTGCATGATGATAGGCATTACGGCGATGACACCGAGGAAGAGTGCGCCGACAAAAGTAATGCGGGTGATAACGCGTCCCAAGTATTCCATGGTTGAACCACCTGGGCGGACGCCTGGGATAAATGCACCGTTCTTCTGCAAATTTTCTGAAATCTGGTGTGGATCAAACGTGACGGCAGTGTAAAAGTATGTGAAGAGGAAGACGAGTATAAAGTAGACTACGCCGTATACGCCAAGGTGCTGGAAGGCATTCATTACCACCTGAGCGGCACCTGCAAGCCATCCTATAGACGAGGTCAAAAATAGGCTTGCGACCATTTGTGGAACCAACAGAAGCGAAAGCGCGAAGATAATCGGAATTACGCCTGCCTGGTTAAGGCGAAGTGGAAGGTATGTAGATGCTCCACCGAAGAACTTCATACCGCGCACGCGTTTTGCGTACGTAACTGGAACCGGACGTTCGGCTTCCGTAATAACCACAACTGCCGCAATAACAGCGATAGCCGCTGCAATAAACGCGATGTACACAGGAAGCTGTGCGGTGTTGAACGAGAAGATCAGCTGTGATACCTGGCTAGGCAGGCTGGCCACGATGCCGGCAAAAATAATCACTGAGACACCGTTGCCAAGACCAAACTCGGAGATAAGCTCACCGATCCACATCAAGAGCATTGAGCCTGCAACGATAACGAGCAAGTTAACGCCAAACTGGAACGAGGTAAGTCCTGGCATAATGCCTTCGCGCTGCAAGATCAAAAGGAAGCTGATGCCCTGTACAACGGCAAGAGGGAGTGTAAGGAAACGGGTGTATTGGCTGAATTTCTGACGACCTATCTCCCCCTCCTCTTGGTAGAGAGCTTTGAGCGATGGCACCATCATGGTGAGAACCTGCAAGATAATAGATGCAGTGATGTACGGCCCAACGCCCAAGAGCACGAGCGAAAGATTGCTCAAGCCGCCGCCTGAGAAGAGGTTCAAGAGGCCGAAAAATTGATTATTAGTGAAGAAAAGCTCGAGCTGCGCTACGTCAATGCCAGGAATTGGAATAGAGGCAAGTACACGAAATACAGCGAGTGCGCCGAGCACGAACAACAAGCGGTTACGCAACAGCTTGTCTGTGAGGAGAAGTGCGAGTTTTTCAGAAAAACTTCCCATAATGTTTATACAATCGAACCTCCGGCTTTTTCTATTTTTTCTTTTGCAGATGTTGATACAACCAAACCTGAGAACGTGAATTTCTTTGTGAGTTCACCATCGCCCAAAATCTTAACTGTTGGAGTTGTACCTTTGCGTCCGCGTACAATACCGCGTTCAAGCAACAACGCGTGCGTGATGGTCTCCCCTGCTGTAAATGCCTTTTCGATTGATGAAACGTTTACAACCGATGGCTTGTTCTTGATGCTGACAAGCCCTGCAATACCGCGTCCGCGGCGCTTAGGAAGTTTCTTCAAAATTTCGCGGATTTCAGGACGCTTCTTGTGACCTGCACGCGCATTCTGACCCTTGGTACCACGACCAGAGGTCTTACCACGTCCGCCGCCACGGCCGACTTTCTTTGGTTTCTTATTTTCGCTTACGCGTTTGAGTTCGTGAAGTTGCATGGTGTTTATGCTTTAAGTTTGCGAAGCGCTTCGATTGCGGCGCGTGCATTGTTAAGACCGTTTTTGCTGCCTGAGTGGATTTTTGCAACTGTGTTGGTAACACCGGCAAGTTCAAGCACTGGACGAACCGATGAACCTGCAACCAATCCGCGGCCACTTGCTGGCATCATAGAGACGCGTGCGGCACAGTATTTTGCAGCTACTTCGTGTGCAATAGAGCTATCTTTCGTAAGGTGCACGGTAATCATGTTTTTCTTTGCATCGCGCACTGCTTTTTCAATTGCGAGTGTCGTGTCGCCTGCCTTACCAAGACCAACACCAACTTTGCCTTTCTTATTACCCAAAATGATAGCGACGCTGAATGAGAAGCGGCGACCGCCTGCAACAACACGGGCTACGCGGCGGATGTTGATCATGCGCTGATCAAACTCGCTCTTTGGGCGAGGAGGACGTGACGATGGACGGCGTCCACCACGCTCAGGACGGCCACCACGGCCACGAGGAGCTCGCTGCTGCTCCACAGGTGCAGCCACAGCCTCAACAGTTGGTTCAACCGCCTCAGGAGTTCCTTCTACTTTAATTTCTTGTTCTAGTTCAGCCATATAATCTTAAAATTCCAAACCGCCCGTTCGTGCCGCATCAGCAAGTGTTGCAACTGCGCCAGTATAGCGGAAACCTCCGCGATCGAACACTACGCGTGTGATGCCAGCTGCTTTTGCCTTCTTTGCAAGTTCTGTGCCAAGTTTCTTAGCATCATCCATTTTGCCTGAAACAATCGTGCGACCGTTCACATCGTCAATAATCTGTGCTTCAAGGTACTTATTAGATTTGTACACACAAAGGCGTGGGCGCTCAGGAGTACCCTTAACTTTTGCTCGTATGCGGTTGTGACGACGTTGTCGGTTTTCCATATTGGTTTATGCGGCCTTCTTACCTTGCTTGCGGCGGATAACTTCCCCTTCGTAGCGAATACCCTTGCCTTTGTACGGCTCTGGCTTCTTCATCGCACGGATGTTTGCAGCAAACTGTCCCACCTGTTCTTTGTCGTGTCCTTCAATGATGAGAGCGCCTTTATCAGCCTTAACGGTAAGGTCTTCTGGTATATCAACGTGGACTGGGTGTGAGAAGCCGAGCGCAAGATTGAGTTTCTTACCTGCAACATCCCACTTGTAGCCGACACCTTCGATCAAAAGTTTTTTTGTATAGCCTTCAGTAACACCCTTGATCATATTGCGGACATGAGATGCGTAGGTGCCAACAAGCGCCTTGCCTTCAAGCGATGTGCCGCGAACGGCAACCTGTACACCTTCAGGGCCAACCTCAACGCTGATAAGGCGGTGAGTAGGCTTGGTGAGTGTGCCCTTTGGGCCTTTTACCACGATAGAATTACCCGAAATAGAAACTTCGGCTTTAGGCGCTATCGCGA
Organism: uncultured Candidatus Saccharibacteria bacterium; assembly: GCA_964349995.1. Classification (GTDB taxonomy): domain Bacteria; phylum Patescibacteriota; class Minisyncoccia; order Phycocordibacterales; family SBAW01; genus GWA1-54-10. Next base: position 4,336 of record CAYGIN010000004.1, on the reverse strand, counting down.
TTGGTTGTTTTGCAAGACGTGACATATAAATTTCAGAATTACCAGATTTCGAAAAGGATTTCGCCGCCAACATTCTTTATTTTGGCCTGCTTGCCGCTCATAACACCTGCTGGAGTTGAAAGGACGACTGCACCGTACCCGCGTTTAACTGGTTTGATGTCGCGGACGCCGATGTAGAGGCGACGTGATGGCTTTGAGATGCGCTTTACACCCTGCACGACTGGCATACCATCTTTATATGCGAGCGTGACTGAAAGTACACCATCTTTCTTTGCCTTCTTGTCGATTCCTGTGATGTAGCCTTCTTCTTCGAGGACTTCAGCAATAGCCTCCTTCATATTTGAATATGGCAGAGAAACAACGCTGAGCTTCGCGCGAGAAGCGTTTTGGATTCGGATTATGAAATCTGAGATTGGGTCCATTAACATAAATTACCAAGATGATTTGCGGACGCCCGGAATAAGACCTTCGTTGGCTGCTTCACGGAAGCATGCGCGGCACATACCGAAGTCACGCATAAAGGCGCGCTTGCGACCACAGCGGAAGCAACGGCGAACGACCCTCGACTTAAACTTCGGGGTCTTGTTTGAGCGTGCGACTGTAGATTTCTTTGCCATTTTTGAATGGTTACTCCCCCATTCCTTGGGGAGTTATGATTCTGTTGGTATGCCTCGCCTTTCGACTAAGCGGCACCTATCAGAAAAAAGGAGCCCTGATGGGCTTCAAGCAATATACTTGACCCTACCCTGGAAGTCAAACGAATTCTATATTCCGGCACAAAAACAAGAAACTCCGCGTAAACGGAGTTTCTGTTTCTGCCAGCGCCAGAGGATTATCCTCGCTAATAATGATACTCCTGGAATCATTTAGGTCAACGTACGCTGACAGAAGGACTCGAACCTTCGACACCTGGATTAGCAATCCTGCGCCGCACCGTGCTGCCAGCTCTGATGAGAATAGCAAAATGAGTACTGAAATATTTCTAAAATTTAATTGTAGAAAAGAAAAAGGCGGCCTTTGGGGCCGCCTTCGGTTGGACGAACTTGATCAACCAGCCTGATTGTACTTGTTGATGATGTGGATGTCCGAGCGACCGTTGCCGATCTCGATGAACTTCACCGCAAGGGACACTCGATTCTCTTCGTTGAGCGCCTTCCAGAAATCCTCGGCAACTTCCACCATGTCGCCCTGATCGAGCGGCATCAGAAGCGGGTCGCCGCAGAACGGCGGCAGCGGGTCGCCATCGCCGGCGTACGTGCTGATGTAGTGGCCGAAGCCCTTAGCAGGCACGTACTCGTACAGCAGGCGGTCGCACCCTTCCCCGAATACCGACTTCCTGAGAATGGACATCTGGGTATAAACCATCCCGTGACCAAGAGAGCTAACGGCCGTGATGCGCTGAGTGAAGTTCGGCGCATCGGGCTCGTAGTTGCGGTCTGCCAAAGCAGTGTTTAGGTAGAGAGGCCTCGTAGACTTCAAGACCGTCTCGGTCTGGTTGCCGTTGCTGACGATGAAGTGCGGGCTGCGCTCCAGCATCGCGTCATAGATGATGAGGGACGGATCCTTCACCTTCGACGGATCCGCCGCTTCGGTGTAGAGGCGGCCAGTGTGATTGTCGGCCTTGAACACGCGGTTCCGGCTGTTCTCGCTGCGACCCATAATCCAGTAGACCTGGATCAAGTATTCGCCGGTGCTGTCGAGGCCTACCACGATGCCGCGGCCCGGGTAGGGATTCTCGCGAAGGAGCGTGAGGTTGTGTCTGGCCATCGCCATTTGCAACTCTAGCAAGTCACTCATAGTCTCTTCCCTTCCAAACATATGGTTGTACTCTACGCGTCTGCCGCCAACACTACAATAAAGAATCTATAAACACAAAAGAAAAAGGCGGCCTTTGTGGGACCGCCTTAACGTTGCATCTGCTTCTTTGCTTTCGCGAGCTTGTCCAAGGGCCAGTCCTGGCTCGGCTTCAAAATATTGCCCCGCTTGTCCCGTTGAAACCCGAGCAGATTTGCATTCCACATCTCGACGTATGCCATAGGCGTCACCTTGCCCAGCACCATCCGGTGCGCCTTTTCGTCCCAGTAAGTCTCGGTCATGGACTCAACGATCGCCTCGCGCGGCACATTGTTGAACGTAGCCACTTCAGGCATCGGAATGCCGATTCCTGAAACCGAAAACTTGGTCGCCGGATCAGCATCGTCGTCTGAGACGATATCAATCTCGACAATCTTCTTGTCTTTCTTTTTGTTCTTGCTGCCCTTGGGCCTTCCGCTTTTACGCCGAGGCTTCATCTCCGACTCGTCTCCATGCCAAGGCCGAGATATAACAGTCATGCGGGTACTCCCTATGTGCAAATCTCTCTGTTTTGAATAGTAGCGGAGAACTCTGCCGTGTCAATAAATTTATAAAAGAAAAAGCGACCCTCAGTGGGCCGCTTTTTGCTATTTTTAAAATTACTTCGCTGCAGTTTTCTTGAATGGAAATCCGAGGTGAGTGAGATATGCTTTTGCCTCTTCTTTACCTTTTGCTGTAGTGACAACAGTGATAGCCATTCCGAAGATATCCTTGAGTTCTTCGTCTGCAGTTTCAGGGAACACACTGTGTTCTTTGATACCGAGCGTGTAGTTACCCATCTCGTCGATTGCGGTTACTGGAATACCCTTGAAGTCTTTCGTGCGAGGAAGCGCGATATGGAGCAAGCGGTTCAAGAAATTCTGTGCGCGAGAGCCGCGGAGAGTTACTTGGTAGCCAACTGTGTCGCCGATACGAGTCTTGTACGACGCAATAGCTTTCTTTGTAAGGCGAGTTGCTGGCTTCTGACCAGTGATTGTTGCCAAACGTTCTGCAATCAATTTTATTTTGTTCTTGTCTTTAGTTGAACCAATACCAACTGAGACAACTACTTTCTCAATCTTTGGAACTTGCATGACGTTAGCCCACTCAAATTCTTTCTTGAGTTCATTAAAAACAGTCTTCTGTTGTTCCTGAATGAGGTTAGCCATATATTATTTTTTCTTTGCTACTTTGCTTGCGGCAATCGGATGCTGTTTGTCGATTATTTGTCCTTTTTGACCTTCGCGGCGTGCCTTCTGGTGCTTCTTGCGCATACCAACGCCTTCAACCACAACCATGCCAATCTTTGGGAATGCCTGTGTTACTTTGCCAGTCTTACCCTTGTCATTGCCTGACAGGATTATGACGTTATCGCCTTTCTTGATGTGTAATGTATTCATAAAGTTATACAACTTCCGGCGCGCGGGAGATGATTGTCTGGTAACCGAGTTCTTGAAGTTCGCGCGGGATAGGACCGAAGATACGGCCTGCTTTTGGTTCCTTTGGATTCTTTCCTGTGCCTTCTATGATAACAACTGCGTTTTCATCAAAGCGGATGTACGAACCATCTTTGCGGCGGAATGGCTGGCGCTGGCGAACAACGACACCCTTAAGAATGTCTTTCTTCTTAACTGCCTTACGAGGTTCTGCCGTCTGTACCGACAACACCACAATCTCCCCTATCTGCGCATAGCGTTTCTTAGAAGATCCAGGAATCTTGAAAATGCGCCCAATCTTGGCGCCTGAATTATCTGCAACAACAACGAGTGAGCGGTCTTGGATCATAAATTAATTCTCAAATACGATTTCGAACGATTTGGTCTTGGAAAGTGGGCGGCATGAACGGATGACGACCTTCTCGCCTTCCTTTGCGCGGTTGCCCGGATTGTGAACATGGTACTTCTTGTGTTGCTTCAAGAACTTCTTGTACTTAGGGTGCTTTACGTAGCGCTGCACGGAAACCACCGCAGTTTCCTGCATTTTATCCGAGGTAACAACGCCTCGAAGTGTTTTGATGTTTTTTTGTGTAGTGGTTTCCATATTAGGTTATGCCTTCTTCTGAGCGTTTACTGCTGTTAGGGCGCGCGCAATGTCCTTGCGGAGCGTTCTGCCGAGCTTCACATTACGATTTTTACTACCTGCGACCGAAAAGCGCAAGGCACGGAGTTCTTCACGCTTGTCTTTGACAAGGCGGTTCAAATCTTCGACAGAATGTTTTTGTAGTGATGTTTTCTTTGCCATAAAAATTTAGTGGGTGCGTGTTACAACTTTTGCCTTAAGCGGAAGCTTCTTTGAGGCGCTGATAAGCGCTGTAGTTGCCAACTTAGCATCAACACCGTCCACTTCAAACAAAATGCGGCCTGGCCAAATCTGGACTTCATATCCAGCTGGGTCGCCCTTACCTTTACCGAGCTTTACTTCAGCTGGCTTCTGTGTGTATGGCTTGTCAGGGAAAATGCGGACCCAAGACTTGCCTGTCTTGCCGAGTGAGCGTGCAATAACC
>CAYGIN010000003.1:23544-30823 GCA_964349995.1 uncultured Candidatus Saccharibacteria bacterium | reverse complement strand
AGGGGCGTGCCTCCCATGTCCGAAAACTGTCCCCTTATGTGAGGTTCTTTTAGGCACGCATTGGTGGAGACGTTGAGTCGTTCAACTATTTCTGCAGGTGTTTTTTTCGGTGCACCGATCCCCCACCAGTTGCTGGCTTCGTATCCAGAAACAACCTCTTGTAGAGCTGGCACATCCGGCAGTATTGGGGAGCGTACAGCACTGGTAACCGCAAGTGCTCGCAACCTACCTGCTTGTATGTGCCCAATTCCCGCGGCAGTAGTTCCGAACACGAGGTCCACCTGACCTGCAAGTAGGTCAACTAGAGCAGGCGCTTCACCCTTGTATGGCACGTGCACCATATCAAGCCCCGCCATCATTTTAAATAGCATCGCTGAGAGGTGGCTCGAGGTTCCGTTGCTAGATGTAGCCATGTTGAGTTTGCCAGGATGTCTCTTGGCATACACTACAAATTCTGCGAGTGTCTTGGCGGGAAAAGATGCATTCACCACCAACACATTTGGCGCGCTCATCACGCCGGAAATCGGCACAATGTCGCGCAGAAAATTATAGTCTAGGTTTTTATACAACGAGGCGTTGATAGCTGCACTAGGGCTCGTGAATAGTAGTGTGTAGCCGTCAGGGGCGGCAGTCACCACGTCCTTAATAGCCCTATTTGCACCCGCGCCAGGTTTGTTTTCAACGATGACCTGCACACCCAGATCATGGGCGACACACCCGCCGATAAGCCGAGCAAGTATGTCGGTTGCTCCGCCAGGCGGAAAGCCGTTTATAATGCGTATTGACCGCGATGGATATGTTTGTGCTCCTGCAACGCAGGGCAAAACGGTGCCGAAAAAAACCAATATTGTTAGGTAAAGGTTAGAACAAAAATTCTTACCCATCTCATACCCCTCTTGTAAGGACTTCTATGTTGATAGTACCTCCTGAGCTAACATTTTTAAATAGTATCGACTGAAAGTATCTTTGAGGGAGACTGGTGGCCACTGACGATACGGACTTTCTTAACAGGGACCTTGTAGTGGTACGCGACGAGTTCCACAATACGACGGTTGGCGAGGTTCTGAAGTGCCTTCTGTTTTACTGAAATAGCAAAGCGGTTTTCAGAAACTACTTTTATTTCTTCTTTCTTTGCCGCAGCCTGCACCCTCACTTTTACATACATACAGAGAACGCTTCAGGCTACTGGCCAATTCCGTACCAACTCTTATTCCACGTTTGCATTTGAACTATCTCTGCCTTTTGTGCTGAGATAATAGCTTGCGCCATAGTTTTTATTTCCTGATGGTTTGCACTCTTTAATGCTGCCTCTGCCATTGATAGAGCGCCTTGATGGTGCATTATCATCTCACTGAGAAAGGCCTGGTCAAACTCATCTCCAGTCTTACCTTGCAGACCTTCCATCATGTCGTCCATGGCATGACCCATGCCCATTCCGTTATCGTCCATCATGCTACCGTTGGACATCATATGTCTGCCTGCCTCAGGAGTCTGGCTTCCGCGAGCAATATACCCTGCACCAAAACCGATTATGAGTATGAGGAGAGCTATAATTATGTGTTGGTTTTTTTCCATGTAATTACTATACTCTTAGGGCGAACAAAATGATACTCTAAGCCTGTGAAAGAAAGTTTTGCCATCATTGCTGCGTTGCTCGCCATTGCAGGCAATCTTCCCTATCTCCTTGATATTTTGCGCGGACGCGTTAAACCTCATCCCTATACTTGGTTTGTATGGAGCATCGTCTCGTGCATTGTCTTTTTTGGCCAAGTAGTAAAAGGTGCAGGATGGGGTGCGTTGCCCACTGGAGCATCGGAAATATTTACTATTATTATTTTCCTTTTCTCACTCAAATACGGATTCAAAGGCATCACGCGAACCGATACTATTTTTCTTATTGTCGCACTTCTTGGGCTTGTGCCATGGATACTCACCAAAGACCCAACAATCTCCGTCATTACTGCAGTTGGTATAGATCTTGTGGCATTCGCCCCGACACTGCGAAAAACATGGAAGCAGCCTTCTACCGAAACACCTATTCTTTACGGCTCAAATGTACTGCGTCACGCTCTGGCACTCCTTTCTCTCCAAACGTATAACGTCGCGACTATGCTGCATTCTATCGCCATGATAACCGCTAACACCCTTATGACAGGCATCATTATTGTGCGTAAAAAATAGGCGTATACTATATATGTATGAGTGAAGAACTACACAATGCGCGCAAAGATGCTCTGGCGTTTTTAACTCGTCACAAGACAGGAGTACTTGGAACTGTTTCGCAGGGAGGCGATGTCCACGCAAGCATGGTCTACTACACGGCGGACGAGAATTTTAATATCTACCTTTTGACGCTCATAAACAGCCGAAAATACGCAGGACTAAGTGCCCATCCACAGGTCGCATTTACCGTATCAACTCCGGATGTACCACAAACATTACAGATAGAGGGTATGGCGATGGACATATCCTTGGACGAAGATGCATCAAAAAAGAAAGACGAGCTCTTAAAAGTTCTTGGCTCAAATAATTGGTATTATGCCCCTATAACGAAACTAGATCCCGCCGAGTCAGTCATTATCTGGATCAAACCCACATGGATACGCTGGGCCGACTACGCCTTTGAGCAGAGCGGCAATGCCCATGTCTTTAAAGAAATTCCTATCGCCTAATAATCACCATGCTGAGACAACTTTCCAAAGACTGGCTGGCGCTTGTAGGATTTATCGCGCTTTCTGAAGCTGCTGGAATTATCGGTTCGATGTTCACTGCTCCGTCAATTACGGGCTGGTACGCAACTCTCGTAAAACCTGAGATCGCGCCTCCCAACTGGATATTCGGCCCAGTATGGACGACGTTGTTTTTACTGATGGGCATTGCCGCATTTCTTGTCTGGCGCACAAGGAGGAACACGAAGATGGCGCTTGGTCTTTTTGGTTTACAACTGGCACTTAACGTCCTGTGGTCACTTTTATTTTTCGGTTTGCACAATCCGGGAGCGGCGTTGGCCGAGATCATATTCCTCTGGCTCGCAATAGTCGCGACCATTGTCGCGTTTGCAAAAATCTCTAAGCCCGCCGCATGGCTTCTTGCGCCGTATATCGCATGGGTAAGCTTCGCAGGATATTTAAACTTTCTATTGTGGTCGCTTAATTCCTAACACTCGACGCTTGTATCTTCAACATAGATTTGACAATGCGTTGCTTGTAGTGCATAATATATAGGAATGTATTGGGTCTCACCACCCTATTTCAATCAACGCATTCCCCATGGTGATAGCGGGAAAGGAGAGTAGCGATGACGCGCACAGAAGCCTATGAACAGATGCAGAAATGCATCGACGAGCCCGGCAAGCATCTTGACGACCCTCTTACGAAGGAAGCGGCGAAGATTCTCTACGCCGATCCGAGACAACACCAGTGCTACTGGAACAACCGTTTCGCTGTGGCCGTCATGTGCGGCATGAGCGAGAGGCATCAGCGCGCGGCGGCATGGTGTGTCGTCGACACAGGCACGAGAGGCTATGGCTACTTCGAGTGGGTCACCCACGACGGGTACGACATGGTCAAGGTTCTCAAGTACCTCAAGATCGTCGGCGAGGACTTCGAGGCTCCAGAAAGGACCAGGGATCTCAGGTACTGCTGGATCCCGGACAAGATCAAAGAGGCGCTGGTGGAAAAGTTCCGCCTGCCGCCAACGTTCGTGAAGTACGACGAACTCACCCAGGCCGAAAGGGCTGAATACAACGAGCTGAATGACGTCCGCACCGATCCTGGAAGCATCTAGCGCAAGGAGGAACTGGAAATGGATTACACCGAGCATGAGGCGAGGGCAGATGCCTGCCTCGCCTTTCGAAACCACACTCCTGCCGAAGGAGAAGTTGTGGCGTCGAGTGTTAAGTTCAACGAGAAGGAAGGGCGCTTCGACGTCAAAGTCGAAGGCAAGTATCCGAACGGTTGCAGGGAGGGTATCGTTTACATCAGACGTGACCGCGGCTACTTCCTCTGCATCCACACCGTTGTGCAGGGCAACTTTCCTTCGTTCCCCCATTCGTGGAATCACGGCTGGCTCGACTGAAGCCCTCTACCGCCCAACAGACCGCTCGGCTCTGTCGGGCGGTTTCTTTTTTTATATGAAATGGCTTACGGCGGTTTCTCCGTCACGGTTTGATTTTATTTCTTCTCGAGCAGACGCGTTTGGTGTCGATAAAACAGCATAGGCACCAAGATGAGGGTGAGAATGATGGCAAAGGCAAGTCCAAACATAACCGCGAATGCGAGTGGTCCCCATGTTGCATTAGACATAGCAAGCGGAATCATGCCCACAACCGTAGTGATGGTCGTAAGAACAATGGGGCGCAGACGAGTTGCAGATGATTCAACAACGATATCTATAATAGGCCTACCCTTCTCTGCGTTCAGATGATGAATCATTGAGTCCATCAGAATAATTGCATGGTTGATGATAACGCCACCCAGTGCGATAACTCCCAAGAGCGAGGTAAGCGATACTGGCTGCCCCGTTATAGCAAGGCCACCCAACACACCGATAAGTGAAAGCGGAACGATGACGAGCAAGTACCACGTGTAGCGAATAGAGTTGAAGCAAATGATAAGAATCATAAACATAAGCACCAACCCTGCGATAAGCGCGATAAACATGTCTGTAAACGACTGATTGATGTCCTCAGTTTCGCCGCCATATGAGACTGTCACACCTGGAGGCAAGTTCAACTCCCCTACGCGCTTCTGGAACTCGGAAATGACTCCTGTAGCAGTTGTTTGGTCGTCCGGATAGGCAGAAACCGTTTCAAGGCGGCTTTTGTCTTTATGATTTATAGCGGCGTTACTTACTCCAAGTTTTGTCTGCAACACTGAACCAAGCAGTACTGGACCAGCGCTACCCTGAATTGAAAGATTTTTAATTGCATCAATCGTCGTACGTGTTGTGTCTGAGGGGTCAATGTAGTCTGTGTTTAAGTTAAGCTTTACAACCACATCGATATCATCCTTGGGCTGCGTAATACTGGTTGCTTTCGTACCTTGTACTGCCGCACGAAGCGTTTGTGCAATAGAGGCCGTACTCAAACCAAGGGCAGTTGCTTTGCCGCGGTCAACGGTGAGGTCGAACTGAGTTCCGTTGTTTTGCGTACTGTTGGTGACGTTGATGACATGCGGAATGCTTGAAAGAAGTTGTGTGCCTCCCTCGGCAGCAGTAATAAGATCATCTAAATTTGTGCCTTCAAACTGAATTTGAATTGGTGCCCCAGCTGAAGGGCCGTTGTTTGCTTGCAACACCTGAACGTCTGCGCCTTGTACGTTGCCTAGCACTTGCTGCAACTCAGTTGCAATTTCAGTACTTGTTTTCTTATGGTCGAGTGGAAGGTTAACTGTGATGTTTGCCTGGTTGCTACCTGCAGAACCTCCTCCTGTAAGACCCGAGCTCTGTCCTGTTGTAATCTCAAGGGAAGAAATATCTTTGACTGGGTAGAGAAGCTCCTCAACCTGGCGCACTATAAGATCTGTCTGCCCAAGTGTGGTTCCTTCCGGCGCCTGAATATTAATGTAGACGAAATCCTGGTCGTCTTGTGGGAAAAAGACAGTTTGCACCAAACCAGTAAACGGAAGCGCCATCGAAAGAACAAACAGTGCGGCAAGACCTCTTAAAAATAGACGCTGCCACCTTTTGTTCTCAAGGATTGAACGCAATTTTTCTTTATACCACTGTGTTATGCGCTCGGTGTACTCCTCCTGTTTTTCTTCAAAACGGTTAGGTTGTTTTTTGGTAAAGAGAACAGCAATCAAAGGCACTATTCCAAGTGCTACAAAGATCGACGCCATAAGTACGAAGATAAGAGTATACGGAATGCCTGCGATAAACTTGCCGACGATGCCAGATATGAAGAAAAGTGGCGCGAACACGGCCACAGTCGCCATCGTCCCCGCAATAAGTGGCCATGCATAATCGCGGAGCGCATGCTTTGCCGCATTAATCGGGTTTTCGTGCAACTTCATGCGTGCATGGATAGCTTCAGTAACGACAATACCGGAGTCCACCAAAATACCCACCGCCAAGATAAGTGCGAAAAGGCTGATGAAGTTGAGTGTGTTGCCCGTAAGATGCAGCCCTATAAATGCGATGAGAAACGAAAGTGGAATTGACAGCGCTGCAACGAGAGATTCGCGCCAGCCGATAGTGAGGAGCAGCACAATCATTACGAGTGCGACTGTCTCCAAACCAGTTGTTGTTAGTTCCCCAAGCTGTGTAGTAATTTGAACGCCCTGGTCAGTCGAAGGCGAAATAAACACATTCATTCCTTTGAGCTTCGTCTCCTGCAATTTCAGCATTTCTGCTTTTGCAGCATCTGCTACTTCCTTAATCTCAGCCCCTGTCTGCTTGTAGATAGTAAGAGAAATTGCCTGACTGCTTGGCTTCCCGTCTAGCGATAAGCGTGAATATGATGCCTGGGTACCGAGACCATCGGATACAACGGCAATGTCGCGAACATAAATAGGTATTTTATTTTTTATACCCACTGCAATATGCTGAATCTCAGATGGATCGGTGATATTACCTTTGAAACTGACGTTGTAGTTCACCCCATTCATCGAAATACTCCCAGCTGGCGCTGATGCGTTTGCCGAAGCTATAGATGAAATAACATCGGTCAAACGAAGTCCGTACTGTTGGAGTTTTTCCTTGCTTACAACAACAGTGACCTGGCGCTGCGGTATGCCAGAAACCTGTACTTCCGATACGCCGGAAATGTGTTTGAGATCATCTGATACTTCCGTTGCAAGAGCTGAAAATTCTGTCGGTGGAAGATCGCCTGCAATAGAAATGACGAGAATTGGCTGATTGCTAAAATCAATTTTACTTACCTGCGGCGTTGTCGCATCTGAAGGAAGGTTCGGTACAGCTCGTGCTACAGCATCGCGAAGTTCTTGAATGGACTGGTCTACGTTAGCATTTGCATCAAACTGCACATTCAACATAGAAACACCTTCGCTTGATACGGACGTCACAGTATCGAGATTGTTCAAACCAGAAACTTGGTCTTCCAATTTATTTGTAACCAACGTTTCTATATCCTGCGCGGAAGCACCTGGAAGCGCAGTGGTTACAATGCCGTTTGGAATGACAATTGAAGGCGCGTTCTCTTTCGGCATGGCAAGCATGGCAAACAACCCCGCAAGAACGAGGGTCACAATTAGCACGTAGCTAAATTGTTTTCGGTCTAGGAAGAAATTCCAGAGCCACAACATATGGTTAGTGCAGG
>CAYGIN010000003.1:3801-23444 GCA_964349995.1 uncultured Candidatus Saccharibacteria bacterium | reverse complement strand
AATTGTTTTCGGTCTAGGAAGAAATTCCAGAGCCACAACATATGGTTAGTGCAGGCCTGCCTGCGCAGGCAGGTCTACGATTACCTGTTGTCCGTTTGAGAGGCCGCGAGCATCTTCAACAATGACCATATCCAGCGTGAGACCCGAAAGGACTATTACTTTGTCTCCTAAAATCGTACCTAGAGTTATAGGGATTTGCATTAGCGTTGATGAGCTAACGGTAAATACAATCGGTCCGCTCGGCGTTATCTTTGCTGCAACAATCGGAATCATAATAGTGGAAGCAGCACTAACTTTTTTCGTCTGTGCTGCTGTCGCACGAGTCAGTGAAACAGTTACAGTTTCTCCATCAGTAAGTGCGCTTTGATCACCGAGAATACCAACTTTTACCAAAATTTTTCCTGTGGTTGGGTCGAGCGCTGGTGCAATTGAAACTATAGTTCCTGGTACTGCGCCTGCAATCAATGCCGTTGCTCCTACTGCAAGTGTCTTAGAATCTTCAGGTGTCACATAGACATCCACTTCAAGCGCACTTGGATTTGATATTTCTGCTACGCGCTCTGAGTTTGAAACATAATCCCCTCGCGATATAGGAAGGCTGATGATGGTGCCTGAAATCGGCGAACGGATAATAGTCTTTTCAAGAGAGGCTCGCGCTGCAGCAAGCGCGCCTTGCGCCTGTTCAACGTTTGCCTGCGCGATGCTTATACTACTTTGCGTACCACCCGCGGCAGTGTTTGAGGCAGAGGCAGATGCTGCCGCTGCGCTGTTGTAAGAACTTTTTGCGCTCGCAACTCCTGACAATGCGGCACTCACCGATGTGCGTGCTGAACCAATCGCCGTTTGGTATGCACTAATATCCGATGCGGTTATAGACTGGCTCGGAAGAGATTTATTGAGCGCGTCTACTAGATTGTTTAAGAATGTTACAACGAGCTGTGCGTTAGCTGTTGCCTCCGCAACGTCTGTATCAGTATTTGTGCGAGTAGTCTTGTGTGCGAGTTCGTTTACTTTGCTCAGTGCGAGATCTAGCTGCCTGCGCTGATTCTGGAGCGTAATAACAAGCTGGTTGTCGTTAACAGTGAGTTGTAGAACTGGGTTGCTCCTTGGTTGGGTGAAAAGAGGGTCTGCCTTGGTGTGGACTGCATCATCAAGTGCTGCAAACAAACTCTGCAGAGAGGTATTCACGCTCGTCTGGGCATTTACTACTGCCTGGCTAGCTTGTGCTGCGTTAATACCTGAATTTGCTGCTCCTGTTCCGCTTGTATTTGTAAATGTTGCTTGAGCTGCATCATAGGCTCCTTGAGCCTGGAGAACTGCTGCGCGCTGACTGCTGTTTTCAAGCGATCCAATAATTGTCCCAGCAGATACATAATCACCAATCTTTCGGGAAAGCACGACAACCTCTCCGGAGCTCTGCGCTAAAATGCTCGCATGGTTAAGCGAAGTTACCACACCTGTTACAGGGAGTGGACCTGTTGACTGGGCGGCAAGGCTTGCAACCGATGCAATTTTTACGTGGCTAGTTTGGTCAGGTGCCCCCACCGGCGGAGCTGATCTAAGTAAGGCTTTTCCTCCCACAAATATAAGTACAACGACAATAAGAGCTCCGCCCCATGAGTAATACCAAGGTTGTGTGCGAATATACTGAATCGCGCTCCAGAATCGCGTTTTAATTGACATTTACCTGAACTATACCAAAAAATGCCGTATACTGTCGAGATGAAAAAAATTCGACGACGATTCGAAGTTCAAGATTTTAAATTACGCGTTGGCAAGGCTCGTACAGGAAAAGGCATCTTTGCAGAAGAAAAAATCCCCCGAGGTGTCTGCGTTTTAGAATATGTAGGCCGCTCATTGACCGATGACGAACAACACAATAAAAGTGGTAAGTATTTCTTCGAGACGGGTAGAAACACTATGATCGACGGCAATGTCTCGTACAATCGGGCAAAATATGTTAACCACTCCTGCCGCCCCAACTGCGAAATTGATATCAAAAATAAACGTGTATTTATTTTTACTGCAAAGAACATTAAGGAGGGAGAGGAGCTTACGTATGATTACGACACCGAATACTTCGACGAACACATAAAACCAAAAGGCTGCAAGTGCCTTAAATGCAGTCCTTCAGGGAAATAGGTGGTAGAGTTTTTATATGTCTTCTGACCTTTCACTTTTTTATGCCATCCATAGTCTCGCTGGGCGTTTTGCTCTACTCAACATGGCAATTGTATTTGCCGGACACTACCTCATATATGGAGTGATTGTCGGCGTACTGTGTTTTGCAGCCTATGCCTGGCACAAGGGTGACCGTGAGCGTTTTGCAGGTTATCTTCTTGCAATTGCAGCGGCACTCGCCGCACGTTTTGTAGTTGCATCCACAATTCGTCTTATATATGAACGGGAAAGACCGTTTGAAACCCTCGGTGTTTCTCATATATTAGTAAATGATTCTGTATATTCATTTCCTTCTGGACACACAATTTTTATGTTTGCGCTCGCGACTGTTATCTACACATACAACAAAACACTTGGACTGTGCCTTGCTGCGTTAGGGCTTCTTATAGGTTTTGCACGCGTAGCCGGAGGCATTCATTACCCTTCGGATGTATTGGGTGGCATTGTTCTTGGCGTACTGACAGGCTTTTGTGTTTTGGTGCTCTGGTCATGGCTGAACCGTTCACAAAAACTCATGAACTCTTATCAAGACTTGACAGATTCGTATAAATAGAGGATAATGTGTCTAGACGACCCCTCAATAAATCGGGAGACACCGATGATTAAACAGGATCGAGTAGCCTACGAAATGATGTACGGCCATCGACGCATTGCTGTTGGCCAGCCGCGCGAGAAGGCCAGGCCTTCTTCTGTTCAACCCTCTTCTTCGAGACAGAGCATCGAGGAAATACTACGTCGACCCGATGTGCTGGCGGAAGCACAGCGGCGCGCGGAATTGTGCAAGCGCCTATTCCCCGACGACTGATTAACTGTGCGAAGGGCGGCCATCTCCGGATAGGCCGCCTTTTTGCTTGGTCTCCCCGGCGTATTTCCATGTATAGTTATTGTGTATGAAAAAATGGCTCTGGCTCGGAGTTGCTGCAGTATGTACACCCGCCATCGCATATGCACATGAAGTGTATGTGCTCACTCCTGAGAAAGTAGAGAGTGCTATCTCAACACCTTCATTTTCCGGACTAGAAGTCGCGTTCAGTAATGCAGATCAGTTTATGTTCTGGGCATTTATCGGACTCTTTGTTGTGTTAACTGTTTTTTTTGTATCACTCTGGCATTGGTTTGAAGACCATACGGCTCCTTTGTTCGCAAAAATCAGACCCTATGCTCCCGCAGTCGCTCGCATCACCTTGGGCATCTCTCTACTTTCCGCCGCATATTACAATGCACTCTTCGGCCCTGAACTGTCGCTACCCGAAGTATTTGGAACCTGGACTCTATTCATCCGCATAACGCTTGCAGTAATGGGCCTTATGCTTCTGTTGAATTTCTATACATGGGTTGCGGCCGCAGGAATGCTCGTGCTATTTGGCATCGAAGTACTTACTCATCAGTGGTACATGCTGACATATGTAAATTATTTCGGCCTTGCGATAGCTCTTATACTGTTCAGCGGTGTAGCGCTATCAAACTATTTTAAACAGTACTCGATGCTGATACTGCGAGTATGTTTCGGGGTTGGTCTCATATACTCTTCTTTTTACGCAAAGATTTTGCACAATAACCTCGCACTCCAAATCGCTGAACTTCCGCTTGCTGGACACTCCTACGGAGTCGCCCACTATCTTGGGTTTGAACCGCATTTTCTCGTGCTTGGTGCTGCCATTATTGAACTCATCATCGGCATCTTCTTTATCATCGGCATGGAGATCCGTTGGACCGCACTCTTTATGTTGTTCTGGCTGACACTTTCATTTTTGTATTTCGGTGAAACTGTGTGGCCGCACTTCGTACTCATCGGTATCGGCATCACTCTTTTCTGTCATGGATACGACCGCTACTCTGTCGAATGGTCGCTTCTCAAACGCTTCGGCCGCAAACCTGTCGCATAAAAATTGACAAGCACGGCTTAATCTTATACGGTCTAAATTAGAAACCAGTATAGGTGTGCGGATGAAAATATTTCTGGTGGCCGCATTGCTCGGCGTCTTTACCTGCTTCTATCCCGAAGTCTTCTTTCTTCCTTTCTGTATTGCACTTGCTCCTTGCTTGTGTCGCCCGTATTCAACCGCCACGGAAACGTGAGCGGTCTTTCTTTTTATCCGTAATATTTAAACGCACGATAGCCCAAGAAACAGACAAGGCAAAAAAGCGCGCAGAGAAACAGAATCGCGAGTAACTCAAACACTGGGTTGGTGATACGCGCAAACAGCCACCAGCCAGCCATAAACCCGAGCTGGGCGCCGACGATATCAGCTACAGAATTTGTATAGGCTTCGGTACGCGAGAGACGCGTAATGCGTTCAACTAGTTCCCATCCGATACCGATGGAAAGAGTCATCCAAAATGCAGCAACGTATTCCATCGGCATAAGAAACGTTACGTACGCGATAAAGAAACCGGAGAGTACGTGTGGCAGTGTCCAGAGGTCTCCGTAGGTTCCTCTCCATGTACTGCGACGATATAAGAATGGTCTATGCATACTGTGTAGTATTATAAGATGGAAATGCACAAAAGGCGGAAACGGCACACGTCCCTGCTATATCTTTTAACGGCACTTACTGGAGGATTGCTTATATTGTTTTTTCTCTTTCCCAGCATTGTTGTGTGGGAGCAGACAAAGCGCGGCATTCAACCTCCCTTCCCCGTGAGTGTCGACCCTGTTAAACAAATCATCAAATCAAATCCTTCTGCAGACGCACTATTTTTCAGACCCACCCCCACTGAGGCCGCTGCCCTCAACGCCAAAGAAATATTTGCGGCTGTCGCACGCGTTATTGCTTCCACTCCCCTCTACCAGTTTGCTGCAGTAGAAGGTGGTATACCAAATATTCTCACAATCAACCCCGGCCTTCGCAAAGAGCAGGTAGCCGCCCTTATCGGCAAACGGCTTGGCTGGGATGCAGGCAAACAAAAACAGTTTACTCAATTGCCACCAGTATCGACCTCTCAATTAGAGGAAGGGACTATCGCGCCAGGCGATTATTCAATTGCAGCGGGAGACTCCATCCTTGCGGTACAAGAACAAGTTCAACAGAGATTTGAAGACGAAGTTCTCTCACGCTACACAGCGGCAGTGCAGAAGGTTGTTCCGCTTGAACAAGGGCTGACTATCGCATCTATCATTGAACGCGAAACGAGCGATCCACAGGAAATGCGCATTATATCGGGGGTTATATGGAACCGTTTGTTTGCTGGCATGAAGTTGCAGATGGATTCCACATTGCAATACGCAAAAGCTACGGGCAAAGGTCCTTGGTGGCCGCAGGTTGTACCGCGCGACAAATACATCAAGTCTCCCTACAACACCTATCAAAATGAAGGTCTGCCACCGGGACCAATTTCTGCACCAAGTACCGCAGCTGTGCTTGCAGCACTCAACCCTGTAAAGACCTCGTGTCTATACTATTTCCACGATGATGATGGGGAGATTTACTGCTCAGATACCTATGAACAGCATGTTGGTATGCTGAAGAAGCTATACGGCCGGGGCCGATAATGTATACTTCACATATGGAATGGATAGTCATGGGTGGAGTCATCCTGATCGTCTTACTTCTCTTTTTGGGACTTTTTTTCCGTTCGTCTGGAGCCGCTAACATAGCGGAGGAGGAACGCGAAGAAATTAAGAAAGAGTCGCCCGAAGAAATTGCAAAGAAGGTACAGGAGGTGGAAGAAGAAGTTACTGAGGCTGTCAAAGCAGCCGAGGACGAATTCTATTCGCACGGATAGCACTTGATTTTATTTAAATCCTCCGTAGTATTCCCAGCAGACAGGTATAGGAGGAACATATGGGGGTTCAAACGCCCACTAGCTATCATTCCATCTCCCAGGTTCTACGTGGAGTTCAACTCCACTGGTTTCTGTGGGACAAACAACATCTGGCAATCTATAAGTACCGCCAGGCTCGCGACCTTCATCAGAAGTGGCGGGATTTAAATCCCTGGAAATTCACCACCCAAAGCCAGTACGCATTGGGGCTCGTCAACGAAATGATCGGTGCCTACACTGAGTTGCTTATCTACAGACACAAGCCACTCGAGGGCAACGTGGTTCTTGAAAGCCTCTATCTTCTTCTCAACGAACATCCGCCACATCTTCCTGATGGGACCCTCGTCGCAAACGCGGGTCTTTTCTTTTTATTAAAAACAAAGAGACCCGACGTTATTCACGTCGGGCCTTTTCGAAAACTTTTCTTGCGGCTTTTGCAATCTCTTCGGCGATGCCGAGGAAGTTTTTCATCAGGTCCCGATGATGGTTAATCGGGAGCACGATGTGTGTGGCCGCCTTGGAGTAGCGAGTACCCCAGGGAATGACTTCGTCGTACCGGCCGCTGGTCGAAAGGACCGGCGACTTGATCGGCACGCACCCGTTGATGAGAGTGAAGATTCCGAAGAGGAAGTGGTGAGGAGCGTTGATGGTAACAACCTCCCACACCTTGCTCTTCTTGAACCTGCTCGCCGCAGCGAAGGCAACCATAGCGCCCATGCTGTGACCAACGAAGACTACGTCCTCGCCGGTATCATACTTGGCGACGATTTCATTTCGATACGTCCACATTTTCCAGATCTGCCAGAAGTCGTAAGAGCGACGTTCCGCACAGAATGTTGCACCTGGAAATTGTTCCTCAAACGCAGACCCGAAGTGTTTCCACACCGGGTCCATACCGTTGGAATCCTGGATCCCAACAAACCCGATGATCTTCATGATCTGCCTCAAAGTTGATTGCTGTGAATGTCCGTACCTGTATACTATACCATATTATATAGTAGTTTGTCAAGTAAGATAAGGCGTCAAAAAACGCCCTTATGAGGGGCGCTTTTCACGAACATATAAACTTAGTTTATTTTGCCTTAGGAAGGATTTTAAACATCTTTGTGCCACAAACCGGGCATATACCCGACATTGCGCGGCGATCTCCGCCGCCCTTGCCTGCGAATGAAACCTCTTTAGGGTCATTCATCTCCTGCTTAGCCTTGCACTTAACACAGTATGCAACTTCTGCCATTTGATATTCGCTAACTACTAAAAATCACGTTTTGCCCTGTTCCCCAGTATACCGTATATACAGGGTTGTCTAGGCCTTGTCCACGAAGGCCAGCTTTTGCAAAAATACCCCACCAGAGCGACTCCAAGAGTACTGCAGGGCCTTGGCGCGACATGCTTCAGATGAAAGTGTAAGACATGACAACGCTCCTTCTTTAAGATCACTACCCACATACCCATCTACTCCTTGCGTAATAATATCTCGCGGCCCCATGACGTCGTATGCAGCCACAGGTATGCCGCAGGCAAGGGCTTCTACTACTACAAGACCAAAGGTATCGGTTTTAGATGGAAAAATTACCACATCTGAAAGCGAGAGCCATTCGACTAATTCCTTTCCATGTTGGTAGCCGACAAAGTGCGCTGTTTTTCCATATGTTTCTTCAAGTTCCTCTCGCATCGGCCCGTCTCCTATCACCAGTTTTGTACCAGGCAAATCTAAATCAAAAAATGCCTGAGGATTTTTTTCCTGGGCTAAACGGCTGAAATAGGTGAACACGGGTTTTTGTAATATTGGCAGATGTGCAGGTGGCTCCATAGGAACGAACTTATCGAAATCTACTCCAAGAGGCCACAGCTCTACGTGTTTAAACCCTTGTTTCTCAAGTTCTTCTTTAAGACTTGGAGTTGCAACCAGCGTTCGAACTGCTGCCGCGTGGAACCACCTGAGCCAGCGACTCATAACGGGTGTTACTAGGTTTGAGAGGTATACACCAAAATATAATTGGAGGTGCGTATGATACGAGGTTGTAAATGAAATCTTTTCATCGATGCAGTAGCGGCGTGCAGCCAACCCAAGTGTGGCCTCAGTTGCGATATGGACGGCATCTGGGCTGTACTCACGGAGAAGTTTGCGCAGATGTTCCCCTGGAAACAACGCGAGTGTTATCTCCGGATATAGAGGCAGCGGCATGGTGTGCTGAAATAGCCCTGGATGTATTACGAGCGTATCGAAGCCCTTCTCCTTCAGCTCTGAAACCATATGTTCAAAAACTGTCACCACCCCATTTACTTGGGGCTGCCATGCATCAGTTATAATCGCTATCTTTTTCATATTTCAGTTTTCACGAATGTACGGAGTATACCAATTACGTTCTGCGAAAAATTTAACACGGCTATGTGATCCCCTCCTTCTATAACTTCAAGGCGTGCGCCTGGAATCTTCTCTTTCATAGCAACAGAATTTTCAATGCCGAAAATGGTGTCCTTGGTTCCATGAATTAAAAGTGTCGGAAGTTTGAGTTGTGGAAGAACGTCCGCTGCATCAAGCTCGTATGACTGCCTTATACAATAGAGATACGTACGGAAACCAGTATTACAAATGTCTGTACATGAACGGAAAACATTCCAGTCGCCACTGCCTGGAAATCGTCCGTAGTCTACTCGCCCATGTTGTTTGAGCGAGAGTGGTAGATGCGAAAGAAGCGGAATAGGAGAAAGCAGCCAACGTAGTATCTTTGTTGGCGTATGTCTACCAACGTTATAGTCTCCGCTGATAAGCACCGCCTTCACTATGTGCCTTTGCCAGTGTTCCAAGAACGCTAAAACAACTAGCACACCAAATGAGTGTCCAACGAGCACGTACGGATACTCTCCTATATGAGTAAGGAGCAGATGAAGATCTTCAGCAAAGTGTTTGAGATGGTACTCGCTGTATTTTGAATAACGCTTGGAGAGACCGTGCCCACGTTGGTCGTAGGTGACGATATTGAATTCGCCCTTAAGTGCTTCTTCGTACGATTTCCACGCCGAAGAACTTCCTGAAACTCCATGCACAAATACAAGCGTAGGGCGTCCTGGAACAAGGTCGTTTGTGCGGTATGCAATACCGCGCTCTGTAAAATACTGATCCTTCATACGATGTATAAACGTCCTGCTATACTAACAAAAATGGCTGGATTAATCGCTCTCCTTACAACATATAAATACGCGATTATCTTTCCCCTTGGCGTCTTCGAGGGACCTATCATAGCGGTATTATGCGGATTTCTTGCAACCCAAGGTCTGTTAGCCTGGTACGTTGCCTTCCCAGTCCTTGTGATGGCTGACGCTCTAGGCGACTGGGCCTATTACGCGCTTGGGCGTTACGGATATCCTATTATCCGCAAATGGGGTCATTACGTTGGAATAACTCCTGAGCGTATTGCGCAGGCACGCGAATATTTTTCAAACAATCATTTCAAGATGGTTGCTGCGTCCAAACTTATCCATGCCGGAGGCGTGGCAGGACTTATTGCTGCCGGCACCGTAAGACTCCCCTTCCTTAAGTTTGCAGTCCAATGTCTTTTTATTTCACTCCTACAAAGCGGCGTGTTCTTTATACTGGGAGTGCTCTTCGGACACGCATACGAAAAAATCGCAGAATATATGGACTTCTACGTCGCAGGCACCGCGGTTGCCGTACTCATTGGCCTCACCTATTTACTATCTCGCTGGCTCAAGAGCCGGGGTTGAAACAAGGCCTTCATATATCGCTCTCATTTTGAGAGTCTGGGATTCTAAACTCTGGTCCTGTGCAAGCGCGAGTGCCCCTTGAATAAGTTTGTCTCGCAGCGCGCCGTCTTCGAGTATCCGTTTAAAATGGGATTGAAATTCTTCTTCTGTTTTTGCGATTAAACAATTTTGTTCATGGACTAGCCACCCTTCATAGGCCGGCAAATTGCGAACAAGGATTGGCAAGCCGACAGCGGCGGCTTCAAGAATGGCAATGCCTTGGTTTTCCTCGCGCGAAGGGAACACGAATATATCAATAGCATTTAATGCCGCCAGCACATCGTCAACGAAACCGGTAAAACGAACATTGGAAGTATTGTTTTCTACAGGCGCTACAAGCGCCGGACTAAAGATTTTTCCAAACCAAAAAAACTGTACCTGAGGAAACGCCTTACCAAGTGCAACTATAGTATCTGCGCCTTTGCGCTGTGGCAAAAGCAAGGCAACTGTACCAGCCACAGTACCTGTCATACCGAACTTCTTGCGGTAGGTTTCGCGGCGCATTGGATCCTTATAAAACACTTTGGTATCAATGCCGTTAGTCTGAACCGTAACTTTTTCGGGCTGCACTCCGCGTTGAACTATCGTATGTTTTGCATATTCACTCGGAACCAGAACGATATCGCCTTGGCTGTACGCCTTAATAAGGTAACGCCACACCAAAGGCTTTAGAAATTGTAAAAATTGAAAGATACGCACAGATTGAAAGAGATCTTCTGCAGAGACATGTGCCCAAATAATAACCTTCTTCCCCTCTCGTTTTGCCTTTCGAACGAGCGCCATGCTGGCAGGCCATGGAATATTCACTACCAAAATATCCCAATCATCGTGTGGGTTGTCTGTATAAGGAATCTGTAGTAAATCGAGAATCTTCTTCTGATGCTCTATAGCCGCAATAAGGCCTCCGCGAATCTTGTCGTCACCCCCAAATGCCTTATAAAACTTAGCATTTAAGCATATTTTCATAGTGGAATCTTATCATGGCTGAAAAGCGTTATAGTTACAGATATGCATCAAGGGCTTATGCAAAAATATCGTGCTCTGTGGCACCAGCGATTATTCAGAAACTCCTTCTGTCTTTCAATTGCTGCCGTTATTACAGGACTTATCGTAAACAACTTTGCGATTCGTTTCGCAACTGAAAAAATGAGCAATTCTGTGACGGATATTGTGCTTTCCAACATACCCGCGCTTCCAGTAAATAATCTGTTTATTTATGGAACCTTCCTTGCAATCATCGTAAGCCTTGTTGTTGCCGCACACTATCCGCGAGAAATTCCGTTCGCACTAAACGCAGTTGCGCTCTTTTTTATCATCCGCTCGATATTTGTTTCGCTTACCCACTTGGCACCATTTACAACTCATATCGCTGATGATTTTGGCGCAACCATCAATAATGCCTTCTTTGGCGGCGATCTGTTTTTTTCAGGACACACTGGGCTGCCGTTTTTAGCCGCGCTTATGCTTTGGCATATTCCAAAATTACGATATTTCTATCTTGCGGTGTCAGTATTCTTTGGCGCTCTCGTACTGCTGGGGCATATCCACTATTCAATCGATGTTGCCTCGGCATTTTTTATTACCTACGGGATCTATCACATTGCCATCTGGCTATTTCCAAAGAGCTACGCCTGGTTCCGCGCTGAAGAAGCACGGATGCAGTAAACTTGTACTATACTAAGTGCATGGAAAAACTGCCTCAGTACCACAAGGAGATGCGTCCGTGGGGTAATTTTGAACAATTCACAACTAACGAACCTTCGACAGTAAAACTTATTACTGTGCGTGAAGGCGAAGCGACAAGTTTACAAACGCACGCACACCGAAGCGAGTACTGGCGGGTCTTATCCGGCAGTGGCACGGTAACTATAGGTTCGCAGGGATTATCTGCATCCGTAGGAGCTGAATTTTATATTGAAGAGGGCGTACCACATCGACTTGTGGGAGGCGCTGGAAATTTGTATATTCTTGAAATTGCATTTGGGACGTTTGATGAACAAGACATTACTCGAATTGAAGATAGATATGGACGCGCATGAAATATACAGACTTAATTAAAATACAGCGCCCCTGCCCTTTCGACAATCCTAAACACGAGGATGTCGTTGTCCAAAACGAAACCGCATACCTTACGTATGCTCTTGCCGCATATCATATCGACCAGTTGCTCGTAATACCAAAACGTCATGTTACCCATTTCGACGACATGACGGATGCTGAACTAACAGACTGTCATATGTTGCAAAAACTCGGATGGCACATATTGCGAGAGCTGGGCCACAGTGGGGTGAGTTTCTTACTTCGCGAAGGAGAATCGACCGGTAAAAGCGTGCCTCATTTGCACTACAACTTGATGCCTGACACCAAGCTCGGCTATATGGCCCCAGATGCCAAGGAGGAGCGTACTGTGATGAATGCTGAAGAAATTGCGGCTACTATGGCAAGGCTTAAAGATGGCTTGGCTAAACTTCCTCAATAATATGACTCGAGTCGTTGCCTTCGATCTTGATGGCACGCTTGCTGAAAGCAAGCAGCCGATGACGCCCGCTATGGCGGAGTTGCTACTGAAACTTCCTGTTGTGGCAGTATTGTCTGGTGCAAGCTGGGAACAGTTCACGTCACAATTCCTTTCAGCATTTCCTGCCGGAACTGATTTTTCAAAATTCTATCTTTTCCCTGATAATGCAGCGCAGTGTTTTATTTTTAAGAATGGAGCCTGGGAGGAATTTTACAATTTTACTTTCTCTACTACTGAAGTTGCTGAAATTAAAACCGCATTCGCAAATGCAATCATTGAAAGTGGGCTCACCCAGCCGCCGCAGCTTTGGGGCGAGCAAATAGAAGATCGCGGAGCTCAGATTTCTTTCTCCGCACTCGGGAGGCAAGCTCCTCTTGAAGCCAAACGGGAGTGGCGTGCTGTACACGATGCAGAACGCTCTCATTTGCGCGACGTGTTGAGTAAGAAGTTACCTAATTATTCAGTTCAGACAGGTGGAGAAACCACCATAGACATAACCCAAAAAAACATCACAAAAGCCTACGGACTGCAGAAGCTCTCAGAAATCACAGGTATCCCTATTTCAGATATGATGTATGTAGGTGATGCATTGCAAGAAGGGGGCAATGATTACGTCGTCATAGAGACGGGGGTACAAACTCATCAGGTGCGCGGCCCCCAGGATACGACAACCTTTATACAGCAGTTAATTTCCAGTTAATTTTAAAGACATGACTATAAAACAGTGGCTTGTAGTAACCGTGCCAATGGTAATTATCATTGTTGGCCTTTTTGTATTGGTACTTTTACCTCGCACTGAGCCTGCGCAGCAACCTTCTGAACCTACCTACGCAACTATCGATAATTTAATTGCTGTAGATGCTCCCTTTAAAAACGCAACTGTCTCTTCCCCACTTGTTATTTCCGGCACGGCCCGAGGTACCTGGTATTTTGAGGCATCTGCACCGATAGAACTCCGCGATGCGAGCGGAAAAGTAATTGTGCAAAGCTATGTGGAGGCACAGAACGATTGGATGACGGAAGATTTTGTACCATTCAAGACCACGCTCATTTTCCCTACACAACCGGCTGGTTCCACAGGCACCTTGGTACTCCAAAACGACAACCCATCTGGCGACCCTGAGCGTCAAAAGGAACTGCTCATCCCAGTGAAGTTCTAATCTCAAAAATCAATTTTCCCGGTGGGAGAAAAAGTTCATTTTCGGGCGAAAATGAGGGTCAAAAAGTGTTGATTTTGCAACTTCTTTCAAGAAGCCGCGTTTTAGCTGTTGCTTTTTGCAAAAAAAGTTCTCGGATTGCTTATGCACACCAGTTTTTTACAGCTGGCGGGAGTATAATGTATCTCCCAGCAATTTTATTAACTCAAAAAGCACCCTATGGCAGTGACCCAAAAGATCAAGAAGCGCAATGGAGAGATCGTCGATTTCCACCCGGAAAAAATTTCCATAGCGGTGCAAAAAGCGTTCGCAGCAACACTCGGCGACAGCCACGAAGCAGACAGCAAAGATATCACCCGCGTTGTTGCAGAAAGTATTGATCTTCAGTACGGAAACACTGCTTTTATTCCAAGCGTTGAGGCCATTCAAGACCTCGTAGAAACCGCTTTGATGGTCCGCAACTATTTCTCGGTTGCAAAAAACTACATTATTTATCGCTACGAGCACGACAAGGCGCGCCAGGAGAAAAAAGAAGAGATTGCAGAAAAGATAAGTGAGAATTCTCTCCTTATTGTGAAGCGTGACGGCCGCCAAGAGCAGTTTGATGACCGTAAATTGCACGCCACTCTTATGCGCGCAGCTCAAGGTTTTGAATCTATCGTCGATGCAGACCTAATCGTGGCAAAGGTTCGCCAGGAAATGTACGAAGGGATGAAGACGAAGGACATCCAAGACGTGCTTATCATGGTTACCCGCTCGCTGATTGAACGCGACCCAGGGTATTCAACCATTGCCGCTCACCTCTTGCTCCAAAGTATGTACCGCGAAGTGCTTGGCGATATTGATTTCGCTAATTTTGAAGAAGAGTACCGTGCTTCATTTATAAAAGCGATAACCCGCGGCGTTGAGATCGGTCAATTTGACCCACGCATGATGGAGTTCGACCTTAAGTCTTTGGCTGACTCACTTATAATTGAGCGCGACAACGATTTCAAATACCTCGGCCTCCAGACTCTGCAGTCAAACTATCTTTCTAAGGAACATGGCAACCGCAAACTTCTAGAAACCCCCCAGATCTTCTGGATGCGTGTTGCAATGGGTTGTGCCTTGGCAGAAAAAACTCAGGAAGAACGCAGCGCACAGGCAGCTGAGTTTTACGAGATTATGTCGTCGATGTATTACACACCATCATCTCCTACCCTCTACCACGCAGGACTCAAGCTTGCACAACTTTCATCATGCTTCCTTTCAACTGTTCCTGACGACCTCCATTCAATCTTCAAAGAATATTCAAACGGCGCACAATTGCTTAAATATGCAGGAGGTCTTGGTGTCGACTGGACACCTGTCCGCGCTACCGGCTCGCTCGTAAAGGCAACCGGCGTTGAAAGCCAGGGTGTTATTCCATTCCTCAAAATCGCCAACGACGTAACCATCTCTATTAACCGCTCAGGCCGCCGCCGTGGTGCCGCTGCTGTATATCTCGAGTACTGGCATGCGGACATAGAAGACTTTATAGAGCTTCGTAAAAACACTGGTGATGAACGCCGCCGCGCCCATGACCTAAACACAGCCACATGGATCCCAGACCTCTTTATGAAGCGCCTTGCTGAAGATGGCTATTGGTCGCTTTTCTCCCCTTCAGATGTCCCTGACCTGCATGATCTTTACGGCCGCAAATTTGACGAAGCATATATACAGTACGAGAAACTAGGAGAGGAAGGTAGGCTCGGCATGTACCGCCGCATTCGCGCTGCCGACCTCTGGAAGAAACATCTCACGATGCTCTTTGAGTCTGGCCATCCATGGGTCACCTGGAAAGACCCTTCTAACGTCCGCTCACCTCAAGACCATGTTGGCGTTGTACACTCGTCAAACCTCTGCACAGAAATCACGCTCAACACATCAGCAACTGAAACCGCAGTCTGCAACCTTGGTAGCATCAACATGGCGAAGTTTGTTGAGAACGGTACATTCAACCGCGAACAGGTTGCGCGTATTATTCCAGTTGCGATGCGCATGCTCGATAACGTTATTGATGTTAACTTCTACCCCACTGAAGAGACCAAGCGCTCAAACATGCGCCATCGCCCAGTAGGTCTTGGACTTCGCGGTTTGCAAGACGCACTCTATAAACTCAATATCAATTTCGATTCTGATGAAGCAGTGCGCTTCTCCGACGAGTCGATGGAAGCAATTGCCTATCACGCTATCCTTGCCTCTGCATTGCTCGCAAAAGAACGTGGCACCTACGAAACATACAAAGGCAGCAAATGGGATCGCGGCATCCTTCCACAAGACACACTTGCATTGCTTGAACAGGAACGCGGAGTAAAGATCGATGTGCCTCGCCACGAGACACTTAACTGGCAGCTTGTACGTGAAGCCGTCCGCACATGGGGCATGCGTAACTCAAATACAATGGCAAACGCACCGACTGCATCGACCGCAAACATTGCTGGCTGCTACCCAACCATCGAACCTATTTACAAAAATCTCTATGTTAAGAGCAACATGGCCGGCGACTTCATGGTTGTAAACGAATTCCTCGTTGAAGATTTGAAGAGCGTGGGTCTATGGAATGCTGATATGCTCGAGAAAATTAAATTCTACGACGGATCGATCCAGGACATTGCAGAGATTCCTTTGGCAATGCGCGAAAAATACAAAGAGGCCTTCGAGATTGAGTCTCAGTGGCTTATTAAAGCCGCTGCATACCGTGGCCGTTGGATAGACCAGTCACAGTCGCTCAACATCTTCTACGGAGGAACCTCAGGACGTGTTCTTTCAGACATCTACCAATACGCGTGGTCGCTTGGCCTTAAAACCACCTACTATCTCCGCACATTGGGTGCATCTCGTGTCGAAAAATCGACCGTCAACATGGCAAAATTCGGCGGCACGTCAAAATCTGAGGCTGCAGCAGCTTCATCAGGCTCAATGCCATCAGCAGTAATTGTGGAAGAAACTGTTACGACTACCGTAGAAGTTCTCTCTCAAGCTGCCCCCACTCCTTCTCCTATAGTCGTTCAGGCCCCAGTTGCAGTGCAGACAGCAAGTGCTGGTATCCCTCAGTTTTCAACTGAAAAGCCAGTGGTACGCGGCAAAGTTGAAATGATTGGTGAGGTGTGCGAAAGTTGTTCGGCGTAAGGGAGGTCCGCCGAGGCCCTAAAAAGCAATTATATAAACTAATTGTTTCGGCACTATGGAAAATAAAGAAAAAAGTTTGGGCGATGTGTACGGGTTGCTACAAGAGTTCTTCGGATTCACAAAAGCTCGATTCGACCAACAAGATAGACGACTTGATCTAATGGATCACCGCCATGAGTTTATGAGGCAAGACATTCGCTCACTTACTCAAGGTCAACGAGAAATCGAAAGGGATCTCCTAGGTATAAGAGAGGATATGAGCGGAGTTACTGGAGCAATTGCAGAGTTAGCAGAAAAAGTTGGAGTTGCAGAAGATTAAAAAAATAAGAGAAGAAATCATGGGAATCATAAACGGCGGAGGCAGCACAGATCCAAACAAAATACTTCCGATGAAGTATCAGTGGGCACGCGTCCACTACAAAAAAGGTGTTGCAAATAACTGGGTACCTGAAGAGGTATCGATGCAGCAAGACGTTGAACTTTGGAAAAAACCAGGTGCACTTTCTGAAGACGAGCGCCGCATGATTCTTTGGAACCTCGGCTTCTTCTCTACCGCAGAGTCTCTTACTGCAAACAACCTCGTACTTGCCATCTACCGCCATATCACTAACCCTGAGGCGCGCCAGTACATCCTCCGCCAAGCATATGAAGAAGCGGTACATACCGACACATTCATTTACTGCTGCGACACGCTAGGTCTCAATCCAGACGAAATCTACAACATGTACGAGACTATTCCTGGCATCAAAGCAAAGGATGATTTCGTCGTGGAGATGACTAAGTCTGTATTCGACCCAAGCTTTACTACAGAAGGTACGGAGAATATTCAGAAGTTCGTACATGACCTTGTAGGCTACTACGTTATCATGGAAGGCATCTTCTTCTACGCTGGGTTCGTCATGATGCTCTCAATGCTTCGCAAGAACCGTATGGTGGGTATTGGTGAGCAATTCCAGTTCATTCTTCGTGATGAATCGGTTCACCTAGCCTTCGGTGCTGACCTCATCAACACTATCGTGCAGGAAAACCCAGAAATCTGGACGCCAGAATTTAAACAAAAACTCACCGACAACATTAAGCGCGGCGTAGAACTCGAAAAGAATTATGTTGATGAGTCACTTCCACGCGGCATTGTAGGTCTTGTACCTGCAACTGTTAAGCAATATGTCGAACATATCGCTGACCGCCGCCTCGAGCGCATTAACTTGGAGCGCCAGTACCACAAAGAAAATCCTTTCCCATGGATGTCAGAAATCATCGACGTCGCTAAAGAGAAAAATTTCTTCGAAACCCGCGTTACTGAATACAAAACTGGAGAGTTGGATTGGTAGTCAAAGTTCAGAAATAATTTATCAAAACTTGAGTTCCTCAGAGAACCTAACTGAGTATAGTGTCTCTATGGAACAAAGAATTGAAAATATCGAGAAAAACGTTGAAATCCTAACCCAAGATGTTGGTGTGCTAAAAGTACAATTCAAACATCAAGAGACGTTGCTTGAAAGTGTTGCGGCGTGTGTATTAAGACTTGAAACAGGTCAAACAAGGATTGAGGGGATGATGCAGCGCTTCTATTTTAGAGATTTGGAGGAATCGTAGTCCCCCACCTTGGTGCGGAGGATGTGGAGCGCGAGCGCAGGGATACCGAGGTCCTGACCCAAACCATGGGCTATAGAACGCGCGTAGGTGCCTGAGGAGCATGAAATTTTGATGGTGGCACATGGAAACTCCCGCTCCTTCTCGTTTTTGTTAGGCAAGGCTCGTTTCCAGCCTTCCATTATTTCGTCCTGTCTAAAGTCGCCGTGGACTTTTTCTACGGATGTTTCTATGTATGAAAGAAGGGCCGATTCTTTAATTTTATACATACCTTCCAGCGAGATGTCGTACACGGTTACTGTTTTCTTTGGCAGCACGAGCGCGCCGATAGCTCCCTCGCGCGCCCACTGAAAGAGAGATTTGCCTTCTACTGTTTTAGACGAGTACGGCGGATATTCTTGTGCGACATGCCCGCGAAATTCATTCAAACCTTTTTCTATAGCTTTTTTTGTAAGACCATCTGTATCGCCCGTGTTCATAATGCGACCAAGTGCGTCGTATGTGTCTGTCGAAAATCCAAAGAGAACATCGAGCACGTATTCTTTGCTCATGTCCAAATATGCTTGGCGCATTTTGTTGGCAGAGCCCACAAGCGTCAACATCACCCCCTCAGCCATTGGATCTAAGCGTCCTGCATAGGAAAGCACCTCGCGTTCATACTCGGGCCGTTGTGCGCGCAGGCGCTCCAAGCGCTCACTAGGGGTCTCTCCCATTTGTTTATAGAGATTAAGCACCTTCCCACCTACGGTTCGGGGTCTTACGTCAGTGTCTTTTGTGCGGTCGTCGTCTCGAGGCATTTCTGTTACAATACAAGATATACGCCGTAGGGGCAAAAAATGACTTCATGAAGGACAAACTCTCGACGGAAAGCTACAAAGGTGTTCGCGACTTCTATCCAGAAGATCAGCAATTTTTAAATTATTTGCTCAGCACATACCGCAGCGTAGCAAAGAAATTTGGCTACGCGGAATATCATGCATCTATTCTTGAGCCTGCTGAACTCTACAAAGCCAAGGGCGCAGACAATGAGGAACTCATCAATGAGCAGACCTACACGTTCACTGACCGTGGCGGCCGCGAGGTAACACTGCGTCCTGAAATGACACCGACGGTTGCTCGCTTGGTTGCAGCAAAGCGCCGAGAATTTGGCTTCCCTCTTCGTTTATTCTCGATTCCTAACGTCTTTCGTTATGAACGCCCACAGCGAGGCCGCCTACGCGAACACTGGCAACTTAACGTCGACATCTTCGGCTCTGAATCGTTTGCCGCGGATGCAGAAATAATTCAAGTTGCATACGAGATTATGAAAGCCTTTGGTGCTGAGGAAAACGACTTTGTTATCAAAGTTGGCAGCCGCGCATTTATCAACGCGCTCGCCCTTGAGCTTGGATTAACCGAAGAAAGCACCGCGCAGTTAGTTGGGCTACTCGACCGTAAAAACAAAATTGACAGAGCGGAATTTGAAGCTGGACTTGCAGAACTAGGAGTTCCACAAGAAAAACTCGACCCTT
>CAYGIN010000003.1:0-3701 GCA_964349995.1 uncultured Candidatus Saccharibacteria bacterium | reverse complement strand
GAATTTGAAGCTGGACTTGCAGAACTAGGAGTTCCACAAGAAAAACTCGACCCTTCTAATGCGCCCCAGGATGTTAAGGCTGTGCTGGATTTCCTAAGCTCAGTAGGTGTCAGTAATGCTGTATTTGACCCATCTATTGTGCGTGGTTTTGCCTACTACACAGGTGTAGTATTTGAAGTCTTCGATACGCACGAGGACAATAACCGCGCACTCTTTGGCGGCGGACGCTATGACAACCTAACGGCTCTGTTTGATAACGAATCCATCACAGGCGTAGGTTTTGGTATGGGCGATGTGACCATGCACGATTTCCTCGCAGTACGAAATATGCTCCCCGCATACCAAGCGCCAACGCACGTCTACCTCGCCGTTGCGACAGAAGCTGAAGTACCGCACGCACTTTCTATTGCGCAGGAACTCCGCGCAGAAGGGGTAAACGTTGCAGTAGACTTTTCAGATAAAAAACTCGCTGACCAGATCAAAAACGCTGCAAAAAATAAAATTCCAAACCTTATTGTTATTGGCCAGAATGAAATAGCATCTGGAAACTTTACGGTGCGCGACTTAATAAATGGGCAAGAAACTCCAATGTCTCGCGCCGAGCTTTCCTCTTTCTTTCTGAACCGCTAAACTGTCTGGGATGAAAGTTATTACGTTTGATATCGAAACGATTGGTGATTTCCGTGGAAACGGAGACTTCTCGAACTTGGAGGTAACTGTCGTTGGTATTCACGATTCAGAAACAAACGAGTACACGAGCTATCTTAAAGATGAGCTTTCAAGCCTTTGGCCTATCTTTGAACGCGCAGACATTCTCGTTGGCTACAACTCCGACCACTTCGACATTCCGATTCTTAATAAATATTACGTCGGCGACCTTACAAAAATAAAAAGTGTTGATTTGCTCAAAGAGATTCGTAATGTTCTCGGCCGCCGCTTAAAACTCGACAGTGTTGCAGAAGCAACACTCGGTAAAGGAAAAATCGGCGATGGCCTTGAAGCGATAACCTGGTGGAAGAACGGTGAATTTGAAAAAGTGCGCGAATACTGCCTCGATGACGTCCGCATCACCCGCGAACTGTACGACTATGCAAAAAAGCATAAGTCTCTCAAATACAAGGATTTCGAAGGCCCTCGTGAGATCAAACTCGACCCTTCGGGATGGGAAAAATTGGCCGAACAGGTAGCTCTAAACCACACACTCCCCTTTTAAAGCCGCTGTGTTAGAATAAATATATAACCTTAAAGCCCATATGAAATCACAATACGTACTTCCAATTACCATCGTTGTCGCAGGAGTGCTTGTCGCTGGTGCAATCTTTTTAGTAGGAAAAATGGGTGCGCCGGCGGGTAACGGCGGAACAACTGGCAAAGTTACTGCTCGCCAGTATGACCCAGCGGTTGACTACATCGTGGGCAATCCAAATGCGCAGGTAAAAGTTATTGAGTATGCAGACCTCGAATGTCCATACTGCAAAACCTTCCAGACAACTATGCACCAGATCATGGATTACTACGGAGCATCTGGAAAAGTCGCATGGGTATATCGCCCATTTCCACTCGCACAGCTCCACTCAAAAGCTCCTAAAGAAGCTGAAGCAGCAGAATGTGCCGGAGATCAAGGCGGTGACACAGCCTTCTATAAATACATAGATGGTGTTTACGCAGTAACCCCAGGCAGCAATGGTTTGGATTTGGCACAGCTTCCAGTTATTGCGGGCCAGATTGGTCTTAATGTCGAAACGTTTAACCAGTGTCTCTCAAGTGGTAAATTTACTCAGAAAATCCAGAGCAGCTATACTGAAGCTATCAAACAAGGTGGCCAAGGTACACCGTTTATCTTGATCATGGTTGGCGACGAAGCTGTTACACTTCAAGGGTCACAGCCATACGACTCTATGCGCGCAGCAATTGATGCAGTACTCGGCGGCACCTCAGGAACAGCGTCTACTACAGCGCAATAATCTATTCGTCAGGTTTAAAGTGTGCGTCGTAGTCTTCAGGCGGAAGGTTGATGCGGTAAATATCGAAGGAGTTCTCCCCTTCAAACATGTCGGAAGGGTTGGGCAAAAAGACACCCATACCCATAAGCACTGCCATGGTTGCAGTCGCGTCGCGGACAAGGCGATTGAAGATAATAAATTCTTGTTTGAATGTACGGAAGTCTATAACGTACTTTCGCAACTGCGACTTACCGTCGGCATTGCGTGACTTCTTGCATTCAATAACGATAAAACGTCGCACTGGTTTATTAAAATTCTTTTTGACTGTGTAGTAATTAAAGATTGCCTGCATCACAAACAGCGTTTTCTGTGCGCCTTGGGAGCTAAATGTATCAACAAACTTATGGTCAATAATATCTACACCCCTTGGATCTACAGCGGATTGCACTACCAAATCTGACACCGCTTTCACTGGCAGCGGCAAGCCTTCTACTTTCGCCACGCCAACATATTCAACCCCCAATACTTTTTTATATTTCGGCGGCTTCTCTAGATAGAACCCGACAGCTTGCAGGTACTCCCTCTCCATCTGTTCGCGTTTTTTCTTTTGAG
Organism: uncultured Candidatus Saccharibacteria bacterium; assembly: GCA_964349995.1. Classification (GTDB taxonomy): domain Bacteria; phylum Patescibacteriota; class Minisyncoccia; order Phycocordibacterales; family SBAW01; genus GWA1-54-10. Next base: position 1,146 of record CAYGIN010000003.1, on the reverse strand, counting down.
CTGTCTTAGTCTTTGCTCTTCCAAAGTTAATTTCAAAGTCAGCCACATTGCGCAGATTTTCCATTCCAAGTGCGATAGCCCCCTCTTTATCTATCCCACCGTAGTAGTGCTGCATAGCTACGTGCGCCGCTCTACCTACCACAGATGAAGGGTTGGACGGCACATCGTACACCAGCTCCACATAGCGCTTGTACCACGCGAGCGGGTTACGCAAATATGCCATTAAAGAAGAGTGGCTCCAATGTTTAATTGGGAGTTCTGGCTTCGCCGCTTTTTTCTTCTTTGCCACACGTTAACTATACAAAATTACAAAGAAAAAACCTCCCTTGTCAGACAAAGGAGGGTAATGATGTGAGGCTGTAGCGCCTATGTCCAATCGGCAAGGGCGACTTCTTGTGGAGGAGCTCCATGAAGATTTTCAACGCCTCTCTTTGCCATTCGTTAAGCTCCGTAGGCAAATTGATATTGGCTTGGAGGCGTTTGAATCCCGTCAGCTCACCATCCACAAGAGTTAGGTAGAGTCCTCGGTGGTAACGGCGCTCTATGCGGACGGTCTCGACTAGGGAATTATCCCTTCGCCGCCATGCAGTATGCTCGATAGTCGTACGCTCATCGACAAAGAGGTGTCGCCGGGTAAGAAGACCTCTCTGTCCTTCAACCTCTTTCACTTCAAGCGCCACGTTTGGGTCGAGGAACACTGGGATGTGTTCGAGATGGAGGTTAGATAGCCCCACCACCTTCCTATAGATACGCTCGAGGCGATCATACAGGAGCAGAAAACAGAGCCAGAGCCCTACGATAAAAAGCATTGGAACAATATACTTTATGGCCCAACGCTGGAAACGGTTACGCAACGCTCGTCGCAAAGATTGCAAGAACATACGCGCCCCTTTCCGGCCAAGGCTGGCCTAATTGCTTCAAAGAGTCTGCAAAGAGATTACAGGGAAAATACAGCGGGGTCTAGTAGCTGCGGAGGCGTTTAGCTTTGTCGTGAGTGCGGATGCGCTCAAGAGCTTTTGCTTCAATTTGGCGAATGCGTTCGCGCGTAACGCCAAACTTCTTACCTACTTCTTCAAGTGTATGGTAGATGCCATCTTCAAGGCCGTGGCGGAGTTTCAAAATTTCGCGTTCTTTTGGAGAAAGCTC
>CAYGIN010000002.1:9322-31503 GCA_964349995.1 uncultured Candidatus Saccharibacteria bacterium | reverse complement strand
TTACGCCAGTGACGGCACAACCTTCGACAGGATATCAGTATCCGACGGGGACAGGCAGCAGCCCAACACCATCAACAGGTACGTATGACGATGGCCAGGCTCGCACACAACTCCAACTTGCGAGTATTACAGTTAACAAACTAGATTGTCCGAACACCTCAGCCACTGACTGCACATCGCTTGCGGGGATTCAGACTTCAACTATCAGCCAAGTGATCAATTTAAAACAAGCCTGCGACTGCGGTTTTACGGTGACAGGAGGTACTGAGGCCGGCCATGCAGGCGGGGACTCAAGCCACAGTGCAGGATATAAAGTTGATATCTCGCTTGGCGCAGTCGACAGCTATATACAAAGCATGATGACTCCAATAGGCAACCGTTCTGGTGATAACGCGCCACAGTGGAGAGACCAGTACGGAAATATTTATGCGAAAGAAAGCAATCACTGGGATATTCAAGTGAAAGCGGCTGGGCCGCTCGAGAGCAGACCAACAATGTAATTACAGTATGAAATCACGCAAACTTCGAATTGTACTGTTGTTGGCCCTGTTTGCGTTCCCTGCGTTTGTATTTGCCCAACAATCAGGCCTCGTACCCTGCGGCGCAGTCTCATCGAGCGACTACTCATTATTGAATCCTAACTACTACCTCCAGGCCACCTCCTGCAACTTCTGCTACCTGGCCAAACTCATCCAAAACGTTGTGAACTTCCTGGTGATGGTCACCATCCCAATCTCTGTCGCTATGTTTGCGTGGGCTGGCATCCTCTTCTTTACTGCCACAGGCGACCCTAAACGTATCAATCGCGCACGAAGTATCTTCCGCTCGGTTCTTATTGGTTTCATCATCACCATTTCCGGTTGGCTTGTAGTACAAGTTGTGCTCCAGTCCATCACTCGTGGTGATTTTTATACTGCGAACAATTGGGTGAATTTGGATTGTAGTGAGTACAACCAATTCCGTGACCGTAATCGTGATATCAGTTCGGTGCTTACGCCAGTGACGGCACAACCTTCGACAGGATATCAGTATCCGACGGGGACAGGAACGCCAAGTACTCCGATAACAATAGGTCCTGCGGTAACTCCTATTGATGTTGCAACCGTTGGCCCAAACGGTGTAGCGGCACCTATTGCTCTTTCAACAACCCAAAGCGACCAGAGTTTAACTAACACGTACGACCAAGTGCAGGCTAAATACGGTGATCAAATACAAACTGCATGCGCGAATTCCCCGATCTCTAATTGTGTTCAGCTTGTTACTGCAACTATTGCCACCGAGTCTGGTGGCAATCCTAATGCTGTTTCTCCGGTTGGAGCGCGGGGTTTAATGCAGGCAATGCCGGGCAGCCCAGGTTCCGGCTGTGCTTCTACCGACACCGCGTGTCAGATAAATGGAGGAACGGGATATTTAAATACTATCTATAAACAATTTCCGGACATTCCCAATTCACTTGCTGGGTACAATAGCGGTATTTCAACCAGCCCATATCCAAACGGAACAAAACCAGGCCTTGCGGCAAGCTCCGATTGTCCTGGCCTATATGCTTGGCAGTGCATCATAAACCCAGGTGGCCTTACAGAAACACGAGGTTATGTAGCCAATATTTGTCGTACATTAGCCCTGCGGGGGAGTGGTTGTTAGTTTTGACCAATTAGCCTAGCTCTGCTATAGTGTCGGGCATGTCGCAAGATAGATTGATCAAATTGGCCTGCAACAAGTGCAAGCGCATAAACTACTGGTCCTCCAAGAATAAAAAGCTGGTGGAGCGCAAAATTGAACTCAAAAAGTACTGCAAATGGTGCCGTGCACAGACGGTCCACAAAGAGGTCAAGAAATAACAAAACGCTCCCACTCGGGAGCGTTTTAAGGTAAACTGCCAAATAAGGGCGATTAGTTTAGTGGTAGAACAACGGTCTCCAAAACCGTTAGTGGGGGTTCGATTCCCTCATCGCCCGCCAAAAGAGACAATATTATCGTTTTCTTATCTGCATGCGGTAAACTGTACCGATGACTCAGGACGAGGCCTTCCAAGTACTTAAGACCGGCGCGAATGTGTTTCTAACGGGAGAGCCGGGGAGCGGTAAAACACACACGGTAAATAGATACGTCGCATACTTGCGCGAGCAGGGCATAGAGCCTGCTGTGTGCGCGTCTACAGGCATTGCGGCGACACATATTGGCGGCTACACCATACACTCGTGGTGCGGCATTGGAGTTAAATCAACACTGACAGAATATGATCTCGATCTTATTGGCCAGAAAGAAAAAGTAGTAAAGCGTGTGCGTCGCGCGAAAGTTCTTATCATCGATGAAATTTCGATGCTCTCAGCGCAGACACTAGATTCTGTCGATGTAGTGCTACGCATGCTCAGAAATTCTGACGAAGCCTTCGGCGGATTGCAGATGATTTTTGTTGGCGATTTTTTCCAACTGCCGCCTGTTGTAAAAATGCAGGAACAGAAAAGTGATATGTTGGAAATAAATTATGATGAATCGCCAAATGGCCAGCGCAGCTCAATGTCACCATTCGCCTTCTACGCGCAATCATGGAAACGAGCTAAACCGCTGGTGTGTTACTTGGAAGAACAGCACCGCCAGGAGGATCATAAATTTTTGGAAATCCTCTCGGCTCTTAGAAGGGGGCATCTTTCGGATGCTCTAAAGCAGACGCTAAAATTGAGAATTACTGAACCACCAAAGAAAAATACTCACACAAAACTTTTTCCTCACAATGCCAATGTCGACAGACTCAACGACGCAGAGCTTGAAAAGCTACCAACACTGCCACGCCGTTATGATATGCGAAGCAAGGGTTCCATGCCGCTTGTTGAAGCGCTTAAACGCAGCTGTCTTTCGCCCGAGGCGTTGATGCTTAAAGTTGGCGCAAAAGTTATGTTTACAAAAAACGACCCAGAAGGGGAATATTACAACGGGACTATAGGAACAGTTCTCGAATTTTCAAAACTTACAGGTCATCCGATTGTGAAATTAAATTCTGGGGGCGTTATAGAAGTAGATACGGTTGAGTGGGCAGTCCAAGACGGTAATAAAAAATTGGCGAGCATAGAACAGTTGCCGCTACGCCTTGCGTGGGCCATTACGGTACACAAGAGCCAGGGCATGTCGCTAGATGCCGCAATCATCGACCTGTCACAAGCGTTTGAATATGGGCAGGGATATGTCGCCTTGTCGCGTGTACGCACGCTAGATGGGCTGTATTTGCTTGGTTTAAACGACAGAGCACTTGAAGTGCATCCTGAAGTTATGGAACAAGATTCTGTATTCCGTGAACTCTCAGACACAACAGCTGAGGTCTTTGGTGCTATGCCAGATACAGAGCTCACGCAAATGCATGAACGCTTTGTTCGCGCTGCGCTTGTTTAAAAAAGAAAAAGCGCCGGATTCCTCCGAGCGCTTTATTGTGTTCTCCCACGAGTTGGATTACTCGAGCAGTGCTTTGAGGCAGTCCTTGCCGCCGACCATTTCACGGAACATGAAGTAGTCGGCTCCAGCGGCCTTCGCGCGCTTGCTCTCCTCGAGCAAGTTCACGGAAGACCACATGATGAGCTTCACGAGGTTGTGGCCCAGCAGGTGCTTGAATTCCTTGAGGAAGACGAGTCCGCCGTTTTTCTCGCCCAGATGCAGGTCGAGGATGATGAAGTTCGGCATCCGTTGGTTGCAGAGCCGAAGGGCTTCATCCAGCGCTGCGGTCGAATAGACAGTGAAGCCCAGAGCTTCACCGACGTCGCCGGCCAAAGCCATACCTCGAGCGGTTTCGTCGACGACCAGCAGGGTCTTTTTCTTATCGAGCATGTCGAGTCCTTTCGTTGTTCGTTCCGGATTGTTTTTACCCTATGAATACTATTTTGTCAAATAAAATGACCGTGAAAGTTTCAGCGCCTCTGTTTTGCTTTTAACCCAGTGGATATCTTCGCGGCGTTTAAACCATCGCATTTGACGCTTAACGTAGCCCAACTCGCTACGGATGAGTTGCTCAATAAGTTCTGTTTTAGTTATTTTTTTATCGAGATAGGCAAGCAGGGGAATAAGTTCAAACCCTAATGCAGAAATATGTTTTTTTGAAAGTGACGTGCGGAGTTTTTTTGCTTCACGAAGCATTGCGTTAAGGCGTTTTATAACACCAGCACGAATTGCTGTTTCATGTATTTTCTCAGCGGGACGAAGGCCGAGCCAGAGTACTTTGTAAGGAGAATCGGAAATAAGTTCCGGAACTTTTCCAATTGCTTTTGCTATTTCTATTGCGCGAACAAGCCGCGCGGGATTTTTGGCATCAATACGTGCAGCAGTTTTTGCATCCAATTTTTTAAGTATGGCAAAAAGCTGAGCAGGAGTTTTCTTTGCTAGTTGTGCACGTAGCTTCTTATTTGGCTCGACTTCGGGAAGTGAAAAACCACGCAGTAGAGAATCCGCATAAAACCCAGTGCCACCAACTACGATCGGAAGCCTATTTTTCTTTTGTATATCAGAAATTATTTTTTGTGCGTGGTTTTTAAACTCACCTGCGCTGTAGAGGCGTTTAGGGGAGGCAAACTCTATAAGATGGTGGGGAATACCAGCCCGTTCTTTTTTATCCGGTACACGGGCAATAGCGCTCAAGCCTTTATATATCTGACGCGAGTCTGCGGAGATAATCTCACCCTTTAGCTTTTGTGCAAGAAAAATCCCCAACGCCGTTTTCCCCGACGCGGTTGGCCCGACCACTGCAATGATTTTTGGCTTACTCACCCGCCCACTGTAGAGGAATTTTATAAAAAAGAAAACAGCGGCTTTTTAGGCCACTGCTTGTTACTGTTGGATGCCGACCTCTCTCAAGACCTGCTTGAACATTTCTTCGGGTTTGTGCACGGGGATGCCCCGCTGTACGACACGATAGTGCGTTTTTGCACCATTGGCCGGTTTGATTTTCTCGAGAACATCATCGTTTCCGAGAATGCTTCGGCCGACAATCAGGCAGTTGGAGCCAAAGTCGACGGCTTCCTTGGGAGTCGCGGCCCACCGTTGGTCGGAAGACTGCCCTTGGCTCGGCAGGTAAATGCCGGGCGTCATAAACGGGACGCCCTTCACATACTCCTTCAGTGCAGGAACACCTGGAGCGCTACATACAATACCCGCACGTATACCGCAGTCGAACGCGATGCGCCCAAGATGCAGCTCCATTTCAGCATGGGTTTTTTTGTTGCTGTGAATTTCCTGCAGGTCCTTCTCCTGCATGCTGGTGAGCGTAGTGACGGCGACGACGGCGTCGCCGAATTCCTTGGCCAACTCGGTTAAGACCTCACGTCCGCACATGGTGTGTACCGTGGTGAGACGGAAGCCCATCCGAAGATGATTCTCCACGGCTTTGAGCACGCGGCTGAGGATGTCGTGCTCTTTGTTGTCGAGCATGACTGTGGCCGAATTACCGGGCAGCACCGACGTGCTGAGGTATTTGGCGGTTGCGGCAAGATCCATTGTCGGAAAAGGATCATGTACCTTGTAGTGCGTGCAACCAGCCTGTTTGAGGCGGGAGCCAAGGTCGTAATGCGCTTGCTGCCAACGACGAGGCAGGTCGAGCGAAACCATCACGTGAGGCCGTTTCATTATTTGTCCCCTTTAAGAACGTTGAAGAGCGATTCTGGCTAAGAATCGCAAAAAAATCTATATTGTCAACTTTGTGCCGGAGGGGAGACTCGAACTCCCATCCCTTGCGAGACGCGATTTTGAGTCGCGCGCGTATACCATTCCGCCACTCCGGCTCTGCCATGCTAGAATATCTCCAATGTCGGAGTTTTACAATAACGCCATCTTTTGGGTTGAGGTCGATAAAATAAAACCAAACCCCTACCAGCCTCGCCGCGAGTTCGACCAGGCCAAACTCGAAGACCTTGCAAAATCTATTCGACAGTACGGTGTCATCCAGCCTCTCACGGTTACTCGCCGCGAATTTGAGAAACCAGACGGCGGCATTGCAACAGAGTACGAACTTATCGCTGGAGAGCGCCGTTTGCGCGCATCACGCCTCGCAGGCATACAGCAAGTGCCCGTTATTATCCGTGCCGACTATGACGATGATAAAACAAAACTCGAAGTAGCTATCATTGAGAACCTCCAGCGTGAGGACTTGAACCCAATGGACCGCGCAAACGCATTCGCGCGCCTCGTAAATGAATTCGGATTCAAGCACGCGCAAGTTGCAGAGAAAGTAGGGAAGAGTCGCGAGTACGTATCAAATACTATTCGCCTGCTCTCGCTCACTCCTGAAATGCAGCAGGCACTGTCTGATGGAAAGATTGCAGAAGGTCACACACGCCCGCTCTTGATGCTTATAGACCGCCCACAGGAACAAAGCGTACTCTTCCGTGAAATCATGCAGAAGCGCCTCACAGTGCGTGATTCTGAATCTATCGCACGCCGTATTGCGTACGACAAAGTTCGTAAGAAAGAATATCTCTACGCACCAGAAATTTTGCAGATGGAGCGCGAGCTTTCAGAAGCGCTTGGTACACGCGTTGCTATTGAACCGAAAGAAAATGGCGGCAAGCTTTCCATTGATTTTATGAGTCAGGATGATCTCCAGACCCTTTTCGCCGCGCTTGCACACAAAATCGCACAAAACGCTCAGCATCCTTCGCAGAATCCAGGCTCACCGGAAAGCGGAGAATTAGTTGCTACAAATTCTCCTACATCCGGCACCGTCGTGCCTTCCTACATTCCGGATGAAGCTGTTTCTGCTTCAGATGCTCCAGTTGCTGAAGTTCTCGATGATCGTTCTAAAGAAGAAAAAGATACTGACGAAAATACTTTTGATCCAAAGAGTTTTTCTCTATGAAAAAAATTTATTTTATCCGACATGGCGAAAGCGAGGCAAATGCCGGCGGTATTATACGACCGGAAAATGAAATTGAACTTACAAAAATTGGCCATGAGCAGGCAGATTTCGTCGGTGAAAGAGTAAAAAATTTAGATGTTGATGTTATCATCGCGAGCACTCTTCTACGTGCCCGCCAAACGGCTGAACATATTTCTAAAGAAACAGGTATTGAAGTGGAAACATCTCCGTTATTTATTGAACGAAGATATCCAAGTGTGGGTATTGGTTTGACTAAACATCATCCGACGGTTCAAGAAATTGAATATCTAATGATTAATAGATTCGAAGACGAAACAGCGGTACATTCTGATGAAGAAACATTTGTAGAATTAAAAGAGAGAACGATACAAGCTCTTGAATATCTTACGAACCGGCCAGAAGAGAATATTCTTGTTGTTACGCACGGTATCTTTTTACGCATGCTCGTTGCGGCCGCTATATTTGGTAGAACTCTTACTCAGAGCGAAACAGGAAAGATAGTAAACGTATTTAAAACTAAAAATACCGGCATAAGCTTTTTGGAATATGATTTTGAGACAAATCCAAAACATCCTTGGGTCGTTCGTGTGTGGAACGACCACGCACATTTAGGCTAGTTAAATTTTCTTCTGTTCTCCTTCGAGTGTGTGGCGGATATGGCGGCGGGCGAGGGTGGTTTTAGCAAAGTCCAACCATTTTTTTGAGGGCTTAGCATTCTTCTTGGTTTGAATATCTACAATGTCGCCATTGTGGAGCACTGTGTCGAGCGAGACCAGCTTACCGTTTACTTTCGCGCCGAAAACATGGTCTCCAATATCTGAGTGAATTGCATATGCGAAGTCTATTGGGCTTGAGTTTGCAGGCAGGTCCACCACATCTCCTTTTGGAGTAAAGGCAAATACACGATGTGTAAAAATGTCCGTCCTGAGCGTCATTTCGAAATCTGGGTCAGCCGTCTCTTCTTCAAGTTCAGAGAGCCATTCAGGAGTTTCAGGTGCACCGTAACGGGAGCGGGAGCGTATATCCTCTTTCTCTTTTGCTGGACCAGCAGGATTATTTGCTTTGCGGAATCCAGGAATAAGGCTGCGTATCCAGTCGAAGCTTGTTCCGCCTCGCCCTTGACCCTTGAGAGAGGGTTTCTTACTGTTTTTTGCAGGAGGTTCTTTGTATCTCACGTGTGCCGCGATACCAAACTGCGCTTCTTTGTGCATTTCTTGTGTACGTATTTGAATTTCAACGATACCGCCGTCGCCGGAAAAGATAGTTGTGTGCAAGCCTTGGTACCCGTTTGGTTTAGGGAAGGCAATATAATCTTTAATTTTGTTTGGCAGCGGCTGCCATAGGTTGTGCACGAGACCGAGCACTCGATAACAGTCTGTCATGTCAGGGACGATGACACGGAGCGCTGCTATATCGAATACGTTTTCAATATCGCCGCCTTTACGCTGGAGTTTTTGCCACAAGCTCCACAAGCCTTTCACGCGCTGCTCCACATGGAAGCCTTTGATGCCATTTTTACCAAGCTCTGTTTTTAGCGCGCGAGACATTTTCTCGAGCCGATCAGAAGTTTCTTTAGAACGTTCACTCAAGAGTTTTTTTGCTTCCGTATATTGCTGTGGATATGCATGCTGGAAAGCAAGGTCTTCCAGCTCACGGCGAACTAGACCCATGCCCAGGCGGTGGGCGATAGCGGCGTAAATTTCGAGTGTCTCGAGCGCAATGCGTTTGCGTTTTTCTTCGGGCACATGCGCGAGTGTTCGCATATTGTGCAAGCGATCCATCAACTTGATGATGAGTACGCGCGCATCCTTGCCCGTTGCAACAAGGAGTTTGCGAAGACTTTCGCGGTGACGCTCTGTGCCATGATATTTAAATTGGCCTAGTTTCGTAACGCCTTCAACCAGAAAACGTACTTCTTTATCGAATTCTTTCTCAATTGTTTCAGGTTTTACCCCGACATCTTCAACGGAGTCATGAAGCAGCCCAGCGGCTACTGTCTTAGCGCTCATGCCAATCTTGGCAAGACTTTTTGCCGTTTCCACTAAGTGCGTGATATACGGTTCGCCCGAAAGCCGTTTATGGTCTTTATGAGCTTCAGCTGCAAAGTTATACGCTTTCTCAACCAAGGCCGTGTCCTCCTTGGACGGCCCGTTCATAAGGCTGAGTATGTCCTGTACGTTCTGCATTACTGCCAGTATATACTTTTATTCTGTTTTTGCTTTAGCGCGGAATCCGCGGCGTTTCTTTTCTTCTTTCAAAATTTCAAGCGCACGTTCAAATGTAATGTCGTATGGGCTTTCGTTTTTTATAGAACGGAAATCAGCCTTAGGTTTTGTAAGGTGCGCAATGTAGGGGCCGAAGCGTCCAGTGTTGGCGACAATATTTATTCCAGTATCTGGATGTGTCCCGAGTAGGCGAGGAAGTGCCAAGTAATGAACAGCTTCTTCTAAAGTAAGAATCGTTGGATCTTTTTCTTTTGGAATTGATGCGCGCTTAGGTTTTGCTTTTTTAGTCGAGCCTTTGCCAGTTGGCATTTCTCCCATCTGTACATATGGACCAAAGCGGCCTGAAAGAACGTAGATAGGTAGGCCAGTTTCTGGATGCGTGCCAATTGGTTTTGCAGGATCGTTTGAGATAACTTCACCTAGCTCTGTTCGTGCACCAAGGCAGTCTGGGAAACGCGAACAGCTCATAAACTTTCCTTGGCGAGAAAGTTTGAACACCATCGAGGCATTGCAGATAGGGCAGGTAAATTCTTCCGGAGCTGGCCCCAAGTCTGTAATCTTGCCAGCTTCTTTATCTTTAATTTTTACTTCTTTTAGAAAGGGTGTGTAGAAATCTTTAAGAGTTTTTAAATATTCACGTTTCCCTTGCGCGATGTCGTCGAGCTCATCTTCCATCTCTGCGGTAAACGTGTCGCTGATATAGGTAGGGAAGTTCTCTTCCAAGAACGTTGAAACAACATCGCCTGTATCTGTTGGCGTAAGTGCGCGGCCTTCTTTTATTACATACCCGCGGACTTCAAGTGTTCGCATAATAGATGCGTATGTGGATGGGCGGCCGATGCCACGTTTTTCAAGTTCTTTAATCAAACCCGCTTCGGTGTAGCGCTGGGGAGGAGTGGTCTGTTTTTCATCAGCACGAACATCTTTTACTTTAAGCGCCTCACCCTCTTTTACTTCAGGAAGTTCAACATCTTCACCTCGTGCTGCTGGGTCGGCGCGGAGCCATCCGTCGAACATTACGCGTGAACCATTCGCTGAAAAGAAAAATTCTTTTGCCTCTGATGTCGAAGCAGAAAGACCCTTCGCGGTGAGAGGAGCACCGCTCGAAGGGTCTTTTTGCGAAGATTCGGAAAATTCAAGTGAGTAGGTTACGAAATCCGACTGATCTTCGGTTTCTTGAATTTCATCGTCACCGGTGTGAGATTCAACGTGCGCTTTTTCGTGCGCAACAATGGTTGTGTTGGTTTTTGCAGTAATGCGCGTGCGAAGTATTTTTGCATCGGCCATTTGTGATGCAACGGTGCGGGCCCAGATAAGTTCGTAGAGGCGCTTTTGTTCCGGTGTTGAACCAAGTGATTCCTTTTCTACATGTGTGGGACGAACAGCTTCATGCGCTTCCTGCGCATTTTTTGATTTGGCAGTAAAGACATGGGGAACAGCATAATTTGCTCCGTACTTCTTTTCGATTTGTTTCAAAATTGCAGCTTGAGCTGGCTTACCAAGATTGGTTGAGTCGGTACGCATATAGGTGATGTGGCCGGCTTCGTACAATTTTTGCGCAATGCGCATGGTGTTGGCAGGGGAGAAGCCAAGGCGTGAGCTCGCCGCCTGCTGCAGTGTTGATGTTGTAAAAGGCGCACGTGTTGAGCGTTTTGCTTCTGTTTCAGTAACGCCTGCAACTGTGAGCCCTTCTTTTGTGACAAGATCAATAACTTTTTCAGCATCCTCTCTATCACCAAGCTCACGGTTTGCAGTAAGCACCAAGCCTTCTTTCTTTTTTGTTTCTGTATCAGCAGAGACTACATAAAAGGTCTGGGGTATGAATTTCCGTATTTCTCGCTCACGTTCCATCAATATACGAAGTGCGGGAGATTGTACGCGACCAGCCGAGAGACCGTAGCGAACTTTTTTCCAAATAAGACCTGAGAGGTCGTACCCTACAAGACGGTCGAGTACGCGGCGCGCTTCCTGTGCCTGGCGGAGGTTCTCATCTATAAGACGTGGATGTTCAAGTGCTTCCTGGATGGCATCTTTGGTGATTTCGTGGAAGACAATGCGTCCGAGTTTTTTGAGCCCAAGCTCCTCCTGAATATGCCATGCAATTGCCTCGCCCTCGCGGTCGGGGTCGGTTGCGAGGATAACCTCATCAGCTTTCTTTGCGAGCGCTTTCAGGTCGCTGATTACTTCTTGTTTGCCAGGCACCACTTCGTAGTGGGGCACGAAGCCCGCTTCTATATCAATAGCCTTCTTGTTGTTCTTGGGAAGATCTCGCACGTGGCCAACAGATGCGCGCACGACAAAGTCGCCAGAGGCATCTACCTCCTTTAAGTATTTCTCAATAGTTTTTGCTTTTGCGGGTGACTCAACAATGACAAGCTTCATGCAGTATCTTCTATCATACACGTTCAATTTTTCCTAATCGCTCAATAATAAGTCCGCGAATAAGTAGTGATGAAAGCGCCACATGTATTTCGCGTGCGGAGCCTCCAGATTTCTCTAAAATTTCATCATGAATGAGTGGCTCCGTGAGAATTTGAAGTACAAGAGCTTCCGCATCTGTAAGGTCGGTTGGAAGTGTTTGCTGTACTGGTGTGTCATCGAGTTTAAACCCCAGCGCCTTTGCTATGTCCGCGCTGTTTTGCACAAGCAAGGCACCTTCACGGATAAGACGATTAACTCCAAGCCCAGTTGGCCGCTCAAGTTCGTGCGGCACAGCAAGAACCTCATGGTTGTAGTCGAGTGCAAGTTTTGCAGTAATAAGAGTTCCTGATTTTTCTCCCGCTTCTATTATTAGTGTGGCTTTAGACATTCCTGCCATTACACGGTTACGCTCTGCAAAGGAGTGGAGCATAGCTTTAAATGGCGCTTCATTCTCACTGAGCAAACATCCTCCTTTTAAAAGAATAGTGCGCGAGAGAATAATATTATTTGCAGGATAGATAGACGCTTCGTCGAGTGAGGAGGGGAGAACAGCGATAGTGGGAAGCCCGACATCGATAGCAGCTTTGTGTGCTTCTGTATCAATACCGTGTGCTAGGCCAGAAACGATAGCGATAGGATACCCGGCCAAGCCAGCAATAAGTTTGTGTGTAATCCGCCTTCCATATGCGGTAGCACTTCTAGAACCAACGACACACAGCAGGATGCGCTCTTTGTCCGGCATCTGTCCGCGGATAAACAGCCTCTCAGGCGCGTCAGGTATCTCTTTCAGTAGTTCCGGGAACGCCTCAGACTCGAGTTGTCCTATAGGGAAACGCATTATAATATTGTAGAGTCAACGTTATGTTAGATATCGCTTTTATACGGGAAAACCCAGACATTGTCCGTGCGGCAATCAAAAATAAAAATCGCGAAGGTATCGACCTCGATCGGATTTTGGTGCTTGCTGAAGAGCGCAAAACAAACGCAAATGAAATTAGCGAAATCAACCGCCAGCGCAACGTGGCGCAAGAAGCTCGTGATGGTGAGGCAGGAAAGCGCTTAAAAGAAGAGCTTAAGGCCGCTGAAGAGAAACATCAGGTAACAGAAAAAGAGCTCGTGTCTCTTCTTATAAAGATTCCAAACATTCCATCTGCCGATACTCCCATTGGTCCTGACGAGTCTGGCAACGTTGTAATCCGCCAGTGGGGAGACAAACCGCAATTTCCATTTACTCCCAAAGCTCATTGGGATTTGGGAAAAGATTTAGGAATAATTGATAACGAAAAAGCTGCAGAAGTAAGCGGTGCTCGATTTGTATATTTGAAGGGCGACATGGCATTGCTTGAAATGGCCTTGATGCGTTTTGGGTTCGACACGCTTATTTCAGAGGAAACGCTGAAGAAAATTATTGAAGGAGCTGGGCTTACGGTAAGCAGTAAGCCATTCGTCCCTGTTATTCCACCAATCCTTATGCGCTCGCAGGTGATGAACCGCATGGCGCGTCTCGACCCTATAGATGAGCGCTATTATTTTGAGAAAGATGACATGGTATTTGTCGGCAGCGCTGAGCACACGCTTGGACCGTTGCACATGGATGAAATTTTGAAAGAAGAAGATCTTCCTTTGCGATACGTTGCTATGACTCCTGCATTCCGCCGTGAAGCTGGTGCTGCAGGGAAGGACACGCGCGGTATTATGCGTTTGCATCAATTCGACAAGCTTGAAATGGAAACATTCTCTAAACCTGAAGATGGTCTGGCAGAACAAAATTTGATGGTCGCAATCCAAGAATATTTATTGCAGCAGCTAGGGCTTCCATATCAAGTTGTTTCAATCTGCACAGGCGACATGGGTTTCCCAGACCAGCGACAAATCGACATCGAAACATGGATGCCTGGCCAGGACGCATACCGAGAAACAAACACATCAGACTATATTGGCGGTTTCCAAGCTCGACGCCTCAATTCTCGTGTCCGCCGCGGTGATGGAACACTTGAACCAGTACATATGAACGATGCAACTGCATTCTCACAGCGTCCACTCGCAGCTATTCTTGAAAACAATCAAAACGAAGATGGTTCCATCACCATCCCCGAAGTTCTTCGCCCCTACATGGGCGGTCGCGAAAAAATCGAAGCAAAGAAATAGGTTAAAATTGAAAGGTGGTTCGGATCTCATCCTCAAATTCGAGTATTAGGCAGCGACGGCGAAAGCGGTTGCTTTTACTTCTTGGTATTGTCCTAGCCATACTGCTGACTTTGTTTGGACTAGCAGTGTGGTTTGCAAATACATCGTGGCTCCAAATAACCCGCGTCTCTGTGTCGGGTGAAAATGTGATTCCCCAAACTTCAATAGAAGAGGTTGTTCAAGATGGCATTGCGGGAAAATACTTCGGACTGTTTTCAAAATCAAATGTTTTTCTCTATCCGAAACAAAAAATAAAAGACAATCTTCAGACGCTGTATCCAACACTCGGAAATGCTGAAGTGCGCGCATTGGATTTCCATACGATTTCTGTAACGGTAGCTGAACGCACGCCACACGCCTTGTGGTGCGGTAATGGCATTGCTACGACATCGGAGGGGTGCGTACTGCTCGATAAGAGTGGTTTAGCATACGCACATGCGCCTGAATATTCTGGTCCTGTATATCAAAAATATGTAGGCACCTTGTCTGAAGGTCCACTTCCAAAGCAATTTCTTACACCGGAACATTTTCACTCGCTTTCTGCATTGGTTGAAACGTTTTCTAAAAAAATAGCCCCTGACACTATTATGTCAGTTGGTGTTGATAGTGATAACGATGTTCATCTCGCGGCTTCGGGCGGATATGAGATTTTATTTGCGCTGAGTGATAACGGCGGGGATATCTTTCAGTACTTCACACTCACATTAACTGCAGCTCCGTTCACCACGCACGCGCTTTCTGATTTTGCCTACATTGACCTGCGCTTTGGCGACAAGGTTTACTACAAGCTCAAAAATTAGTATCGTGCCCTTATGAAAGGATTCTGGGCTACACTTCCAAAGCCATTTTTTGTATTGGCGCCGCTTGCGAATGTCACAGACATGGCATTTCGTGCATTGATAGCGAAGTACGGTAAACCCGATGTTTTGTGGACAGAATTTGTGTCGGCCGACGGCTTGACGCTCGCCACTCCGGAGGGAAAAGAGAAACTCCTTCGTGATTTAAAATTTAGCGAAGCAGAACGCCCAATTGTCGCGCAGCTTTTCACCTCAAAGCCAGAGATGATGGAAAAGGCAGCAGCGCTCGCGCAGGAACTTGGCTTTGACGGCGTCGATATAAATATGGGGTGTCCCGACAAGTCTATAGAAAAACAAGGCGCGGGAGCAAAGCTTATTCAGGCGCCTGACTTGGCAGTTGAATTAATACAGGCTGCAAAGCGGGGAGCGCCGAATTTGCCAGTCTCTGTTAAAACGCGTCTTGGCTACACACGCGATGTTCTTGAGGAGTGGCTACCAAAAATTCTTTCTGCAGAGCCTGCAGCCGTTACTATTCACGCACGAACACGCAAAGAGATGTCCGCCGTGCCCGCCCGTTGGGAGCGAGTGAAGCGTGCAGTTGAAATACGCAATGAACTTGGGAGTAAGACTCTTATTCTCGGAAATGGTGATTTGAAAGATTTAGAAGACGCGCGACAAAAAGTCGCAGAAACTGGCGCGGATGGCGCAATGCTTGGCCGCGCTATTTTTGGTAATCCTTGGTTGTTTCAAAATTTGAGAGAACCTACGCAGAAAAACCCTTCGAGCGGTGCTCCTCTCACCGCGAAGGGTTTTTCTGCTTCGGTCGTCACTCGTCTTCGTGTGGCCGTAGAGCATTCAAAGATGTTTGAAAACATGCTTGGTGATATAAAAAACTTTGCGCTGATGAAAAAGCACTTTAAAGCGTATGTTGAAGGCTTCACTGGAGCAAAAGAACTCCGCATGCAGTTGATGGAAACAACTAATGCACAGCAAATTGAAGAAATAATAGAAGCTTTTTTAAAAGAAGGAGTAGAATAACTGTATGAATGATATTTTACAGGCAAATATTTTCTTCTTCATCTCTTCGATCTCAACTGTTGTAATCGCAATCCTAATCGGCATTATCTTGTTTTACATTGCGCGCATAATGCGCGACATAAGTAATGTCGTTCATAAAATAAATAACGCAAGTGCAGACCTCGAACGCGATTTTCAAGATCTTCGCCGCGAAATTAAAAACGAAGGCACAAAAGTTCGCAGCATTATAGATGTCGCGCTTGGATTCTTCCTTTCACGTATTCAAAAACGCACTACAAAGAAACCAAAAACTAACACTACAGCTGAATCGAACGAAACTCTTCAGTAAAATTTCATCAACCAGGGGTGTATACTTCTGTATGGCTAAAAAACAAAAGGGTTCAGGCGTAGCGCTTGGAGTAGGAGTTGCAGCAGCGGCCGCAGTCGCAGCGGCGGGAGCGTATTGGTTTTACGGTTCAGACCATGCGTCGAGGCACCGCAAGCAGGTAAAGAGCTGGATGCTCAAGGCGCGCGCGGAGGTAATGGAAGCGGTGGAAAAAATAGAAGATATAGATAAGAAGAAATACTTAGCTATCGTTCAGCAGATTGTGTCCCGATATTCTAAAACGGCAGGAGCTACAGTAGGAGAGTTGGCACATATGAAGAAAGACCTTATATCTACCTGGGCACATATGGATGCCGGGGCAAAGAAAACCGTAAAAAAGGTAGCCAAAAAGGTTTCTAAGAAGAAATAATATATACTGGTGTGGATGGCTAAGCCTTCCATATCAGAGCGCACTCCGCTTGCCTTGTACCGCAAATACCGCCCTGCGGCCTTTAGTGAATTTCGCGACCAAGATACCATTGTCGCGGTTCTTACTGCTGCTGTAGAGCAGAAAAAAATTGCACATGCATATTTGTTTGCTGGAGGTAGGGGAACAGGAAAAACTTCCATGGCTCGCGCCTTGGCAGGTGCGGTGGGTACAAGCAACAACGATATTTACGAAATGGATGCAGCGAGCAATCGCGGCATCGATGAAATCCGTGAACTGCGCGAAGGCGTCGCAACCCTACCGTTTGAATCAACATACAAGTTTTACATAATCGACGAAGCGCACGCACTCACTGGGGCTGCCTGGGGAGCGTTGCTTAAAACTCTTGAAGAACCACCTGAACACGTAGTGTTTGTGCTCGCAACGACTGAACTTGATAAAGTACCGGAAACTATCCGTTCGCGCTGCCAGGTATTTCAATTTAAAAATCCTTCGCACGAGACGCTTAAGAAGCTCGTGCTTGATGTTGCAAAGAAAGAAGGCGGCTCTATTACTCCAGCTGGCGCTGAACTTGTTGCACTGATGGGGGACGGTTCCTTCCGCGACACACTCGGTATCTTGCAGAAGGTACTGACTATTTCAGAAGATAAAAAACTTTCGGAAGAAGAGGTTGCAAGTGTTGTTGGAGCACCATCATCCAAAACAGTAAACGAATTTTTGGAAGCGCTTTGTGAGAAAGATATGGCAAGCGCCCTTAAAACATTCCACGGCGCTATCTCGCGAGGCACTGAGCCTAAAGTATTTACATTGCTCACGCTCGCAAAATTGCGCGCAGTGTTATTGATACGTTTTGCGCCCGATCTTAAAAAAGAACTCGGCGAACAGTTTAGCGAAGATGATATTCAAGCGCTGTCCGAATTTGCTGGCCCTAAAGGCACGGCTCTTAATGCTGCGCTGCTTGCAGAACTTATAACCGCGCTTCTCGATATGAACCGCGCTCCTATCCCTGCTATACCACTTGAGCTCGCGCTCTATAGAGTATTTAGCGTATAGATGTATAGCCGCCGAGCATTCTTTTAGTTAGCACTATTTGCCACAAGTGGATGTCGCGTGCACGAAATGCTGCTGCACATGAGAGAAGATAGTAGCGGAAGCGGCGGCGGAAATTTTCTCCGTACGCTGCTTTTAGTTTTGGCCACGCCTTTTCGAAATTTGCGTGCCACGCCATAAGGGTTTTGTCGTAGTCGGCACCGAAGTTGTGCCAGTCTTCAATGACAAAGAGAGAGTGAGATGAACGAGTTATTTCCTCCATGGTTGGAAGCATTCCGTTTGCAAAAATATATCTATCTATCCATGGGTCGGCAGGAGCGATGTGGCTGCTTCGGCCTATGGTGTGCAATAAAAACAGACCGTCATCTTTGAGGCACCCTTCAGCAGCGCTCATATATGCGCGATAGTTTTTTGGGCCAACGTGTTCAAACATGCCAATTGAAACTATCTTGTCGAATGTTCCTAACTTTTTAGGCATCTCTCGGTAGTCCATCAAACGAATCTCCACAGGCAAATTTTTGCAAGCCTCCTGCGCCAACAAGGCTTGCTCTTTGGAGATAGTTACACCCACAACTGATACTCCGTAATTCTCGGCTGCGAATTTTGCGAAGCCGCCCCAGCCACAACCAATGTCGAGCACGCGTTCGCCTTTCTTAAGCTGCAGTTTTTCACAGATTAAACGGAGCTTGTGTTCCTGCGCCTCATCTAAGTTTTTTGCATCACGCCAAAAACCGCAGGTGTATATCATGCGTTTGTCGAGCATGGCGGCATAGAGGTCGTTACCAAGGTCGTAATGTTCTTTGCCAACGACGCTCGCGCGTTTCAGCGTCTGGCGGTTAAAGAGTGCGTTTGAAATATCGAGTTTTAACTGACCAAGTATTCGAATAGGACTACTCTTAAGCGGGGAGCGGAGGAATTTAAAAAAGAATTCGTCTAGTCGTTCGCAGTCCCAGTCGCCATCCTCATACGAAGTGCCGAGACCCACTGAACCTTTCAAAAGGCGAAAATAAAACCGAGTTCTGTTAACGCGAATATCGGAGGAGCTGGTCCCATTAATGAGAACACCTGCCTTATCCAGTTCTCGCTGCGTCAGCTTTTGTAAAAATGGGGTCTGCTCCATATGGCTAGAGCCTACGCTAACTATTTTGCTATATCAAGGGTTACTGCGGACGTGTAAATATTGAGTAAAAGGAAACACGTCTCCACCACGCAAGCATCATGTACGGAAGTACATCAAGGAAGAAGTGGAGCACAATAAGAGGGAAGAAGCGGGCATGGTTGGCCATATCGCGGTGTACGAGCACATACTCGCCCTGGTCGACACATTGTATGTGCAAGAAATAACCCTGAGAACGGAAGCTGCGATCTGGGTGCAGAATATTAAAGTCTTTCATAAAATAGACTTTTACTGCTTCAAAATCCTCACGTTTAACCCACACCTGCTTGCGATTCAGGGGGCTAGAAAGAGAGACCTGCTTCTCTAAAAAGTAGTTCCACAACTGCTTCTCGTTCATAAGACCTACTAAGTATAACCCAAATCAGAAGCTCCTATTTCTTCTTTCTTTTGATGTCTACGGCCTTTTGTTTCTGGTTCTTAATGACCATAGACTGCTTACCGGCCGCTTTGTGTTTGTTTTCCATACCTTAAGTATGACACGAAGTTGGGACCGCTATTGAGCAGGGATACCTCGTCTCCCTAAATCTTCAGGAGTTTCGAACTCAAGATAGTTTTGAGTAAGCTCTTCTCCTGCTTGTATGTCTCTTGCGGCAGTAATGTAAGCCTCGGGGTGAGCAAAGTCTTGAGTCGTGTTTGCAGAGTACGAGTGGTTAATAAAATGCATATGATCAAAATCTACATGCCACTTTTGGGTTGGTTCATCAAAAAATCCCCAGTATTTAATTTCTTTTTGCTCGGCTTCTTTTAGGGAATCAAATTGTTCTTGGGTAATATTTACGTCTAGTACAGGACTTGCAGTAAAAATAAGCTCACCTTTTTTAACATCTTGGTCGGCAAATATTCCGATCCCATGAACCCCTGATCTATCGAGTTTGTACTTGATATGAATCATACTCCAACAGTAACATTTTTAAACTGGCTGCCCGACAGGGATTCGAACCCCAATTAACGGCTTCAAAGGCCGCTGTCCTACCATTAGACGATCGGGCAATACATACAGAACAATAGCAAAATATAGGCTTTTTGCGAACTTATGTTTTAATTAAAAAGGAAACTAAGAACCAGGGAGACGGTCGATGAACTTCCAGCAACACTCTGAGCGGCTCGATGAGGTCAAGCGCGTGTACTTCAAGATTCAGCGCAAGGAGAAACTAACTCCCGAAGAGGAGGAGCTGTCGCTTAGCGAATGGCCGCTCTCGGTGCGCTGTAGTTGCTGTGGTGCGCTTCCTGTCGCGTTTTAACGGCCCACAAGGCCGTTTTTCTTTTTCATGAAGTTCTTCATATTTTGCCTTCATGGAAACTTCGTAAACATTTACGGTAGAGGCTCGTCTTCGCTACTGTGAGCAAATCTATATATGGTCTCGCCTCTACATTATCTCTAACAGCATTATTAGCACTTACTGTTATTTCGCCCTCGTTCGCATTAGCAGACTCAACCCTCACAGCTTCCTCTACTACTATTAGTAGTGACAGCAATGAGTGGTATCAGCGCGGTTCTGGTCGTATGCGCTACTACTATGACTCAAATGGTATTGGGCAAAAAATTAGTGCGTTGCCGTCTGTCGCAACTCAGGCAATTTTTATTCCTGTTCTGTTTGGCGTTAGTGTAAAAAATCTTTTCCCTAACTTCGGTGATCCGCGCGATGGTGGTTCGCGCACGCACAAAGGAGAAGACATTATGGCTGCAAAAGGTACACCCATTGTTTCTCCAACAGATGCTGTCGTACTTAGAACTGGAACTGGTTCAAGCGAAGGAAATTATGTGTACACCGCAAACCCTGGTGGCGAAACATTTGTCTACATGCATCTTGACCGTATTGGTGAAGGAGTAACATCTGGAACAGTGTTGGCGCAGGGAAGTCTTATTGGCTACGTAGGTAACACCGGGAATGCTTCAGGTGGCGCCGCACACCTCCACTTTGAAGTTCGTAATTCAAGCGGTACGCACATCGATCCCTTTTCTCGTCTAACGGCAGAATTTACTGCTGAACAAAAAAATTCATACCTTAGCAACATTCTTGCGGTAACCACTAACCCTTCTGTGTTGTCACAATTCACTACAGCAAAAGTAACTGCTTCGGTTGCAGGACTTACTCGTGACTTAAAACAGGGTATGAGTGGCCAAGACGTGCTCGCACTTCAGAAAAAATTAAATGCAAATGGATACACCGTTGCCACAAGCGGGGCAGGTTCTGTTGGAAATGAAACAACGTACTTTGGTCCAGCAACGCAGGCAGCGGTAATTAAATTTCAATCTGCCAATAATGTGGCTCCTGCAGTCGGATATGTAGGGCCTCTTACACGAAATGCACTGACACTTGTTGCGTAAAACATAGTACACTGGGGTCTATGGATGACGTGCATTCTGAATCAAATATAGGGGGTAGTCGTCTCAATTGGTTGCGTGCGGCAGTGCTTGGCGCTCAAGATGGCGTAGTATCCGTCTCTTCTATTATTGTCGGCGTTGCAGGTGCTTCTGACTCCAGAGCATTTATTTTAACTGCGGGCGTTGCCGGTCTTATTGCGGGTGCGCTGTCGATGGCAGCGGGAGAATATGTATCCGTCAGTACACAGCGCGACACAGAAAGAGCACTTCTTGCAAAGGAACGTCAGGAACTTGAAGAGCAACCGGAGGAAGAGCTCGAAGAGCTTACAAGAATTTATGAATCAAAAGGTTTAAGTAAGGAAACCGCTCATACGGTCGCAGTAGAATTAACTGCGCATGATGCATTTGCGGCGCACGTAGAGGCAGAGTTGCACATAGACCAGCATGAGCTTTCCAACCCACTACAAGCAGGTTTGGCATCGGCTGGCGCGTTCTTTGTGGGTGCGATTATTCCACTCGGTATTGTAATGCTGGCTCCTGCTGATTACCGTATCCTTGTTATGTTAGTGGCCGTATTCTTCGTCCTCATTATTACCGGTTTCTTGAGTGCCTATGCTGGTGGCGCCAATAAGCTCAAAGCGGTACTACGCGTCGTGGCAGGAGGAATGTTGGCAATGATAATTACCTTTGCTGCAGGCAAGTTTTTTGGCGGACTTGGAATATAATTTAAACGCCCTTATACTTACCGTTATGGATACCTCATCATTTAGAAAGTGGCTCACGTGGCCAGTGATTCTCATTATCATTCTGGTGCTTGTTCTGTTGTATGGCTTGGCTAAGTACAACGGTTTGGTTAAAGCAAACATTGCCGTAGACCAACAGTGGGCGCAGGTAGAATCTCAATACCAACGCCGTTTTGATCTTATTCCTAATCTCGTAAACTCAGTTAAGGGTGCGATGACACAGGAGCAGACTGTATTTAATGCAATCGCAGAGGCTCGTACTAAGTACGCAGGCGCAACAACTCCTGAAGCGCAGGCTCAAGCTGCTGGCCAAGTTGAAGGCTCATTGGCCAGGCTGCTTGTTGTGATGGAAAACTACCCACAGTTGAAATCAATCGATACAGTGCAGGGCTTGATGGCAGAACTTGCTGGTACAGAAAATCGCGTTGCAGTTGAGCGCATGCGCTACAACGATATGGTTGCAAGCTACAACATCGGCGTGAAGACCTTCCCAGGTTCGCTCATAGCGGGAATGTTCGGCTTCGATGCACGAACACTCTTTGAAGCAACCGAAGGCTCAGCAACTCCTCCCACGGTAAATCTCTAATATGGTAATGGGCTTTGTGAGAGCCT
>CAYGIN010000002.1:0-9222 GCA_964349995.1 uncultured Candidatus Saccharibacteria bacterium | reverse complement strand
CCCGGTCAGCCAACCGGCTATGTGAACGACTTTGGGCATGTGCTTTCAGCAACTACAATCCAAAGTCTCAATGCTGAGCTCAGCGCTTTTGAAGCATCTACTTCAAACCAGATCGCCGTCGTCACCGTCCCAAATATGGACGGGGATTATATCGAAAATTATGCGGAAAAACTCTATCAGGATTGGGGGATTGGGCAGAAAGATAAAGACAACGGTGTGCTTCTCTTGCTTGCAATAGAGGAACGCAAAATTAGAATCGAAGTCGGATACGGTCTTGAAGGCGCGCTGCCTGACAGCATTGCACAAAGCATCATCAATAATGATCTCACTCCGAATCTCAAAGAAGGAAACTTTGATGAGGGAGTAACGCAAGCGGTGCGCAATATTCAAGCCGCAACACAAAATGAATACACTGCCTCCGAAAAAGATTCTGAATTTTCACTTTCAGGACACACCGTCGAAGTAATATTTTTTGTAGTCTTCATTGCCCTGCAGTGGATAGCTGCAGTGCTTGCTCGCAGCAAGTCATGGTGGGCTGGCGGTATTGTTGGCGGAGTTATTGCTGGAGGTATGTGGGTTTTCTTCAGCATGGTGTTGCTTTGGGGCGCGCTGTTGTTTGTAGGGCTTGTCGGTATTGGATTTTTGCTCGACTATATTATTTCAAAAAAATATAGTGAGGCGAAAGATGCTGGTACTACTTTGCCGTGGTTTTTTGGCGGTGGAGGGGGAAGTGGCAGCGGTGGAGGATTCGGCGGCTTTGGCGGCGGCTCATCTGGTGGTGGTGGCTCATCTGGTAGTTGGTAAAAAGAAAAGGCGATCGGAAGATCGCCTCATGTCTAGCTGCCTAGTTATTTGAACAGCGAACCTGTCTGCAGCAGTACGGCTTGTTCTACGCTGCTAAAGAATTCGTCCTTACGATAGATTTTGTGGAGGAACGCGGCTCCCAGTCTCTGTGCTTCGTCGCCCAGTGGAGTAGTGGACTGCACGAGTATGGGAGTAGTGTTGATCTCCTTGAAGAACGGATCCTTGCGGATCTTGTCCATCATCTCGAGTGCCGACACCTGCGATTGCGCGCCGCTGTCGGTGATGAGCAAGTCGAATGTGCCGCGCCCAAGCTCTACGAGCGCACTCTTTGGTGTGGGGACTGAAACAACGACGTGCTTCGCCTCAACGAGCCAGGCCTCAATAGTCCTTCGAAGATATTCATCGCGTTCTATGAGCAGTACCCGCATGGCTTTCTCCTGTATTTGGGAATTCGTTCTTTTATAATAAGAACATATTTTTTTAATTTAGTCTAGCGGCCTTGTGTGCGATATACTTAAACTATGTTTAGGATAGCGCTCGGGCTTATGGTTTCAGTACTTGCACTTAGCGGAGGCTACTGGTATTTATCAGGAACGCCTCCTGTGCAGGATCCTGCAGCGGCGCAGGCGACGAGCACAGTGAAGATTGCATCCACCACACCACCTAATGTTATACGAGACCAACCTATGACTGTAATACTACACACAAACAAGGGCGATATTTCGATCCAGCTTTTTGCAACGATCGCTCCACAGACCGTGGCAAACTTTACTAAACTTGCAGGAGAAGGTTTTTATGACGGTGTGAAATTCCACCGTGTTATTGAAGGGTTCATGGATCAGGCAGGCGACCCGCTCACAAAAGATGATTCAATGAAGGCGCGTTGGGGAACAGGCGGTCCAGGCTACACCATTCCCGATGAGTTTTCTCCCACTGTGACTAATGTTGCAGGTACGGTAGCAATGGCAAACACTGGCCAACCAAATTCTGCAGGCAGTCAGTTCTTTATAAACGCTATAGACAACCATTTCCTTGACGGTAAATACACTATTTTTGGAAAGGTTACGTCCGGTATGGATGTTGTAACAGCAATCAACAAAGTAAAAACTGATTCAAGCGACCGACCGCTCGAACCAGTGATAATCAACAGCGTTAGCGTCACACAGTAATTTTGTGAAGATATTTTTTATTGTTCTTGCCGTACTAGTTGCGTGTGTATGCGCATATTGGATTTGGAATTTTTCCTACAAATACAATATTTCAAAACGGCTTATCCAAGAAGCTAAGGCATATAGCATCGAAGGAAGCGATTTTAGTAAAACCTTATTGGTAATGGGTGACAGTACTGGTGTTGGAGTTGGCGCCTCAAGACCAGAAGATTCAGTCGCGGGGCGTTTGGCTGTAGCTATGCGCGCGACCTATGTTGAAAACAGATCAGTCTCTGGAGCTATGGTGGCTGACCTTGCTACGCAGATGGCGGACGTATCGCGCGAACGCTACGACACAGTGCTTATACAAATAGGGGCAAATGATATTGTGCATTTTCATAATGCTCAAGAAACCGCTGATGCTCTTTTGCCATTCGTCCAAAAAGCTAAAACGATGAGCGACGAAGTTATAGTGATATCGGCAGGTAATATGGGTGCAGTTACAAATTTTCCATTTCCGATACGACCTTTCTATACAAACCTCACGCTGAAGTATCATGCAGCATTTACTGCCATGGCAACAAAAGCAGGAGCTGTATACGTCAATTTATATACATCGCCTGATAAAGATCCCTTCAAAGCGCACCCAGAAATATATTTGGCTGCTGATGGTTTTCATCCATCGTCGGAGGGCTATGGGTTGTGGTTTGAGCGTCTAAAGGCTACAGTGCAAGAACATGAAGCAGAATAAGATCTATATATACGGACGGCACGCGCTTACAGAAGCGCTTAGGAACGTTCCGCTTGCAGTACGTCATGTCTACTTCGGTAAGGAGATGAAGGATGCGAACCTGAAACGACTTGCACAGCAAAGCGGCGTACCTATCGAGATACTAGATCCACGCAAAGCTACTTCCTGGGTTGAGAAAAACGCACCTCACCAAGGTGCCGTGGCCCTTATCTCGCTTTCAAGTATTTTGATTCCATATGAAAAGTGGCAGCCTATGGACACTTCAAAACCCTTAGTGCTTTTAAACGAAGTTCAAGACCCTCACAATGTTGGCGCAGTGATTCGCTCCGCAGCAGCCTTTGGCGCAGGGGCAGTGCTTATGCCAAGTGTGAAGCAGGCGCCAATTAGCGGTGCTGTTATTAAAGCCTCAGCTGGCCTAGCTTTCACCGTACCGCTCGTTTCAATCTCAAACCTCCAGCAAACTATTTCTGATTTGAAAAAGCGCGGTTACCGCGTATACGGTTTGGCGGGTGATGGTAAAAATTCACTCGACAAAGAAGTATTTGATAAGCCTGCAGTGTTTATCATGGGCAATGAGGCTCAAGGGTTAGGAAAAGTTACTCAACTCTGCGACAAAGTTATTTCTATCCCGATAGAACCACAGGCAGAATCTCTCAACGTTGCAGCTGCGGCAGCTATTACGCTCTACCAATGGCACACGAAGAATCGTTAAAAGTTCTCAAGAAAGATAAACGCTTTGCTGCGCTTATTAAAAAGCACGGTGCACCTGTAATGCGCGAACGAGGGAATCCATTTCAATCACTTGTACGTTCTATTATTTACCAACAGGTCTCTGGTAAAGCCGCAGCAACTATACTTGCTCGATTTGAAGCGTTATTTCCTGGCAATAAATTTCCTACGCCTGAAGAAGTGCTTTCCATGCCACTACAGAAATTGCGCGAAGCGGGGCTTTCATCGCAGAAATCTTCCTATATAAAAGACTTGGCTGAGAAATTTGTAGACGGCACAGTGCAGCACAAGAAATTTAAGAAAATGACGAACGAGGAAGTCATCGCGCACGTCACTGCCGTAAAGGGGATTGGTGTCTGGACCGCACATATGTTCTTGATGTTTACGCTCGAACGCTTAGATGTTCTTCCAACTGGTGACCTCGGTGTTCAAAAAGGATTTCAAATTTTCTATGGTCTTAAAAAACTCCCCACTCACGACCAAATGGAAAAACTTGCAAAAGATTGGCGCGAACATGCGTCTATTGCTTCATGGTACATGTGGCGTTTGGCTGATGAAGCAAAACCAGTGAGAAAAATCCTCTCAAAGAAACGAACTAAGAAATAAGTTTGACTATATAAAATTCTTGTATTAAAACTTACCTTAGATAAACGTTTCTTTGAGGAGAGCTGGTATGCCAGAGAATAAGAATCCGATCGCCAAGGTCGGCGTCATTGAATTGGAGCTGCTGTTCCATTCAAGATGGGGTGGCACCTATTCGAAGGCCAATAAAGGATGGGCAGTGTATAAGCTCATCGCCAATGGTCGGCAGGTAATCTTTCCATCGCTTCGCATCATGCAGAGGCTAGCGCGGAAATATCTCAAAGTCAGGTATCGTGAACCTCCGTGCAACGAACTATCCCGTTTTTCCTTCAATAGGCATCTCGACATCGGTCTATGGAAGGGGACAACTCTCGAACAACGTGCCGCCTTTGTCGGTGCCGTCTGCGCCAATATTGAACACGTTACGTTCGAAACCCACTAACCTGTTTGCACAACGCAAGGCCGCTACATCGAAAGATGTGGGGCTTTTTCTTTTCTCCTTTTAAATTTGTATAAAATACGTTAACCTAGGCGGATGGCTAAGGGCGATACTATAGTGCGGTTCGAGGACGTGTCTTTCGACTTCGGACCCAAAAAGAAAATCCTCGATGAGGTGAGTTTTAACGTGCGTCGTGGCGCGAAGATCACATTGATGGGACAGAACGGTGCGGGTAAGAGCACTCTTTTCAAGCTGCTTACAGGAGAGCACAACCTGGATTCATCAGATACAGCTGAAGGGGAAATTATTGTCGAAGAAGGAATGAGTGTGGCAACGTCACGTCAGGTTATTCCTCGTCCAGATCTTGAACTTACCGTACGCGACTTTTTCCAGAAAGTATTTCCAAAAAAGATGTACGATATTGATCCTCGTATAGACAAAGTACTTGATGCGGTAAACCTGAGCGTTCCGGATCATGATCGCATCGTTAAATCATTCTCTGGTGGACAGCAGGCACGTCTTCTCTTGGCCTCCGCATTAATTCAGGATCCAGACCTTTTGCTTTTGGACGAACCTACAAACAACCTTGATAAAGCAGGTATAGATCATCTCAAAAAATTCCTCCAAGAATATAAGAAGACAGTTATTGTTATTTCTCACGATGCAGAATTTCTCAACTCATTTACACAAGGAGTTCTCTATTTGGATGTGCATACACATAAAGTAGAACAATATGTTGGTAACTACTTTGATGTGGTGAAAGAGATTACTGTACGTATTGAAAAAGAAAACCGTGCGAATGCGCTTCTTGCAAAGCAAATTCAAGAAAATAAAGACAAAGCAAACTTCTTCGCAAACAAAGGAGGCCAGATGCGTATGGTTGCAAAACGCATGCGTGAGAAAGCTGAAGAGCTTGAAGAAGAGATTGTCGATGTGCGCAAGGAAGATCGTACGATTCCTCCATTTGTTATTCCATCTCAACCAGATCTTATTGGCGATATTCTTACTATTACCAGTTTTAAAACAATAAAGGCTGGCAAAGAAACAAAACGTAAAGCAACAATAAAACTTAAAAGAAACCAACACCTGCTTTTGAGAGGTCCTAACGGTATTGGAAAAACAACATTGCTTGAAAGTATTGTTAACGGCACAGCAGAAGGTACAGCTATCTTGGAAGGCACTCGCGTTGGGTATTACCGCCAGGACTTTTCTAACTTGGATTTTGACAAGACGGTTTATGAAGAACTTGGTGCAGTAATGGAGAAGCTTATCGAGGAAGATTTGCGTCGCATGGCCGCACGGTTCTTAATTACCGGTGACCTTGTGTATACAAAGATCGGGAATCTCTCAGAAGGACAGAAAGGTTTGGTTGCCTTTGCACGCTTGATGTTGCTCCGCCCTGGCCTTCTTATTCTCGACGAACCGACGAACCATATAAACTTCCGTCATATCCCTGTTATTGCCGAAGCACTCAGCAAATATGAAGGTGCTATGGTGCTTGTCTCCCATGTTCCTGAATTCGTAGAAAAAATTAGGATCGATGAAATCCTAGATTTGGAAAAATAATATGCATATTCAGGTACCACACAAATTTGGAGAACAGAAAGGAATTGAGCGAGTAAAGACAGCGCTTGAACAGGTAAAAACCAATCCTCAGGTTAAAGACCAGCTTGTAATCGAGAAAGAAGAGTGGGAAGGGAACAAACTCACCTTCGCCTTTACTGGGCAGAAGCAACACATCACCGGCACTCTTGTCGTTGATGAGAAAGAGTTTATTGTCGACGCAAAGCTCCCGCTTATGCTCCGTATGTTCGAAGGCCGTATCGAAAAGATGATAGGTGAACAGGTAAAACAGATGTTGTAAAAGTCGATTTTTCTGGTATTGTATAGGAAATCGCGGGAATCGCCCGCCTTTTTCGTTAAAAAAGTAAGAAATTTATGGAAATCCGAAACATCGCAATTATTGCTCACGTGGACCACGGCAAGACTACCTTGACCGATGCTTTGATGCGTCAGACTGGTGTTGCGGAAGAGGGTGTTTCCATGGATTCAAATGACCTTGAACGAGAGCGCGGCATCACGATCTATTCCAAACCCGCAGCAATTTTCTATAAAGACGTAAAGATAAACATTGTAGACACACCTGGCCACGCCGACTTCGGTTCTGAAGTTGAGCGCGTGCTTCGCTCTATCGACTCAGTGCTTCTTGTTGTTGATGCACAGGAAGGCCCCATGCCACAGACTCGTTTCGTATTGAAGAAATCTCTTGAACTCGGTCTTAAACCTATCGTTGTTATAAACAAGATCGACAAACCAGCTGCAGACCCTGCCCGTGCAGAAGAGCAGGTGCTTGAACTCTTTTTGGAATTGGGCGCTTCAGACGAGCAGTCTGATTTCCCCGTAATGTATGCCATTGGTCGCCAGGGCATCGCAAAGCGCAAATTGACTGACGAATCAACCGACCTGACTCCGCTTTTGGATATGATTTTGGAGAAAGTGCCGGCAGCTGGAAAAAATTTGGAAACAAAACCGCTTCGTATGCAGCCATTTAACTTGGCCTACGATAACTTTTTGGGACGTATGGCAGTTGCGCGCGTCTACGAAGGTGTCGTTAAAACTGGGCAAACTGTCTTTGTTAAGAAGCCATCTGGAGATGTGCGCCAGGGAAAGATTGTAAAGATGTTTACCTTCAAAGGGTTGCAGAAGGTTGAAGCAACTGAGGTGCAGGCAGGCGACATTGCGCTTATTGCAGGTCTCACAGACATTTTCATCGGTGAAACTATCGGCGAAAATGCAGACGTTGAGCTCCTTCCTGTTATCGCAATCGACGAGCCTACAATCACTCTTAACTTTTTGGTTAACAACTCTCCATTCGCAGGCCGCGAAGGTAAGTTTGTTACAACTCGCCAAATCCGTGAACGACTCGAGCGCGAACTAGAAGTGAACGTTGGTTTGAAAGTTGATTTCGGCAATGAAGCGGGCGGTGCACAGGGCGGCGGCGATGTATTTAAAGTATCTGGCCGTGGCGAACTACACATCGCAATTCTTTTGGAAAATATGCGCCGTGAAGGCTACGAAATGCAGGTATCTCAGCCACAGGTTATCTTCCGTGAAGTTGATGGCCAGCGCGAAGAGCCATTTGAAGAGGTTGTTATCGACACTCCGAGCACCTATCAAGGCGCAATCATCGAACGCTTGGGTACGCGCAAATTTATTATGAAAGATATCAAGACGCACAGCGACACGGTGCGCCTTACGTTTGAAGGCCCAACTCGCGGGCTTCTTGGATATCGCTCTCAATTTGTTCTCGACACAAAAGGGGAGGGCATTCTCTCATCTCGCTTCCTCGAATTCCGTCCACACGCAGGTGAAATTGTGAAGCGCGTCGTCGGCTCAATGATCTCGATGGCATCGGGCAAGACACTCGGCTTCTCATTGTGGAGCTTGCAAGACCGCGGAGTGCTCTATATCAAACCAGCTACTGAAGTATACGAAGGTATGGTTATCGGCAATACTTCAAAAGGTGAAGAAATGACCGTGAACCCAACCAAGGGTAAACAGCTTACAAACATGAGAGCTTCAGGTACTGATGAAGCTATGAACTTGGTTCCACCATATGAAATAACAATTGAACGCGGATTGGAAGTTATGGTTGAAGATGAATATTTGGAAATAACTCCGCTGTCTGTACGTCTACGCAAACAAGGGCTGACGGAAATGGATCGTACGAAAGCCCGCAGATAATCTATCCACCAGCTGGTGGATGCTATAATAAAATGTATGAAGTTCACAAAAGCGTTTACGCTCGCTCTATTCGTTTTGCTTTTTGCTCCCTCCCTTGTATCTGCGCGCACAATGACTGCAGGAATGTTGGGAGACGATATAACGAATCTTCAGAACGTACTTATTTCACAAAAATATCTTGCCGCAGGAAATAATATAGGATATTTTGGTCCGGCGACGCTTGCTGCAGTTAAAAAATTTCAGTGTGAGAAAAAGATTGTATGTTCAGGTTCAAGTTACGGTACCGCTGGCCCTAAAACACAAGCAGCGCTTCGTATTTTAAATACCGACACCCCGGTCACTTCAACACCTAACACCAAACCACTCGAATTTGGTGGATGGATGCCGTACTGGCATGAAGACAAAAGCATTGCTGATGTAACTCCGCACCTTAGCCAACTGACAACAGTTAACCCTTTCACCTACACGATGAAGTCCGACGGCACGATTAATGATGCTGGTGGCATGGACAAGGAGCCCTGGACTTCGTTTTTGGCAGCAGCAAAAGCAAAAGGTGTACGTGTTATACCAACAATTATGTGGGGCGATGGTGATACTCAGCATGCCATCTTAAGTAATACAGCAAAACGTATAGCGCTCGAAGATGAAATAGCAAAGCTAGTTAAAGATATGGGTTACGACGGCATCGATATCGACTTTGAGGCAAGGAAAGCAGAAACGCGAGAATATTTTTCAACATTTTTGAAAGGACTCTACCAGCGTATGGGAAATAAATGGGTGTACTGTTCCATCGAGACGCGTATGACGCTTGAACATCGCTACGGCATCGGTGTGAAGCCTCCTCCAGAATCGACTGAGTATGCTAACGATTACGCCGCTATAAACAAATACTGTGACCGTGTTCAAATTATGGCCTACGACCAAGGTTCGATTGATGCAATTTTGAACGCGTCGCGAGCGCAGCCATATGTGCCGGTGGCCGACCCAACATGGGTGGAAAATGTTGTGACTTTGGCAGCGCAAAC
>CAYGIN010000001.1:0-39245 GCA_964349995.1 uncultured Candidatus Saccharibacteria bacterium | reverse complement strand
GACCCAAGGTGACATCTTCCCCAACAACTAAACATTCCATTTGGAAGAATTCAGATTCGTGGGTCATGTCGGTTGCTTCATTTCTAAATGCAGCGCCCGGAACTATGACCCTATATGGTGGGTTGATTCCCTTTTTTAATTGCTCTTCCATATACCGAACTTGTACCGGCGAACAATGTGTTCGCAAAACCATGCCCGGTTCATCTTTCATAAAAAATGTATCCTGCATGTCGCGAGCCGGATGGTCTTTGGGCACGTTTAGAGAGTCGAAGTTGTACCATTCGCTCTCAACCAAAGGCCCTGAGGCAAAAGCAAAGCCCATATCAGAAAAAATCTTGTTTGCTTCACGAATAAGTGAAGAAATTGGGTGCATGTGACCACGGATTTCACCCTTATTTTCGGGGGTTAATTCACTTTTCATACGGCCCAGTATACCGTATACTCCTCTCTATGGATATCGGTACGTGGGGCATTTACCTGTGCCTATTCCTCGCGGTCTACTTCGAGGTTTTTCTCCTTATCTCCTTCTTCGAAAAACGCCCCTCTAAGAAGACAAAAGCCTTACCCGAGTACTACCCAAGCGTTGCTATCTTGGTTCCCTGCTGGAACAAAGGCGATACGCTTGCCCCCACGATAGATTCCCTCCTCGAGATGGAATACCCAAAGGAAAAACTTAAAATTGTCATTATCGACGATGGCTCTACTGACAACACATTTCAAGCTGCACAGAAGTTTGCCAACAACCCACAAGTTTCTATTTTTCAAAAGAAAAATGAAGGCAGTAAATATTCTGCACTCAACTTTGGCCTCGAACATTCGGACAGCGAACTTGTTGGCTGCCTCGACGCCGACTCGTTCGTAGAGAAAGACGCACTTATTGAAATGGTAAAAGCATTCAATGCTGACCCATTGATAATGGCAGCCGCACCTGCAATGAAAGTTAATCGTCCGCGAAACTTTCTTGAACTTATGCAGTCGGTGGAATACACCTTCGGTATTTTTTATAAGAAGATGTTCGACAATATAAATGCAATCTCCGTTCTTCCAGGACCTTTCTCCATTTACCGCCGCACATTGTTTTCAATAGTCGGTCCATTCCGCAAAGCCCACCACACCGAAGATATGGAAATGGCCTTCCGCATACATGTTCACGGACTCAAACTGGTGAATGTCCACACCGCCTTCGTTCATACCAATGTTCCCAAAACCGTCGGCGCACTTATCCGCCAGCGCACTCGTTGGTCACGCGGCTTCCTCGAAAACTCTCGCGACTATTCGTATGTATATTTCAATAAGAAATATGGAAACTTCGGAATGCTGGCATTGCCACTTGGCCTCGCTGGGTTTGCGGCCGGCCTATACACTGCAGGCTACGCAGCGTGGAGCCTTAGTTCGTATGTGATCTCAAAGACATATGATCTCTGGCAGACGCACGTGCCAATTTCCCTTTCACTGCCCACCCAACAACCTCAGTGGCTCTATGTGATTGATACCAGCATGCTTACCTTCCTTATTGTGTTCGTACTGGGCATGACATTCACCGCAATATTCATTGGGCAACGCATTTCGGGCACCAAACTGACCCTTGTCTCATTTGTGTCCTATTTCTTGTTATACGGATTCGTCGCACCGTTCTGGCTTGCGCGTGCAGGCTGGGATACTGTATTGTCCAAGGAACGCGGGTGGCTCACCTAACGCGATACATCACAATGGCTTGGAAAAAATACTTACTCGCATTGGCTATAACGACGGCTATCTTTGCCACCGCTTTTTATGCTGCGTGGCGCTTTAACCAGGCGCGCATAGCTGATATTGCCGCGACGGAACAGAGCATCGCCATAGACATCCTTTCTTCAGAAACCCAATTTGATTTGCTCGGCAACCTCGACTGCAAAACCATCGAAGAAAACGACATCTTGTCCGACGAACTTAACTCTCTCGCGTCACGCCTTTCCGTTGCAGAACAAAATCTCGGTTCAGATAACAAGCAGGTTATATTGCTCAAAAAGCAGTACTCGCTGCTTGAGATTAAAGACTACTTGCTGCTCGAGCAGATTTCTAAAAAATGTAATTTGAAGCCAGCCTATATCCTGTACTTCTATTCAAACGCTGGTGACTGCACACAGTGCGCCGAAGCGGGACAGGTGCTTACCTACCTCCGCGAAACCTATCCAGGCCTGCGCGTATATTCCTTCGACTACAACCTTGACCTTTCAGCCCTCAAGACTCTTGAGTCGCTCTATAAAGTATCGGGGCCTTTGCCTGCATACATTATAAATGGCCGCCGCCCTGTGTTTGGCTTTAAGCCGCTCGACCAGCTCCAGACCCTTATGCCAGAGTTAAAGACTCTTGCTACTTCGACCACACAATCTTCGAACTAAACCATTTGTTTTTCTTGGAGCCGCCTCCCAGATTTGAACTGGGGACCTTCTCTTTACAAAAGAGTTGCTCTACCAACTGAGCTAAGGCGGCGTATTATTATTTTACATCCCTGTGCTTTCTTCTTCCTCTTGAACTGGGCGCTCCTGTTTATCTTGCACAAGCTGACGCTTGTGCTCAGCTATCTCGCGCAAGAAGGCCGACGCTTCTTTATTGCTACGAGGTCGCTCCGTAACACCGCGCAGATTTGCCAATACGCGCTCCAGCGTCTGTTCAGCCCACAAAAGCGAATGTGCTGCCCCACGGTGTATAAGAACACTTCCTTGGCTCACTGTGCGGCGTACAAGCCCTGTTAGAAGGTGCGGTAGCACACGCTCGATCCACACAAGAACACGGTGTGATACCTCTGACACATGGGGACGTGCACCTGCAAGCAACATGTTGCCAGTGCGCAGTTCCCAGCGTTTTATCGCAAGCAAAGACACCAGTCCGACGATGGAAATTGCTAACAATACGGTGAAGAAAAGCACCATGGGTTTAGTCTAGCATTAGTGAACTGCAAGACAACTTATCTTGCTGACTTCAACACGCTCACCGAACTTCTGCGTCGCCGAGGCGAGCAGGTCTGTAATAGTTTTTGATGGGTCTTTGATAAAGGCTTCAGAGAGAAGTGCTTCAACAGACTCGGTGCGCATTGCAGCTACGTGCATAGCAATGTCACGTGCGAGAGCTTCAAATTCAGGATTCTTTGATACGAAGTCTGTCTCCGAGCAGAGTACTACCATCGAGCCCACCTGGCCTGCGTTGTGGATGTAGGAAACGACTGTGCCCGCAGCAAGCTCGCGGTCTGACTTCTTTGCAACCATAGCGGCTGAGCGTGTCTTAAGGACTTCCATAGCCTTTTCCATATCGCCACCCGCTTCTGTAAGCGCCTTTTTGCATTCCATAACTGAAATACCAGTCTTGTCGCGCAATTCTTTTACTGCTTCAGTAGTTATTTCCATAGAGAACAAGCTTATTTAGTAAAAACGTAAACTAGTTTGTCTGCGCTGCGAGCGACTCAGGATTCGTTGCTGTTCCAATATTCTGCTCGTATGCCTTTGCTACCTCATCGAGTACATACGAGATAACGTGTGAAGAAGAGTCGTTAGCAGGGATTGGGTGTGTTACACCAGCCATATCGCAGTCAGTGTTGAGAAGTGCAATAACAGGGATGCCGAGCTGAACTGCTTCAGCGATTGCACCCTTCTCGTGTCCTGGGTCGATGATAAAGAGTGCGTCAGGAATTTTGTTCATACCCTTAAGGCCTCCGAACATGCGTTCAAGGTCTACGATATTGCGGTCGATGAGCAAACGTTCATGTTTAGTGAATTTTGCAAGCTCGCCTTTTTCGCGCTGGTCGGTCTGCTCTGACAAAAGATTAAGGCGCTTCTTGATTTCAGAAAAGTTAGTGAGCGTGCCGCCGATCCAGCGAGATGCAACATACGGCAAGTTAAGGCGTTCTGCTGCGCGTTTTAGTGGTTCGCGTGACTCTGCTTTACCGCCGACAAAAAGGATAACCTTACGGCCATTTGCAAGAGTTTTTACGATCTCGAGAGCTTCGCTGAGAGACTGTGCGGTCTGCTCCAAGTCAAAGAGCTCCGTACCGCCTTTTGTACCAAAAATATAAGGAGCCACCGAAGGGTGGCGGCGTGATGGCGCATACCCGAAGTGGGCGCCAAGCTTGAACAACGTGTCGATTATCGTTTTATTTCCTTCCATAGAGACCCAGCTAAGTTACCATGTTGGCCTCTAGTCTGCAACTTCTTCGGCTTCGCTGAAATTCCCCTCTGCGGCTGCCAGGGCATCAAGGATTGGGTCCAGGTTCCCCTGGAAGATAATGGGTAGATTGTGCCAACTTTCCTTGAGGCGGTGGTCCGTAATGCGGTCCTGGAGGATGTTGTAGGTACGGATCTTTTCAGAGCGACTACCTGTGCCTATTTGTTCCTTACGGTCAGCGGAGAGTTTTGATCGCGCTTTCTCTTCTTCGTACTGTTCAAGTTTTGCAAGCAACACCCCCATCGCTTTTTCGCGGTTCCCAAGCTGGTTACGCTCTGACTGTGAGCGCGCCTCAATGCCAGTAGGTTTGTGCACAATACGCACTGCCGTTTCCACCTTGTTGACGTTCTGTCCACCTGCACCGCCTGCGCGCGAAAATTCCATTTCAATATCACCGGGGTTTATCTCGATAGTGTGCTTTTTGCGAATAGGAAGCATCGCAACTGAGGCAGTTGAGGTATGGACGCGGCCAGATTTTTCCGTAGCTGGGATGCGCTGGATGCGGTGCACGCCTGTTTCAAAACGCATGCGTTTGTATACACCAAGCCCTTTGAGCTCGAGTATCACTTCCTTGTATCCACCCAAATCTGTTTTCGATTCTGAGAGTATGCGCACCTGCCAGCCCAAGCTCTCAGCATAGGCACGGTACATGTGTGAAAGCTCCTCGGCAAACAAAGCTGCTTCTTCGCCGCCCGTGCCAGCGCGGATTTCCATAATGGATTCGTTTGGAAATTCCTCTTCCTGTTTTTCTTTCTCGAGGATTTTTTCTATTTCTGCGATGAGCGCAGCTTTTTGATCTTCAATGCGAGCAAGATCATCTTTTGCAAGCTCACCTAAGTCCCCCGCCGCGAGTTCTTTTACTTCTACTTCTTCTGCAAGCAAGCGTTCAAGCTCAACTGCAAAATATGCAGTCTTTGGGTTTTCTTTATATTTAGCTATATCTATGTCCATATTCGTTGTGGTAGCTAAAAACACCTATGTCTTTTGGGCATAGGTGTTTAAAGCATGCGTTCTTACTTCTTTGCAGCAGCGCGGCGTTGCTTGAATTTCTCCACGCGACCGGCAGTGTCGAGGATTTTTTCGTTGCCAGTGTAGAACGGATGGCATGCGCTGCAGATTTCAACCTTCAGAGATTCCTTGGTTGAGCCAACAGTAAAGCTATTGCCACATACACACGTGACCTTTGCTTCCGCGAAATATGTTGGGTGGGTTTCTGCTTTCATATGTGTATTTTAGCACACCGAAACTGAAAATCAAGGACCTTGGAAAGTGCCCTAACTGCAAGCCTTACTGCCTGAATTTCCGCTGATGATGTCTATCTGACACTGATATTCCACTGCAAAGTCAGCGACCTGCTGGCCATAAAACTGGAGGCTTTTATTGTTTACATTGCCACAACCAGCCAAGTAACACATGGCCGCCTTAAATTCCGCCGCCGTTGTCTGCTTATCTGCATCGTTGTCGGTCAAATAAATTGCTGCTGCCATAAAGGCATCTTCAGGTTCCCAAGGATTGGGTGGGGTGTTGCCAGTACGTTTGCCGACACGGTCTTTCGCTTGATTGTATGTGTAGTCCGGCGCAGCATATCCTGCATAGAGCGCCCACGTTGAAGGAATAAACTGCGCAGGACCCATAGCTCCTCCGTACCCATACCACGGCTTCTTAGACACTGGCAGAGTGTTTGGATTAAGTCCCAAGCTCGCAGCAATCGCTTGGAAGGGCACAGTATCGCGAGGCGATTTCATATCGACAGTCCATACACCAGTACCCACATTCTGTCCTAGGTTTGATTCCACGCGGATTATTGCCAAAAGAAATGCGGGGCGGATACCTGTTTCCTTGCTTGCCTGATTTGCATACTCAAGTGCGGTGCTGAATGGGATTGCCGCAGAACCCGTGAGTTGGAAAAGTGCAGTGCGTATTTGCGCAGCAGACTTTTGTTTTTGCGCGATTATGGCCTGGTATGCTTTTTCTTGACCCTTTGTATCAGCTAAAATTTTCTGCTTTTGCGCCTGCTGTTTTTGTATCTGCTGCTGTTGGAGTTGTTGGACCTGGCGTAGCTGCGTTTCCTCTTCAAGTTGTTCCTCTAAATCCGCCTTTTCTGCTTCGGTCTGCGTGCGCGTGTCAGTAATCTCCATAAACGACTCTTGAAGATGTGCGTTTATCTGGTCAAATGTGTCGAGGTCGGAAAAAAACTCGGACACATCCTGTGATGACAGTGCCACTATGACCAAAGAGGCTGTGTCGAGCTGATTCTTTTCGCGCATGATAGCCGCCAACGATTCGAGTTCTGCATTATATTGCGAATTGAGACTAAATATTTTATTTTGTTTGTCTCCTATGCCCGACGTCAGTTGCTGGATAACCAATGTACGCGCCTGAATTGCAAGTTGTGCTTGTTTGATGCCTGCGTTTAGGATGCTGATATCGCGAGAGAGCGACTGCTGCTGTTTCTGTGCACTGTCGAGAATAGTCTGCTGCTCCGAGATTTGTTTTTCCAAATCACTCAACTGCGCTTGGAGTTGTGCACGATAGTTGTCGACACCTCCTGTGCCCTGAGCCTCAGCAGCCATGGGCTGCTGCAATGCGATCACACTTAAGAAGGCTATCGCTAGAGCCGCCACAAGCAGCCGCCCCTTTCTCGTATCCATCTCATCAGTGTATCAAAAAAGTCGCCCTGTGGGCGACTTTTTATTCAGCAGTGTCTGTGGGAGCTTCATCCTCCTCTTTCTTGCCGCGTTCAACGCTGGTTTCAATAGCTGAAAGGTCCATAGGGGCGCTTTCTTCAACTTCTTCTTTGGCGGTATCAATCATCGCAACCACTTCGTCGGTCGGAATGCTAATGATAGCGCTTGATGGGAGCTTCAAGTCTGATACGAAAATCTTGCCGTCGAGAGTCTGAAGCTTTGAAATATCTACGTGGATAAGGTTTGGAAGGTCTTTTGGAAGCACCTCCATTTCAATTTCGTGAATAACTTTGACAAGGATACCGCCAAGGTCTTTCACTGCAGGAGAAACACCATCAAATTCGAGTGGCACAGATACCGTAACAGTCTGTCCCTTTTCAATAGCGTAAAAATCGGCGTGGAGAGGTTCGCCAGACACTGCATGGAATGAAACTTCGTGGATAAGGGCGTCTTTTTCTTCACCCAAACCTTTGAGAGTAATCACAGTTGCTGAGCCCGCTGTCTTAAATAGTTTTTCAAAATCTTTGCGAGATACGGAAATGGGTGTTGATTCCTCACTGCGACCGTATACAACTGCAGGCATAAGGCCGCCCTTGCGGATAGCCGCTGCTTTTATAGCTGTATCTCGTTTTTCTACTGCCAGTTGCATGTCGGGACAATATACCTAAAAACCTACATATTTGCAAACAAACGCATCTTCCCCGCCACATAGGCTTTCATTATCTCAACTGAAGGAGTTAAAAATTTATATGGGGTGGTCTCATTTCCCTCGCCCAATGTCTTCTTTAAAGAGTCGTGGTAGAGCACGCGCAAATCGGTGTTTATGTGGATCATCGCAATTCCCGCTTGTATGGCTTGTTTAAATTCTTCGTCTGGAGAGCCTGAACCGCCATGCAACACCAAGGGCACGCCCGCTGCCATGTTCAGTGC
Source organism: uncultured Candidatus Saccharibacteria bacterium (assembly GCA_964349995.1). Classification (GTDB taxonomy): domain Bacteria; phylum Patescibacteriota; class Minisyncoccia; order Phycocordibacterales; family SBAW01; genus GWA1-54-10. Next base: position 31,431 of record CAYGIN010000001.1, on the reverse strand, counting down.
CGCAATACGTGCGATGGAAAGTTTTGGTTGGCCGGAGAGTACAATGCCGTGAATGTTCCCAACTGCCGGTGCAACTAGGTCTATACCTGTTTCTTCGACCAACTTTTGCAGTTCATCAGGCTTGGTCATCATTTCTTCGGTAATTGCAGCACCTTCGGGAAGAGACTGCATGACATTGGAGGACATACCTATATATCCGAGCTCGCCTTCTACCAACACCTCGCGGCCACTTGCGCGTGCGTATTTTACAGAAGTTGAAAGCAAGTGCGCGTTTTCTTCAAACGGAAGCTTTGCTCCGTCAACGACAACCGAATCAACTCCATCTACTATCGCCTGCTGAACTTTTTCAACGCTATAGGTGTGGTCAGCGTTCAAATACATTTCTATCCCCTGCTCATTATAAAAATCAACGAGGGCGCGAGCTTGTGCGATTGGAAAAAATTCACGCTCACCTTCTGAAAGGCCGACGACGACCGGTAGGCCCGTTTCTTTTGCAGCTGCGGCTATAGCCCCTAGTTGGTTTGAATCTGAAAAATTAAAATGCCCGAGCGCCCTTCCCGCTTTTCTGTATTCGGAAATAACTTCTTTCAAGGTTTGCATAGCCTCTATTATATATGAGATATAATCACTCTATGGATGGTTCTATAGATTTCTTTGCTATTGGTGACATTGTCACTGAGCCGTTTATTCGGCTTAAAGAAGCGCGAGTGCATTGCAATATAAATGACGAAACCTGCGAAATCTGCATGCGTTGGGGCGACAAAATACCCTACGACTATTTCGAGATTGCAGCGGCGGTTGGAAATGCTTCAAATGCAGCAGTCTCAGCTTCAAGACTCGGAGTAAAAGCAACTCTGCGAGCCTATATTGGCGAAGACAGGTATGGTGAAGACTGTCTCGCTGTACTTAAAAAAGAAGGTGTCGATATTTCATATATGGTCAAGGATCCAACAAGGCCGAGTAACTACCACTATGTTTTGTGGTATGAGACTGAGCGCACCATTTTGGTGAAGCATGAAAATTACGACTACCGCCTTCCTGAAATTCCAAATAATACAAAATGGATATATCTTTCTTCACTCGCCGACAACTCACTTCCCTACCACCTGCAAATTGCAGAGTGGATCGTGCAGCACCCAGATACCAAACTCGCCTTTCAACCCGGGACATTCCAAATGAAACTTGGTGTCGAAGCTCTCAAAGATATTTACGCGCGCACAGAATTATTTGTGTGCAACAAGCAAGAGTCGGAGCGCATACTAGGGCTTCAACCGACTGACGACAAGAAAGTACTCCTTAATGGATTACATGCACTCGGCCCTCGATTTATTATCATTACTGACGACCGCAAGGGCGCGTATGCGCGCGATGAGCAAGGCGCATATTGGTATGTACCTATGTATCCAGATTCTCGTGCCCCTTTTGAACGCACAGGTGCCGGTGATGCATTTGCATCAACTGTTGCTGCAGCCTTGGCTCTTGGAAAACCATTTCAGGAAGCACTTCTCTGGGCGCCCATAAATGCAATGTCTGTTGTACAGGAAGTTGGCGCACAAAAAGGACTCCTACGCCGAGAAAAACTTGAAGAATATCTAAAAGCTGCACCTGCCGATTACAAACTGACGAGTCTCTAATTTATTTGTCTGGCAATGTCGTGCGTTGCTCAAACGCAGTGGCAAAAGCGTCTGCAATAGGGTTTTTCCCAAAGGCTGCATTGTATACGATCAAAAATGCCCCTAGTGCAAAACTTCCTACAAACATCAAACTTATGAAGGGGCTAATCCATGAGCGGAGAAAATCTGCTTTTCGTTGAGTCAGTTCAACCATAAAGATGTTATGTTAATTTTCGAGCAAATACAGCTCGTATCGCAGCTTGTATGCTGAGGGCGTCGAGTTTGTATTCTCTCCATAATTCTACACTTTCCCCCGATTGACCAAAGCGGTTATGCACACCGACAAACTCTACTGGGACTGAATACTGCCGTGCGAGTACTTCCGCAATTGCACTTCCTAGACCTCCCGCAACTTGATGTTCTTCTACGGTTACTACCGCACCTGCCTGTTTTGCGGCAGCCACAATTGTCGATTCGTCGAGCGGCTTGATGGTGTGTATATTTATCACCGTTACGGAGATTTCGCTTGCGAGTGCCCGCGCTGCAACAAGCGCATTGTGCACCAGTGGCCCGGTCGCAAATATAACAACTTGTGGATTATCGCCACTCCATAGCTGTGTCGCTTTCCCTATCTCAAATGGCGAATCAGCCGTGGTAATGATTGGCGTTTTTTCACGCGCGAGACGAATGTACACAGGTCCAGGATGTGCGGCGGCGGCCAAGGTTGCCTTACGTGCTTCCTCTTTGTCACACGGTGAAAGTACCGTCATGTTAGGTTGCACGCGCATAAGTGCAATGTCTTCGAGCGCCTGGTGTGTCGCACCGTCTGGACCCACAGAAAGCCCTGCGTGCGAGCCAACAATTTTTACAGGAACATTGTTGAGTGAAATGGTTGTACGGATCTGTTCATTATTACGACCAGGAGAAAACGCCGCATACGATGCAATAAATGGAATTTTTCCATAATTTGCCAAACCCGAAGCTAGGGTTGCTAAATTTTGCTCAGCAACACCCACTTCAATAAACCTCTGGGGATATTTTTCTTTAAATGCGAGCATGCGCGTAGACTCCGACAAATCTGCACATAGCGCAACAACACGTGGATCTTTTTCTCCAAGTTCTAAAAGCCCTTCACCAAACCCATCGCGCGTGGGCGCATATTCTGGTTTTTCAAGAACGTTTTGTACGAGATGTTTTGTGATACTCATCTTGGGTGGAACTAAAGAATGAACCAAAGTGAAAAACCGAAACACACTACAGCAACACAAATCAAAACAATATTTGCTTGTTGCTCCGTTTTAACCAACCCGGTCTTAAGAACCATGCCAACAAGGCCGCCTTGTGTAACGGCGGGACTTTGAGTAGAGCCGACAGAAAATGTTACGTCACCTTGCGAAAGTACTTGAGGATTAAGTGCCTCTGCTTCTTTGCGACGTTTTGTCATTTCAGCTAAAAAGGCATCGTTTGTGTCTGATGGTTGTGGTTTTATCTGCACGGGAGGTGTGCTCGTTAGTGGAGCTGCTACTGGTATCTCAATAGCTATCGCAGATGCTGGTGGAATTGCCACAGACGGTGCAGACCCGCCTGCCGGACGGGCAGGTGCTGCAGCTGGTTGAGACAACGTTGGTTTCTGTATAGGCGCTGGATGCTCAAGTTCCATAAATGCAGCAGAAATATCTATGGCCGACCATCCCGCACTTGAAAGCGACTGGATAATAGCCTCTTTAGAAAACTTTGAGAGATTCTCCTGTATGTATGCTGTAAGTTGTGAATTTGCCATACGTATATTTTATTCGTGTTCACTTATTATTGCACCCTTCAATGTTCTTAATTCTTTCAAAAACTTCTGCCCTTCTTCCTTAGTTGGCGGTTTACCATGCCACGTATAGTCGAATTCTATCTCCTTAATCCCTTTACCTGGAATCGTATGGGCCAGGATAAGTGTAGGTCGTTCATAGATTGCCTTCGCCTGTTCAACTGCATTAATAAACTCACGCATATTATGTCCATCGACTTCAATGACGTGCCAATTAAAGGCTTCATATTTCGCGCGTAAATTTTCCAGAGGCATTACATTCTCCGTCATACCATCTATCTGAATATTGTTGCGATCCATAACCGCTGTAAGATTTGAAAGTTTATTGTTGCCTGCAAACATAGCGGCTTCCCATATATTACCTGCATCTTGCTCACCATCGGACATGACGCAATACACGCGGAACGTTTTACCGTCCATGCGTGCACCGTACGCATACCCCGCCGCTTGCGACAGACCTGAGCCAAGTGGCCCCGATGTTGTTTCAAGCCCTGGCAGACGCAGACGTTCCGGATGGCCCTGCAAACGCGAGCCAAACTTTCGCAGTGTTAAACACTCTTCAATAGGAAAATATCCCGCATGTGCCATAGCCGCATAACGCACAGGTACGATATGTCCGTTTGAAAGGAAAAGTCTATCGCGATCTTCCCAGTCTGGATGTGTAGGATCGTGCCGGAGAATATTAAAATAAAATGCAGTAAAAATATCCGCCATGCCCATGGGGCCCGCGGTATGTCCAGAACCTGCAGCCATGAGCATTTCAATAACGGTCTCACGGACAGTTTCCGCTTTGAGTTCGAGCTCCTTTACTTTTCCTTCAGTAAGCACCATACCTATAGCAAAGTATACGTTACTTATTCTATTTCTTTTCGAAGTTGCTCAAGCGCCTGGGAAGGATTCTCCGCTTTAATTATTCCCGATCCGACGACGAGACGCGTTGCGCCAGCATCTACAATTTCACGTGGATGTGCCGCCACCGCACCGTCACACTGTAGCGGAAGGTTTGGGTAAAGTGCGCGAAGAGCTTTTAGAAGTTCCAGTTCTTTATGATGAGGGTCGGGTGGTTGACCTTGTGTTCCTATGATATCTATCCCCATAACCTGCACGTAGTCGAAGAGGCTTTCAAACGGCACAAGCGCCGAAGGCTCATCATGTGCGCGTAGCGCAATACCTGCCTCCACGGCGTAGCTACCTCCACGCAGATGCTGTATACCCTCGAGCGCCTCTTTCGCATTTTTTGCGTCCGCATGTATGACAATACGTGACGCACCAAGCGCGACACACTTTTCTGTATGTGCCGCCGGGTCGGGCAACATAATATCAAATTCGAAATCAAAATTTTCCCACAAAGGCATTGCTGTTTCTCCAGCAAGAATATTTTCCCCAACAAGATCGACCTGCACTACAGGCGCCACACCGCGCAGACTTGCGAGCCCTATCTCGAGTTCATCTAAAGTCTTTGGAAGTAGTGCGGGGATTATTTCAATCATTGGAATCTAGTTTTGCGTTGCGACGCACATGACGTTCTTCTCCGCTAAATGGCGTTGTCAAAAACAACTCAACCACCATTTTTGCACTTTCTCCATTTATAAAACGTGCGCCGAACGAAAGAATATTGGCATCATTGTGTGTACGTGCAGTTGGCACAACCGATATATCTCCTCCATAGTAGACGGCTGCACGGACTCCTTTAATACGATTAGCTGCAATGGCCTCTCCTTGCCCTGACCCACCTATGACAATCCCAAAACTACCTTTATTCTGAGCCACTTTTTGAGCGCACGGCATAATGAAGTCCGGGTAGTCATCATCTTCCTTATATATAGAAGCGCCACAGTCTTCGACTTCATGTCCAAGCTCCTTCAAAAAAGAGATGAGTGCGCTCTTTAATTCAAACCCGGCATGATCGGAAGCTATATATATCTGCATAGTATTTTAAATATGTTTTGCTAACCGTGTGACATGTTCAACAAGTGCATGTGTATACCCCATCTCATTGTCGTACCATGCCATAACCTTCACTAAGTTTCCGTCAATAACCCGCGTGAGTGAGAGGTCAGCGATAGACGCAACTGCGCTTCCGACAATGTCGCTCGAAACGAGCGGTTCATCAGTTACGGCAAATACCGGTTTCCATCTTTCATCAGTGGCCGCCTTCTTCAAAAGATCATTCACCTCTTGCACGCTTGTTGCGCGCTTTGAGATAAACGTTACGTCAGCTATAGAGCCGGCGATGACAGGTACTCGCAGCGAGATGCCGTCGAACTTCCCTGCCAATGCAGGCACTGCTTTTGTTACTGCAATAGCGGCCCCAGTAGAAGATGGGATGATGTTGTGTGCAGCTGCCCGACCATCACGAAAATCTTCTTTAAGTTTTGCACGCCTGACTGGACCATCGACTAAGTTTTGCGATGCAGTATATCCGTGCGTCGTCGAAAGCACCGCTTTTTCAATACCAAGACCCTCTTCCAAAATCTGAATAAGTGGGCTTGCTGCGTTTGTCGTGCACGATGCGTTTGAAGTAATCATTGCGCCTTCAAACTTGTCGTCGTTGATGCCAATCAATACGGTGGCACCCGCAATACCCTCCGGCGCGTCGTCTTTAACCGGCGCAGTTATCACAACCCTCTTAGCACCGGCGCTGAGATGAACTTTTGATTTTTCGTAGCTTGTGAAAAACCCTGTGCTTTCAACAACGATGTCGACACCGAGCTTTCCCCACGGTAATTTTATTGGATCTGCTTCTGCATATACGGGGATTTGTCTTCCTTCAACTATAAGAGAGTGCTCCCCTGCCTCAACAGAAAATGGCGCTGTACCGTACACGCTATCGTATTTAAGTAAGTACCCTAGATTTTCTGCGTCACCAAGATCATTTATTGCGACAATCTCAAAATCAGAACGCTCGTGTGCGACGCGCATAAATGCACGACCGATACGTCCAAATCCGTTAATTGCAATTTTTATTGCCATACTGATTCAGTATAACAGAGGGTCCGTGCTTTTAGAGAGCAGTATCCTCCGACGAACTCGCAGTTGCTTCTGTTGATGAAGCATTTTCTGACACCACGGGAGGAGTTCCTACAATAACAGTCCTCGTTGCTTCTGCTGTATTGCCATCGCTGTCCACCGCAACATATTTTATGGTGTGTGTACCTGCAACACGCGTATCAAGCTGGACTTCCATGGTTTTTACGCCATCAAAAAAGATCTGGTAGCCAAGGTCATGCCCGAGGGAGTCCGTCACTACAATGCCAAGGTCCGAATATGTAACACCTATATCAATCCGACTCGGATTGTTGCCCAGGATTTGGATTGTTGGAGGCGTGCCGGTTCCCTGAATGGGTGGTGCAACATCACCCGAGGATGATGGTTGCGGACTACCTGTTCCTGAATCATTTGACGGAGGGGCTGCGGGCGGAGTAACCACCGGCACATATCCTGGAAGTGTCTCTGTTGTGTCGTCAAGAAACTTACCGATGAGCCCACCGTAGACTGTTGCAATAACTTCCTGCGAGACGTGCACTTTTTCTATTTGCTGGGTTTGGCGCAGCATATCTAGTTCACGGTCAATGCGTTGTCGCAGTTCGCGCGTGACATACAGTCCTAGGTCCCCGCCCCGCAATGCTGTCTTTTGAACTTTAATGAGTTCGTCTTTTGTTACATCCTGCCAAACAGAATTTTTTATATCAATAGTGTTAAACGAATACCTGACATAGTAAAATTCAGGGTCTTCAGAAACTCCGGCGATAATTGCGCGCGGTGTATATGAGGAGAGATCTTTATTCGCTATGTAAGTATTGTCGACCGAAAGGACTCGTGTCTGTGATGAAAACACACTCGCCGCAACCTCGGAACGAATCTCAGGACTTGCAGCAAGTGTCGTCCCAAACGAAAGGAGGAGGAGGGAGAGGACGATGGGAACCGCATTATTGTACTTGAAAAACCTCCACAAACGCATACCTATAAGATACCACGCGCTCGTATATGCTTATATGCAAGAAGTATCGCTCCGCACGCAAGGACGGCTCCTATAAGAAGTTTGAGGTATAAAAAGGAAGACGATGTAGTAGTTTCCGGAACGACATCCAGCGCAAAGGTTGTTTCCGCGAGCGCTGTTTCTCCACGCTCATAACGAACGGACATTGTATAGGTCCCTGCGCGGTCGAACGTGTATATCATGCCTGTCTCCCCTGAAGACATGTACGCAATACCGCTCGCAAACAATGTTGTTGTGCCTTCTGCTACACGTACCCACACATCGTCAAAAGGAGCACTCCCTGGAGATGGTCCGCGTTGGTACAGTTTGAAATCAAAATACACCGGCTTGCTTGTAACGATAGTCTCGGTGTTATACCCAATATCCAAAAGGTAATCGCCTACTTGTTTCTCGACGGACCGGCCAGTGCCGTGGGCAGACAATATAAGCGGTACGCACAATGCTGTGTATATGCACAAAGCTCGAAATGTTTTCATAGTAAACATACTACAATAATTAGCGTATCTCCGGACGTTCCCCCGCCTCGCAACGCACACGCCATGAATCAGGAAATGCTTTACATAAAGCATCTCGTGCTCGCAGGTCCGTGCCAAATGTGAAGTCCGACCGTGCAAGCAGGTACTCGTAACAGTAATCCTTAGAGGTGTCTGGCGCACGGCCGCATACAGCAGTGGCACTTTCAACCTGTGTCCTGTCTTCTTCGATGAATGCCACGGCAAGAATGCCGAGACACTGCCTGCCGATCGCTGAAGGCAATGTGCTACAAATCGTCTCTTGTCTTTCAGGATCCGACAAAGCCCCGCGCGCGCCTATGGAAAGCACTGTCATAAAACAATTTTTCTGCGTCGAGGCCACATTGCTTGTCGTGCAAAATGTTTTTATTCCTTCGGCTGTTTTTAATTCTTCATGGAAGAGAGGCCACCCCTCCCCAAAACAAGCGCTCCGTTCTTCCTCTGTATCGTACACACCGCAAAACGATGCGAGTGTTTCTTTTGTCGGTTTGACCGGCAGATGCGCGATGAGTGCATAGTCTTCTGGCTCAAGCGGCTGAAATATCTGCATAAACACCCCTGAAATACAGGTCTGGCTGTAGTCTTCTATGCCATGAATTGAAATCTCCTTGCAATACGAAACCGCACTCGGCATATCTGCGCCGGTCATATGCGTCAAGACATGGCCCATGCCGTGATAACACATCCCCTTATCAAGTCCACTTGGGTTCCACCCTGCCGATGCCTCACACGCGCGCGAAAGGTCAGGAACAATTGCGTCAATTTGTTCAGGCGAAAGTACTGATTGGCTAAATCTCTGTACAATAACACCGTGGATGTAGCCGTTTGAACACAAACCATCAGGGGGGTTTTTATGCATAATATCCATCCAATACATTGGATCCTTTCTAACTTCAACAACACCAATCTGATGTCCAAGCACGTGACAAAAACGGTATGATGTATCTTGTTTTTGTATTTCACGCACCGCCCCAAAAACATTCTCCACAGAGGCTATATAGAGCAAGCGAGGCACATTGTCTTCATAACATGCGGCTTTGTCACTCTGTCCTGCACAATACATCACAAAAAACTTGGCGGTGAGGCGTGCTACCGTATGAGACAGCGCGGGACTTACACTAACAACGAGAAAAAATACGAGGGCAATACAAAGAAAAAGGAGTGTAGCGTGCGTCCATAATTTATTTTTTGTATATTCTTGTTTCATAATAGTAACTCAACGAGTAGACGGGATTTCTCCTTTCCCCACCGCAACCGCACCACATGTTGTGTACCAAGGTTCTACAAGTCCAACACACAAAAGAGGTGCATTCTTCCGTGCAGAAAGCTCTCCAAAAAAAGAACCCGCGGCGCTTACCCTACAGGAACTTCTTTCATTTTCTCGCACTGACACTACGTCACAGAGGGCTATCGTTTGTGGAACATCATATTTCACTGACATTCCGACGACCGTTCCCACACCTTCAAAACATTGTTTATGTAAGTTTTCAGCTATACTGCCACACAAGCGACCTACTTCAACAAATACATCGGTGACATCCTTTCCTTGACTCTTAAAAAGCTGAATCCACCACTGCGGTTGCCAATAATAACAAACCGCCCTATCTTCTTTTTTGAGAATATCACAAGGGTGTTGCATGCCCCCAACATCAGCGCTTCTTATTGGCATACCGGAAAACGAGTGCATGGTGCGCATGTTGTATTCCATAAATAATCCCCCCGGGCAGCCACCTATTGGGTCTGCATACGGCAATGTTTTGCAAATTTCAAGACCCTTTCTCAATGCATCGTCCGTATACCCAAGATATGATTGGATTCCATGGCCAAGCCCGTGCGCGCAGGAAAGTGACTTTCCGGGACCAAGCGCCTGAAAACACCCTTCATTGAGCATATTTACAGCACCGAGTCCTTCCTCCTGTATAGCGCGGGCAAGAAATTCGTGGAAACAACCGTATGAAAAAGAATCGTCGCACACGGAAAGCCCGGACACTCCAACCTTCGTGTATAAACTCCCTCCAAAAATATGAGCGGCTGTGTGTTGATATTGAGGTGTCGAACTTGCATAGGCCCGCGAAAATTCCATGTACGCTTTTTCTCCTCCCACACGAGAGATTTCTTCATTCCAAAATAATTCCGCCTGTGCAAGGCCCTCACGTGAATTCAAGTTAAACACCGGCACTGACGCGGATACAAAGTGGGAGTACACAAACATTCCACCAAGTACGACAACCACTCCGCACAACAGGCCAATGCTGTATTTTTTTTGTATATGTAGGCTCATATGAAACATACGTATATATTCAGTGTAAGAGGTCGAGTTGGCCGTTCCATAGTAATTCATACGTCAAACACTCGTGTTGTACATCCGCCGGCAATAACGCGCAGGTTGCGCTCCGTGTATTGGTGTCAGGAACATATTTTGCAATAAGTCGCGCTAAATCCGCATTACAAATCGCCACAGCTTCCTTGCTTTGTTTGCTCAGCAGTGAACAAAAGCGGACTGACGAATGAGGGTCATTTTCCCCTCCCCAATAAATATACGATTGTATTCCCTGGAGACAATACCGCGTGTCCTCTGCGGTGCCAGAAAGTGCACACCATGAGGAGCTCAGTTCCATTTCTTGATCAGTCAGCGTCGTGATGGAGCGTCCGTCGCTTTGTCTCGCCCATCCGACAAACTCTTTCCCAAAACCGTTCATACACACCTCTCTGTTTCTGTCAGATTGAGGGAGCGCCCTGCAAAATGAAAAGGCTTTTGGAAATACTGCGGGGTCCGGATGGTTCATGTCACCTCCAGCTGCCTCGACTAAATGGGGAGTAATATATATGTAGCAAAAACTGCGAACCTCGTCTGGCATAAAGCTCCGGTTGCAGGGCGAAAGCGGGTCCCGAGTGTTGAGATAGAGAGGTCGAGCCTTCTCCCACGCCACCCTGTCATGCCCGCCCCCCGAAATTGCTTCCATAATCGCTCCGCCTACACACTGCGCGTACTCTTCATTATGATACTCTGCAGTCCCAGTTTTTTTGCACAATGCGATAGTTTTTTCTACATCATACTGTTCATACGCAAGTACGCCGTGCCCCAACCCATGAAAGCACATCGTGTACGCGCCGATGCCGCCGGGGGCTTTTTTACACGACTCTCCAATATCGTCGAGCGCGCTGGGTCCGTAGTCGAGCAAGAGCCCAACAACGACTGTATGTGAACAAGCATTCCTAAATTCGCTCGTACAAAATTGGATCGCATCTTCTCCATACTCTTTATATAACTTGTCCCCAATAACATGCCCAAGCAGGTGGACATCTGTTTGTGGAGGCAGTGGTGCACGGCGCAGTATCTCAAACGCGTATAGTGCGCCCTTCTCATCTGCTATGTCAGTAAAATTGTGTCTAAGTTGTTCAAAGGTTGCACTATTCCAATATGTTTTTGAAAGTTCTGGGTATTCTGCTGGAATTCCTCCGTATATACCGTACATAACTAGGCCAAAAAAAAGAAACCCCACGACCAAATGTGGAATGAATTTAGAAACCCATAGAGGCGTTTGCATGCAATTTAGTATACTTTAAAGTAATGCGGACACTAAAAGTTGTAATTCTGTTGTGTGCAATGGGTATTGTTGCGGTTCTATTGCAACATACTATGTCTGACCCTCAGAGAGCTGCTGTGGAATACGCCAACCGTCAATTACTTGACCCACTATACGCGTTCCCTGGGACCGATATGCGTGCGTTTCGAAAAGCTCTGGATGCTTTCGAACTATCTGCAAAAGCAGCCGTACCCATGTTCCCTGAAAACAAGGAGGCAAAAGAAGCTATCTACCCTTTCCGTTTTTTAAGGACGCTTCCCGAAGCTGAAGAAGCGCGTCGAGTACTTATTGCAGACCCTTCTCCTGCTCATGCAAGAACGTACCATGAAAAACTATATGCGCTCCTTCTGGCACATGAACACGACCTTCATGGGGCTGACGCAGTACTTTCTTTGGATAAAAATCCAAACGTGTATCAATACTTCAGTGGCCAAAATACCGGAGACTCTGTTCAAACAATACTTACAGAAGCACTGCGCGCCAACGCTACTGCATTGAAGAAAGAGGACCGGAGGTTTGCCTGTTTTGAGGGAGACGCACGTTCATGCGAATCACTACTACAGCTACAATTTAATTTCGGCGAACTATATCAAACCAGCAACAGAACATACGAAACGGAAGTTGTTCAAAAGAATACATATCCACTTTCTGTCATATACCCTTCAATTGAAACCTCTCCTATATTCGTAATCGAAAATTCTTCGTGTTTTAATGATACGCCAGCATATTTTGCGCTTACAGTGCAACCATCGCGGCTCTCTGAAGTGCCTGGGGCACACGTCGTGTATCTCAACCGGCTCTATGTTGAAAACACCGCATCAAGCACTCACCCATTCTACAAGCTTTTGCATGCGTCAGGCGTAACTCTTACATTCCAGCCATTTAATGCATATATGTGCCCAGATTTCGGTATGGATGTGGGGAGGATTCTCGGCATGGCAAATCTGTCCAAGACGCTACTCAGCGCGCCGAGTACGCCGACAGGTTTCTCCACAAGAACCCTCCGTGATCTTCAAACTGCTTCCGAGAAATTCTCTATGCGACCGTTGTTGCTTCAAGAACATGAGTACAACGCATATCTTAACGCTGCCATATTTACAATACGGAAAACAGACCCTACCTCCCTCATACAAAGCCTTGGGAGAGAGGAGGTGATAAAACTTGCAGAGCGGGTAACTGAAGCTCGGGCAAAAAGTTCAAGCCTTGATTTAGTACTTGGGTATTTTGATGACTTGCAAATAGGAAGCTACATTCCATACAGGTTAAACCCCTCCCCTCCGAGTGTTTTTCTTATTACGCGCGGTGGACTGTCGCAGTTATATGCGCTTGATAATGAGACGGTGTTTCCAAGTGGACACTCCCTGCTGAGTAAACGCATATACAGTATTGACCCGTTTAAGGATTCAGAAATTCCCATCCGACCGCTCTCAACGACTCTCGTACACCAAGCAGGATTTTTAAATGAGCGCCAGCTATTTGCTGCGGATATCGTCGCACGTCATAAAGCTTTTTCTGACCTTATTACTGAATTGAAAGCGCGACGCACAATACTTCAATAATTCTATCGTTGAATATGTAATCGTTTCCGTTTACCCGAGCGAAGAAACTCCAGTGACGAAACTTCCTCCCGGGCAAGCGTTAACTCCCCAACCGCACCTTTTCCCCAAATAGCAAAGTAGCTTTCCTCAGAATTTATCTTTAACGCTTTCGCGACAATATCTGCAAATGAGCTTGGAATTATTTCGTCTGTATACACAGAGATAGCAAGACGTGGAATAGTTTCGTTCTCAATCCATACAGCGCTAAAATCCCTAACGGGAAGAGGGAGGGAGCGCACCGCTTCTTCAAGCGCAGCGACGCTAATGCCTCCAAATGGGATTTTTATACGATCAAGTTCAACACGCCCAAGAATCTCAACGAGGGGCGCAGGGCTACCGCACGCGCACAGCCCGTTTTGACGAACTACAGCATAGTCCCCGGTTCTAAAACGAATCAGTGGAAAAACCACGGGAAGCAATGTGGTAAGGACTACCTCACCTTCCTGCCCTACAGAAAGCGGAAGGCTCTCGTCTCCACTCGAAGGCAGGAGCTCAAATAGATAGGTGTTATTTGGATGTATAAGGTTCGGTTTTTTTGTATGAAACAGCGGACAGGTCTGTGCGGCAATGCCCTGGGATTCTGTTGATGCATATATATTCTCAATACGTGCATCTGGGAATGCTTCCACGATAGCGAGTCTCTGCGATTCAATCATGCGCTCCCCTACAAGGAGTATGAGTTTAATCTGCCCCGCAACACCGGCCCGAGTAAGCTCTGGCGCAAGCAGCAACAGCGGTGATGGAAAAATAAAAATCGCGTCAGCCTGTGCCTCTTTTGCAAGGCGCGCAGTGAGTTCTGGATATTTTATGTCAACCATAGTGACGCGACCTCCGTTGACGTCACTGAGATCCACCTCGTGCACAACGCCTACTAATGAAAATAAAAGGAGACTGAATACTTCATTCATTTTAAAATAAGAACTGAAGTAGCGCGCCGATTCTGCTTCCTCCTTTGTAAAACCAATTGATATGCGGAATTGCACAAGGTCAGGTTCTTCGACCATTGGGAATCCAGTGACGCGGCGCCCAGAGGAACCTGATGTTGAGCGAACAAGGTGCACCATCTCCTTTGGAACAAAAATGCGCTCATACAGTGGCACCGCGTCAATATCGTCGCGGACAAGTGGCGGGATGCTAGAAAAATTTCCCCGCATATATGCATGATACTTAGCACCATATTTCTTCCGATAAAAATCGGAATATGGATTTTCAATCGCAAATGATAGAGCTCGAGAAAGTGGTGTCATAGAAATGAGTCTCGAAACACAACCCCAAACTGAGGTGCGTAGGATGACTCCTTTCCTTTAGGAGAAATAATGAGCCAACCGCGGACACGCGAGAGAAGCCCCATGTGTTGAAGATCTTCAGCAAATAGACGAGCGCCATGTTCGTCTGCGACAACTGCTTCAATAGGAACCTCTTCCATAAGACCTGTGAGTACCATCGCGTTTGAGGGTGGAACAAGTGCAACGGTGATGCCACGCGCTCTTGCTTCCCTATACACATATCTATGCAATTGAGATACGAGGGGAAGCAGAATCCCAATACATTTAGGATGTGTCTCATCAAGCATACGTCCAAGCGTGTTCCAAGAAGCGTCATTTGGCATAAAAAGTATGCGCGAGGACGCATCAGTCCAATCCTCAGGAACCACCCGCGTTACTATGTGGCCATCATGCATTGCTCGTGTGTACACTAATCAGATTCAAAAAATACCACCACACCAGACTTGATAGACGCGGGCTGAATTGCTTGTTTGACCCTGTGTTTGTTTAGAGTAGAGACCTTCAGCGTTAGTCGGAAGAGCGCAGAAAGTGTCAGTGGCTTTCGAAGGAAAAAGTCCTACCCCAAAAAAAGAAAGTATCACCGCCACCATGAGGAAAAACTTCTTTGTCATGTACCTAGAGTATACTTGTTTCTATGCGCCACGTAAAGAAATTCATCATACTGCTTATGGTATTTTTGGTTTTTGTGGGGCTTGGTATATATCAAAAAAACACGTCGTCTATAGTGCAGATTGGCGGGTGGGACGCCTATGCCCGAATACATGAACTGAGCCCGATGCTCGCGATGCCTGGCATGTCAGTGAGTGAGGCAAGACAGGCGGTTGAGGCATTCAAAAAAACCACCGCCATCTCCGTGCTCCCTTTTTCAGATGACCCAAGTCGCGTCCTCCACACACGTGCATACCCGATGGATTTTCTTTCACACATCCCAAACACGGAAGAGGCTCGCCGCAACGTACTCTCAGATGCATCGGCCTCAAATGCAAAAATCTACCACAACGCTCTCTTGTCTTTGTTTGATGCATACGACCACGACCTTGCAAATGCAATTGCTCTTTTGTCTGTTGGAATGCCTTTGAACTTACAATCATTCAAAGGATTTACAAGTTCGACCTATGTTGCAGAAATCCTGAGAAAGGGGCAAGAGCAACTTGCGGTCATGCGTGAAGAAGAGATGCGGCGATTTATGTGCGCGGAAGGCAGAGATGCCAGCTGTGCAGAAAAAGTTCTATGGACCTCCGTGCGTGCGCCTGCACAAAAAAATATAGCGTCTCCATTGCAAGCCCGTGCACCGCAACCCATCGCGGACGCTCAGTCAGCACTCCGCCGCTACGCCGAGAAATCTAATAAAGGACTTCGCGACACAGCAACCGTGGGGCTCTCCTCATCTTCCTGCTATGCATCGTACTCGCCAACGTATTACGACGTAAGTCTTCACACTTCGGCCTTTTCATCGACAACAGCAGTATATGTCACCTTGCTAAGCGACACTTTTTTTTACGATCTCTCCAAAATATCCGTATCTTTCAGTAAGGCGCTATATGCAACGGGCATTCCCTATTCATATCAACCTTTCAATGTATACATCTGCCAGGATTCCGGGCGCGAATTTGGTGACCTGCTTTCCATATACAATGCGCATGCACTCCTGCAAAAAAATCCCATTGCACAGGTAAGTAGCGCATACGCTCCCCTCGTCCACAATGTACTCGTTGCCCAAAATATCTTCTTAACCCATGAGGTTCTTTCTCAAGGAACCTACGACGCCCTTATTGCACAAATCGACACGCTCCTTGCAAACACAACTGACGCAGACCTCATCTTTTTTCTTGGTTCAAAAAAAGAGGTGCACAGGCTACGCGATCTTTCTCTTCAGGCAAAAACGCGTAGCGCTGGATTTGAACTGATGATTGGGTATTTTGACGATCTCCAGGCAAGTACGTACACAACCGCAGTATTTGATTCCTATCGGACCAACGTATTTGCCATGATTCGCAGTGGTATTTCACCACTTTTACTGCTTGCAAACGAAACAGGGCCCTTCGGAAGAGACACGACTCTATTTTATGGGGTGGCCAAGCATGAAGTTCCTCCAACAGGGTTTACGCTACTCTCCTATCGACGCGATTTGCAAAACATGTACTCTCTCGACGAGCTTTTGTCGATGCATATCCAGGCGCACAATAAAGTAATGCAACCTCTAATAGACACTCTTACTGTGCGGAGGGCGCAGGAGTAGGATTAGTGGCCTGTGCGTATATACAGTTGGCCATATACGGCGCGGGTAGGCGTTTGCAGAAACTGGCACGAGTTTTTTCGTCAGTACTGAAAACAAATGGGATGAACTGCGCCAGTGTTTCGTAGCACTGATCCCCAACGCCGAGTGTTTCTGCTCGTGCACAAAATCGAAACGGTTGTTCATAATCGTACCCTGCCATAAACGCGAATGAACCGGCGGAAGCATAGCACCACCCGCGTTTATTTTCTGGGTATGTTGCACAGTAGTCATCTGTGGCATCAAGATTAAAAAATGTGTCGCGCGCAAAGAGCCGAAGCTGTGTCGAAAAACAAGCGTCCTGCTGACGCTGGCCTGTCAGTGTTCCACAGTCGAGCGGGCGTGGTGCCCCCGTAGTAAGATTTTTATAAAACAAGGGTGCACTGCGTGCAACACAGGCGGCTTTTGGCAACGGTAAAAAAGTTGTACAGAAAGCACCGACAGTGTCTGTAGTCTGTTCATGTCCCTGGATAAGAGCGTATTCTTCCGCGTCGTGCGGTTCGAAAAGTTGCATAAACATTCCGTCAAAACACGACAACTCTTGGCCTTCTCTGGTTACACCCACCTCTTCTTTAAAAACAATTGCCGAACACAGGCGCACTGACTCTTGGATATCTCCTCCCGTTGCAAACAAAAATAAATGCCCAAGACCGTGTGCACACATGGAAAGGTCAATGGAGGACGATGGGATATTTTTCTGAACATCACAAAAACCTTGCATTTCTTTTTCAAAAGAAGGAAGCTCCGCAGGAGAAAGAGATGCCTGTTTAAAACGCTCCTGGAAGGCACCGTGCAGTCCGCCCGCAAGACACTTCCCTAAAGGAGTTCGGCGCGCAACTTCTTTCCATTTGCTTGTGTCTTTTGCTGTTTCCTTGGATCCAAGCTCGTGTCCTATGCGGTGACAGTATTCGCCAGTTTGATCAAGTTGCTGAATAATATAGGCAACCTCAAACGCATCCTCAAACCGCACTCCCTGAACCAACAGTTTAGGCACCTCCTGTTCATAACAAGAGGTGTGATTCGATGCCTCGGCGCAGTGGGCGACAATAGCGCGGGCATATTCCTCGGGTGTTTTTTGCACAGAATGTACGCGCAGTGCAACCGCAACGCCTCCAAAAACAAACACGCCCAGCACAATAAAAAATATTTGGCGTGTTTTAAAATTAATCATGCACTAACGGAAAAAAGAGCCGAGAAGGGACGTGATGGAACCAAACAGCCCTCTCCCTTGTGATGTAAAACCAGCGGCATACACATACTGCCCCCTGTCGACTAGGGCATCTTTGCTTTTTTGCACTTCAACCACGATTGGATGTGCGACGATGTAGGGGTCATGGCGGACGCCAGTTATTTGCCACGAAACGCGGCCTCCTTTGACGCCACCGGCAATCAAAAATTGATTGTTCTTGACTTCCTGCTTGATGTAGAGGTTTGGCATTGACTGCCCGAGTGGCCGTATCAGATATCGATAGTCTTTATTAAGAGCTTCAAAGTAGGTGGACAGTGTAACAGTCGCCTCACCTGTGTCGTCAAGAGTTGCAACTCCGTCATAGAGGTCTTTTACATCTGGAGACTCGACGAATGAGTGGAAAAGCAGTTTGTTTGCAGGGTCGAGTGGGTGGTCAATAACGAACGTACCGGAGCTTTTAGAAAGAACGCCGGTAACACTAACATTTCTAGTTGCTGCCGCATTTCTAGTAAACACCGTCTGATACGTCGGCTGGTAGTAAGGTTGATAATATGGCTGATAGTAGCCTTGGTAGTACCCTTGGTAGTATGGCTGGCTATAGTAGGCAGCTTGGTAGTAGCCGACATAGTACCCCTGACCATATGCATATATGGTATGCACCGGAAGAAAAAAGAAGACCAGAGGGAGTAAAAACACGACTGGCGCGATGAAATATTTTAATGAGTTTATATTATTTTTCATAGCCATCAAATAAGTACTGACCTTTTTTTACCAACGTCGTGTCGGATTTTTCTACTTCAACCACAATGGGATTATTCACAATATACCTATCGTGTCGGATGCCGGTTATCTGCCATGAAATCCTATTGCCTGCAGTTCCTCCCGCAATAGTAAAGCGATTTTTTGTCACATCTGCTTCAGTTTTGACATACAGATTAGGATCAGCGGTATCAAGTGGAAAAAATTGATACCGAAAAGAGACATTAAGTGCGTCGAAATAGCTTGGCAACACAATTGTCGCTTCCCCACTGCTGTCGAGCGTTGCGATGCCGTCGTAGATGTTTTTCACGTCAGGAGACTCGACGAATGAGTGGAAAAGCAGTTTGTTTGCAGGGTCGAGTGGGTGGTCAATAACGAACGTACCGGATCCTTTTGAAACGCTTCCGGTAATAGCCAGATTGCCTTGAAACTGTATGTTTCCAGTGAGTGTTACTCCATAGACAAGCAAAGGGGTTCCGAGCAATAGGAGGCTTACACTTATTCTGATGATATGTAATTTATTGCGCATATAATTCTGGCGAAACATACTCGCCTTTTTTTACCAACGTCGTGTCGGATTTTTCTACTTCAACCACAATAGGGTTATCTTCAATAAATTTGTCGTGTCGGATGCCAGTTATTTGCCACGAAACGCGGCCTCCCGCCGCACCGCCAACTATTTTAAATTGAATGGGGCCAAAGAAGTTAAACCAGCGTTTCTGTATTTCCTTTCCTAAATGCAAGTTAGGCATCGGAGCACCGAGCGGCGTTGCCAAGTATCTAAAATCTTTATTGAGTGCAAGAAAGTAGTTCGGCAACACAATTGTTGCTTCCCCACTGCTGTCGAGCGTTGCGATGCCGTCGTAGATGTTTTTCACGTCAGGAGACTCGACGAATGAGTGGAAAAGCAGTTTGTTTGCAGGGTCGAGTGGGTGGTCAATAACGAACGTACCGGATCCTTTGGAAAGGGTTCCAAGTACGCTAGCGGCGCCCGTTATAGTGACATTTGTCGTGAGTGTCGCTGCAGACACTCTCACTGCGTACAACACAACAAAAAAAATAATGAGGGTGGAGAACCCCCGAAACACTATGGAAAAAGTACCGCCACTCATACCCTAAAAGGATACCTCATCTAGGCAGGACTACAAAACAGTTCGGGGACGACCTCTATTGCTGACATTCTCCTTGGTATACAGGTAAACAGGAAATGCTTGGTCTATTTGAAAGATCAGTATGTAAGTCTTGCTCAAGATGCTGTCTCAATCCTACGCGCAACGTTTCAGCTATTTCTAACTCAACGCCGATAAGATTTGTCTTTTCTTTTGTATCTGTATTGAGGTTGTACAATTCTTCTGCTCCACTCTCAAGCGTCATAATATACTTCCACCCATCTGCGGTCCGAATACTTCGTTTGTGTGTATATCCACGATAATCAGTTTCCGAATACACATCGGACCCAGGCCCTGCAGGATTCGTAAAATACTCTGCCAAATTCTTGCGCCCGCGTAACTGAGCTTCAATCCCTTGCGACTGCCTGATCCCAAGTAGGTGCAATATTGTAGGCATGACATCCATGGTACTGACTTGCGATGAAATGGTTACCCCTCCCGTCATGCCCGGCACAATAAACAAAAGTGGCACATGAATAAGTTCATCGTATAGTGAGTGTCCGTGATCAAACCCGCCGTGTTCATAGAACTCTTCCCCATGGTCAGACACGACCACAATAAGCGTGCGCGAGAGCATGCCTCTGTCTGAAAGCTTAGAAAGGAACGCACCGAGCTTTTCATCCGCACTGCGGACTTTATTGTCATACACCGCGTTCCAAAAAGAAACGTCACTACTTGTCAACTCCACTCCATGCGGGGTGAGCACCTCCTCTCGAAGGATTTCTTCTTCTTTAGGAGTTCCTGTGTATGACCCTGTATATGTGACGTCTACATATCGCTCTTGGGTAGGTGGAGGAAACTGGCCATGTAAATCATACCCATGAAAGAACATAAAAAAATTATTTTCCTTCTGCGTATCTAGCCATGCAAGAGCGTGGTTTTCACTATTTTCAAGTCCACCAAATGCTTTTTCGTCAGTATACACATCAAAACCTTGGCCGTATCCGAATTTGGATGACACGCCTGCATCTCCCGTAAAACCACCGGTTGCATATCCTTCGTTTTTTAGAACCTGCGCCAGCGTCTGGATGTTTGGAGAAAGCGTCTCAAGATTAGAAAGGATTTGCGTCTCTTCAGTAAAAACCCTGTACTTATTTACTACTTTATGAACCGATGGGTAGACTCCAGTAAAAATAGACATAAAAGAAGGCACGGTCCAACTTGCCGGAGCTATGGCCTGAGAAAATACATATCCCCGCCCTGCAAGTGCATCTATCGTTGGTGTTGTGTCGCGGAAATAGCCAAGCGCATGCACGCGGTCTGCACGAAGCGTGTCTACACCAATAACAATGACGTTGCAGTTACGGCAAATACCAAATGTGGCCTCTGCGGCATACTGCCTCCATGCAAATGTTAGAAGCAGACCGACAAGCACAAGTATGAAAAAAAATTTTATGGTTGGAGACATTCTACTTAAAAATATGGCTGGAGCAGCCCCCCAGATGCCGGCAACTCTTGTGTTCCTTCAGTCGCCATCTCAAAGGCATCTAATTTTGACTGCAATTCTTTTACTACCTCCGGATATATAGCATGCACATCAGCTCTCTCATAGGGGTCTACCGACACATGATACAGTTCGTACTCCGGCCGTACAATGGTACCGCTGGTGAGGTACCCGTACCAAGAGTATATTCTCTCGACTTCCCGGGCACTGCGGTGCACAAGCTTCCACTCATTCGTGCGCACCGCGGTGTCATGGAAATGGTGTACGGTATCTTGGTCAACAAAAGGCTGAAGCCACGGCTCAGCTTGCACCAGAATACGCTCCCACAGAGGTGATCTCGTCAAATATACTTCTTCTCGCGGAGGAGTCGCTGATGCTCCGGTAATAAATGGCATAAAATCAACCCCGTCGACGTGTGGCGCATGAAGTCCGAGCGCGGAGAGAACTGTCGGAAAAACATCTACCCCGGACGCAAGGGCATCCACATGTTGCGGATCAACCGAAGGAATCTTTAGAATCAAAGGAGTTCGTGTTTCGGTGTCTGAAATATCATAATGAGCAACATACCCACGTTCTCCCAGCCCCTCGCCATGTTCCGATTGAATAATAACGATTGTATTCTCTTCAATCTCGCTTTCAGAAAGAAAATCAAGGATTGGCTTTAATTCTCGATCAGTCTTCACAATGCCGTCATCATAGCGGTCTGTAATATAGGCCAAGTCATTGCTTGCGTCTGCGGAAATCACTCCTCTGTTTGGCCTGTATTCCTTGCCTTGCCATATGCTCCCATATCTCTCTACAAAAAGGGGCCTCAGTTGTGGAACGCCTTTTTCTGGAATTGAACCGAGTCTCATACGTCCGTCATATGAAGGGTCAGTAAAGTGTGGGGGCTCATCCTGCCCGTATGGCCAGTGAACTGAACCAACGTGAAGCCATAGAAAGAAGGGCTGCTTATTTTTTACTGCGTTTTTTGTCCACGTCAAAGCTTCCAGCACACGTGACCCGCCCCGACCGTACCACGGCAACGGAGCATTTAGTGTATTGTTGTTTCCTATATATGTGTCGAATCCCCTAGAAAGAGAGGTACGTATGCCTCCCATATTAAACTCCACAGATGAGCCAAACGAAGCGGTCTGCCACCCCTGCTCCTTAAGCACTTCGGCTAATGTCTGAACTGTGGGGGGTAGGGTTGATTCAAAATTAACAACTCCACTTGAAAATGGATACATACCTGTATGAACGCTGACCTCGCTGATTGGAGTAATCATGCTCGTTGAAAAAAAAGAATTAAATACCACAGCACGCTTAGCAAATGCATCAATAGCTGGCGTTGTAGTGCGATCGTATCCGTAGAGACTCATATGGTCTGCGCGCAAACTGTCAATACTTATGAGAACTACATTATATTTTATCGGCGCACGAGAAAAGTCTTGTACTCCAAAAAAAATGAATACGAGTAAAAACAAGCACGCGCAAAAAATATGTTTACTGAATCGCCTCATGCAAGTCACTCGCCTCCACATAGTCAGGCTTCATCAAAAGAGCTTTTTCGAGCAAGTTCTTTGCTCCCACCTGATCCCCCGCAAGTATGTAGAGTTGCGCTTCAAAAAAGAGAATCGACGGGTCATTAGGAATTCGCTTCACCGCCGTATCAAAAGCTTTTTTACCTTCAGTAGAAAAGATTTGGTTTTTTTGGAGAGACAATTCTTCTGCAAGGCTGATGCCGAGTAATTTCCAGCTCTGTCCGTTCTGCGACTCGTACTGTGTAGCTGCCCGCGCATATGCGGACGCAGTGTGGAATGCGTCTTGTGTGGTGTTTTTCGATGCGTGTATCCTGCCCAGCTCATGCCCGAGTGACCGGAATACTTGCGAGAGAAACCGCGCGGTCTGGGGATTTTTGTAGAGTTGATATGAGTACTCGCCCGTACTGCGAGCCAACGGCACATTCCCCGCGCGCACCTGTGAAAATGCATAAAAATAAAATGCAATTGCAACTGCTATATATACGACAACGCATATAAAAATTACGCTTAAAAAAATAGCCGCCCGGCGAACCCACATACTCAGGAGCAACCGCGGTTCCGTTTGAAACCGGAATGAGGATAGAAGTATGCCCGACACCAACACGAGCGGAGCGGACGGCTCTGCGTATACAAGAGCAACAAAAGACCCAAGCACAAGCGCAACAGACAGACTGGAAAAAAACTTCCTCCCACGTGGTACCTGTTCCGCAATACTTTTCCATAACTCCTCTGCGCAGGCAGACAGGTATATCAAAAAAAGCAGGAGGACGCTTATAACTCCTGTCTCAATAGTGAGCGTTGTAACGACACTACTTCCAACGGGAAAATCATCGGCCCAAAATGGTGTCGTAAGCACCGCCGCGGGTTTATACATCTGCCATGCATACACAAACGAATTGGGTCCGAGTCCAACAAGTAGAGCCCGGGTTCCATTTTCTGCGTACGATGCAGACTCAATCCCTAGAGTGGCTTCATGCGAGGGTCGAACATATACTTCCGATCGTATGAGCGGAAAGGCTACAAGGAGTACGAGCGACAGACATGCACTTATAAACAATATCCTCCGCGTCGCGGCAGGGAGTGTCCCCACAATAAGCGGTAGACAGAATACAAACGAAAGAAATAGCGCTGATGTCATATCGAATGAAAACCCCCAAAGTGCATGGGTATAGTTCTTTGAAAACAGTGTCGAGACAAAAAGAGAGAGTACGAAAGCTACGACAAGCCACTGTGACATATGCCAGTGACGCGGACTCGGCCCATACCCCCGCAGAAATGCGTCGAGCAATACTATTCCTATTACAGTACACGAAAGAAGCGCGCCTCCAGCGTCTTGAGTTTCAAGCGGTAAAAACATGTACACCACACATGCGAACAAAAGGGCTAGAGCCGACATGAAAGTACGAACGGTACGCATACATACTAGTATACTGGAACAGTATGAATGCCTCTTCGGCACTGGCGGTAGTGTGCGGTGTGTGTGTAGGAGTCGCACTCGCATCGACCATGGGAGTATTGGCCTTATCGGGCAGGAATATTGAGGCACTCCAAATTGGAGCCAGAAAAAATATAACTATGCCTGTCGGTGGCACTGTCAGCAGCCTTTCTGCAGACTCATTTTTGCTCACGCAGGACGAGGACCCACTCAAACCCGCTCAAACTATTCTCGTCCACTACGACAAAGACACTGCAATGTTGGTGCGGATGTTGATGCCGGACCAGCAAGGCACTATTGTCGATTCGCGTCTCGTGCACACAGTACCGGCAAAAACGCTTACGGAAGGTCTTCGGATACGCGTAATCCTGTGGCTCAGCGCGGAACAAACAGTCCCCTACGCTATAATGATATTTACATCCCCAACCCAATAACCAGCTATGAACCAAAAAAATACTTTGACGCTCCTCTTTGTTCTTGCTGCGTTGCTTGCGGGCAGTGTCACACTTAACATTATGCAAGCGAGCGGTGCGGAAGACCCGAACTATCAAAAAGCAAGAACAAATACACTGAGCATCGTCAAAGATATTCGAAAGACCGGAACGTTGGTCGAAAATAATAGTGTCGAAGGATGGATGACCTTCTCGTATGATACCGGCACAGGGCGAGTAGCAACCGCAAAAGTTTGGATAACCCCAAATGCGACCATGACACGAGTCCGTGCAACTACTGGTGCAGACGGAGTTATCGGCGGTGTTTCCATACTCCCCATTGAACAATGGGATTTTGTTGTAGGCGAGACAATATTTATTCTATTTACAAACTCCGCGGAACACAGCCGTCTTGAAGCAAGCACTGTAATCGCAGGAGATCTCCTTCCACTCTCAAACTAATTAGTGCAGCCGTTTTTTCTTTTTCCATCCGACCCACTGCTCTAAGGGTTTAGTAACCACTTCAAGCGGCAACACTCGCCCTTCCTCTACAATTGTTTGATAGGATGCCTTCGGTGCAATACGGATACGTGAAGCAAGTTCATCTATAGATATACCCTCTCCGTTTTTCACACTGTCCATATACAGAGAAATTTCCAACCTCGGCAACGGACCCTCGGCATTCCATTTCGCCTCAAACTCCTGCACACCGGGAAGACTCGACACCGCCTGTTCAATTGCAGCGATAGTGAGCATCCCATGTGGTACCCGCAATCTGTCGAGCGTAAGCCTCCCCATACATTCAAATAACAGAGGGCTCCCCTCACAGGCGCAGGATTCCCCGCGGATCCGCACAAAATCTCCAGTTCTATAGCGGATAAGAGGAAACCCTTGCGGTTCGTGCGTGGTAACAACGAGTTCACCCTCAGTCCCTGGTAAAAGCGGAAGCACGACTTCAGTGTCAGGATCAATAAGTTCTATAAACAATGTGCCGTCGGCTACATGAAGTGCTTTGGGATCTATACTCAATTTCTCTGGACAGGTGTACCCGACGTATCCTTGCGATTCAGTCAGCCCATACTGCAATGCAATTTTCGCATTGGGAAAAATAGTTTGTAGCGCGGCAAACTGCAACGAGGTAGGACGTTCTCCCACCGATATAATAAGCCGCACAGTATCTGCTCCTTCTATAGCTTTTAAGTGCGGCGCAAAATCTACGAGCCCGCTTGGATTACCAACAATGGCTTCGATGTTCGCTTCCTTTGCAAGCTCTGCTGTCAGTTTTGGCTGTGCAAACTCTCCTGCAATACATTGTCTTCCTTCCATTTCTCGTACACGTACTTCATGCACAAACGAACCCGCAGAAAACAAAAGCATTGAGCGAATATTCATCTGCGAAAAATAAGGTTCAAAATAGCGCGACAATTGCCCTGACTCTTTTTGATATCCAATTAAGCCTAGAAAATTTTGATACAGTCCTTCCTCAAGCATTGGAAAACCGATAACACTCTTTCCGGTGGAACCCGATGTGGAGCGTATAAAACGCACCATATCCCGCGGAACAAACGTCCGTTCAAATACAGGAACGGCGTCTATCTCTGTGCGCACGAGAAAAGGTATTTCTTGTATAGGCTTATCGAAATACTCTTTATACGAGGGGCCAAATTTACGGCGATAAAAATCCGAGTGCGGACTCCCGAGCGCAAAATCGAGCGCTTTCTGCAGTAAGGTGTGCTGAGTATTCATGGAAGTAGGTCGTGCACGGTAGTACCAACGGGCGCCACAAACGAGCTGGGGCGTTCTTTTGGAGACACAATAAACCACACCTTTATTCTCTCGAGCATCCCCGCCTCTTGCAGATCTTGTACGAATGCGTGTGCCCCTTCCTCTGTGGTCAGAACCGCCTCAATGGGGACCGACTTCATAAGCCCCGACAGCGCGCTGACATTGGTCGGCATTGCAACCGCGGTCACTATCCCGCGAGCACTTGCTTCTTTGTATGCATAAAAGTGCAGCTGCCACGCGAAGGAAAGCATAATTCCCAATCCTTGGGGCTTGTGTGCATCAAGCGAGCGGCCGAGCGCATCCCACACAAAATCACTTTTTTGAACGTGCGAGATTGGAGCGGCATACTCTCCCTCCTCATACACAGTCGGCACAATGCGCCATTGTTTTGGGTCTTCATGTGTCATAAAGGCCGTGCTGTTAGAAAAGTCCGCCACACCCTACAAAATATATTCTATCTTCGGTATGTTTTTGCTGTTCAGACGCTCCAGCAGTATTGTCTGCAACTGCACACATCGTTTGATGTAAAGACGGTGTATGGAGCCATGCGATACCGGACAAGCCAAATATGCTTACCAAGGACAGTGGGGCCAACAGTTTAGGCAAGTGTTTCATGCTTCTTTAGTATACTCTGAGCTACTCTGCCAAATCAAAGCGCCTGGTCGCCTGCCCACCTTGCGTCGTTTGGAGCTCATGTCCTGTGTAGGAGTCATCTTGGTCGGGGCGGAGATTCGGCCACTTGTCTGCGTCAAAGCGGTTTGCGATAAAGCGTGCAGATACTTCCCCAGGCTCGCTCGACGAGATAATGACCGCTGCCTCGTTTGGAACCTTTGTATAGAAGACCGAACCGTCAAATGACGCCGTCAGGTTAATGACCAAGTTTTTCCAGTCTTCCCCAAAGTCGGTGATTTGATAGAAGAGCCAAAGGTCGGAACTCTTGTCCAAATCTTTGAAGTCAATCTTTGTTTCATACTTGCCTGTCGCCGGATTCTTGTCGGCCACCTCAAGCACCGCAACCGCTTCTTCCTTGATGCCAATAGTCGAATGGCCGTAGGTTGCGTATTTTACGCCGTCGATAGTGTACACAGGGTCGATGGTGCCGACATCAAGTTTGCCGGTAATTTTTATGTCACCTTGGAACGTCGAGGTTGCAGTACCCATACCCGATGCTCCTCCTGCGCCAACAAAGAGGCGATCTGAGATGGAGAACTGCTGTGTTGGCGTTGAGGTACCGACACCGATTTTGCCTGTGGCATTGACCACAAAGATGCTCTGATTTGTGCTTGTCGCGATTTGGAAGAGGTTGTCAGTGGCATTCTGAGATTCAATAGTAAGGCGGAATTGCGGCGTAGTGGTACCGA
Organism: uncultured Candidatus Saccharibacteria bacterium; assembly: GCA_964349995.1. Lineage (GTDB taxonomy): Bacteria > Patescibacteriota > Minisyncoccia > Phycocordibacterales > SBAW01 > GWA1-54-10. The sequence goes on along the minus strand of CAYGIN010000001.1, from coordinate 3,648 downwards.
TGCCAATATTGTTTTCAACAACAATATTGCCGGTGCCAGTCGGCGTGCCAGACGGACACGAACCGCCAGAACAGATCCAGAGGTTGCTGTCGTTTGAGAAAATGTCTTGACCTTGCGGGGTCACAACAAGATCGCCGACCGAGTTGGTAAGGAAGTCGGTGTAGCGGCTGTTGTCGTACGCAACCGTCACCTGTGCGGTCGAAACAGTATCAGTTATAGAGAATTTGCGAAACGGAGAAGTGGTGCCTATGCCGACGTTGCCGCTATTGTCGACAATAAACTTCGTCGCAGTTGAAGAACCGATGACAAACGCAGGGCCAGTGAGGCCGTTTGGATTTACAGACAGTTGCGCCCAGGGCGTCGTTGTACCTATACCGACGTTGCCACCCTTGAGTACTGCAAGTCCTGTTCCGGCAGAATCTCCTCCGTGAAAGATATTTAGGTACGGACTTGATGCATCGTATACATATCTGAAATTAATATTTTGTCCGGAAGCAGATGAACGACCAAGGAGAATATCTGCGTTGTCGGTTGAGTTTGCATCCGAGCGATAAAAAGAAGCGAGGGTGCCAACTCCAGTCTTGCTAATCGACAGGGGGTTTGCTGCTGTTGGAAGACCAATACCCACATACCCCGCATTTGTCACAATAAAGTCCGTCTTGGTTGAGGAACCAATAACAAACTGCGGTGTAGAGCCTATACCGTTTGCATTTACAGACAAGAGACCCCAGGGCGATGTCGTGCCGATGCCAACATTGCTTGCAGTTGAAATAAACAAAGTTGAAGTAGCTGTGATTGCCGTACCCGCGCTCGCATAGTACGGAATCTGCCCAGTTGTACCCGCGCCGTTTAGGATTGCTGCGGAGGTTTGTGTGGTGCCATCTGGAAAGAGGTAACCGGTGTTTGAATAAATAGTACCGTTTACTGAGAACGCTTGCGAAGGACTTGTCGTCCCCACCCCTATACTCCCTGCAAAATACGCATTTCCTGTCGTTGTTGCGCCACCCAAAATAGTGAGGCCGGTTGTTTGAGTACCGCCGCCGATAGTTGAGGAAGCGAGAGAAAGCAGGCCGTTAGTAAACGTTGCAAGGCCTGTAATCCCGAGTGTTGAAGTTGCAGTAATTGCGCCGCCGAAGAATGCAGACCCGCTGGTGTATTGGTTGCCTTGGACTGAGAAGAGTGAGCTTGGGGTTGTGGTGCCGATGCCGACTAGGCCAGCGGAAGTTATGTTAAAGAAGTCAGTTCCTGTTGAAGATGCGACGCGGAATAGATTTCCTGTTTGTCCGGAAAGTCCTTTGAGGTCGAGTGTTACGCCGGTGAGATTATCCGTTGAAGCGTTTTGAATAAAGAGTGATTGATTGAACTCGAAACGGTCTGTGGCGGATTTCCAAGAAAGCAACCCATTCGGCACCACGTTGCCGCGGAAGAAGATAAGGTCCATGTCTTCCGTATCGGAAGTCGCGTTGTCCGAGTTGAGCGTGAATGTTGCGGATGCGGTACCTGCGATGGTCGTTGAAGCAGCTGAAATATTATTTGCCACAATGTTACCCACATACACATTGCGCCAGTAGAAAGACGAGGAGCCAAGGTCGTAGGTGATGTTTTGGTCTGGAGTCAAATGAGACTGTATCGAAGAGTTAATTACTAATGTATTTGAAGAGCTGTTGCCCAGCGTCACCGAATTCCCGCCCACAAACAGGTTGCCTCCAATGTAGGCGTTGCCGGATGTTTGCAACACTCCTACAGCAGAAGTTGCAATCCCAACTCCAAGCCCACCCGCAAAGTATGCATTCCCCGTTGTTGTTGCTCCACCGTTTATCGTCAAACCTGTTGTTTGTGTGCCTGCACCGATGGTAGTGGATGCGAGCGAGAGGAAGCCGCCTGTAAACGTACCAATTCCTGATAATGTAAATGCCTGCGCAGAAAGCGTGCCTAACGATGCCGCTTGCGAAAACAAGCTTGTTGATGAAGCTGTACCTGCGAAGAAGTTAGTCGAGGTGGCATTTACCAATGAGACAATCGCGGCCTGAAGATTTTGTGTGTAGGAATTAGTGCTTGAGGCAACGGACGAAAAGAAGTTGGTGGATGTAGCGTTGGAAAGAGTGGTGTTGCCTGCGACGTCGAGTGTTGAACTAAGCGCTGTCGCGCCGGTGACCGCAAGATTACCCGCAAACGTACTCGTCGAGAGATTAGTCACTACGAGGCTGTTAACCGTTGTTGTGCCTGTATTCAAGAAGCCGCTGAAGTTTGTATTGCCGGAGACATCAAGGCTACTTGCGGTGACGGACGACGCAGTAATACCATCTGCTCTTGTGGTGCCATTGAGCCGAACATCTGAAAGGTTGTTGATGACTTGTGAGACAGCGAAGTTTTGCAGTGGACTTTCACGACCTGGGTTTTGGAGATTAGATATCTGTACTGCAAGGCGGTTGTAGAGATCCTGCAAACGTCCTGTGAGATCTTCCTCTGACACGCCGCCAACTGCAACGCTGCGTTCAACGATGCGCTCGATGACAGGGTAGGTGTTAATCACAGCTGGAGACGAAACAGCTACACCCGGCACACTGACTGTCGCGGATGCCGGAGCAGAATTCGTCCGCGGTTCCCCAGAACCAATCGGCGAGTTCTGCACAGGTTCGGTAACAACGTTCTGCGCAACTTGTGTTTCGTTGCCGAAGAACGTATCAAACACATCTGAGAAAAAATTGGTTGCACCTGCAAACGCATCACCTGTGCTCGTTGGCAACACAACTGATGGCGCCCCCGTGCCGAAGAAGGGTGATTGGGTTTGAGAGATTGCAGCGTATTGATTCTGCTCCGGCACATGCATACTGCTTGCAAATACAAGTGTGCCAAGCAGCATCGCGGCACCGGTAACAAACCCAACTACATGCACATAAAATTTTATTTGCGGCAATACAACCAGCGGTTGCTTAGAAACTTCACCTACGCGCTGCCTGTACTCTTGGGCAAGCTTTGCCGAAAGCTGTTGGTGGCGCTGGGTGCGAAGTTCTTCCTGTTTTGTAAAGTACAAGACCAACGAAGCAGGATCTACATACCATTGAGTATCCGCGAGTACTCCGTGCACCGAACCCCGTCGGCACAGTAGGCTGATGTAATCGTTTGTTTTTTTAAATTGAGAAGCCGCCTCGACCGAGGAGACAAAATGTTTTGGAATCGGCGATCTAATCATGCAAATAAAGGGCAGATCGCCGGATGGCGACCTGCCCTGTTGCTATAGAGTATACGCTTAAAAACAAATTCTTTAGTGCTTTTTATTCATAATGTGTGGATAAGAATCCAAAATAGCTTTTAACCATGACACATATACGCCCTCTATACGCCCTCAATGCGTTAATACGTTATTTAATGCGCATCCAAAAAAGTCTTTGCAGAAATCCAGCCGAGAATAGATAAGACAAAATGTTTTGGAATCAGCGATCTAGTCATGTAAATAAAGGGCAGATCGCCGGATAGCGACCTGCCCTGTTGCTATAAAACATAGATCAAAAAAACATATTCTATAGTTTTAATCAGGCCATAAATACGCTCAATTTGACACACATTCAAAAAAGAAGTATTTGCGGAAGTCCAGCCGAGATATTCTTATACAGCAACAAATCTCGGCTAGTTTCCTTCTGGAGTACT